>JAXDWR010000037.1:0-37960 GCA_034088265.1 Collinsella sp. | reverse complement strand
GTAGGTGATGCCCCGCTCCGTGGTGTAGCCGTGGAACAGGCGCTCATTCCAGTCGATGCCGCCGACCCACCAGACCTTTGGTGAGATCTCGATCGCGTTCAGCATTGCCGCCTCCTTTGTATGATATGTGCAGCTGCCATGGTATCAGATTGTCGACGCGCCCTCTTGGAACCGAGGGCCCTTTGTTCAATACGTTATCACTAACCCGTCGATGCGCCGCGTCAAATGGAAAAGGGGGCGCGAGCCTTATGCCCGCGCCCCCTCGAGGGACACAAACCTTCAGCGCCTCAGCGCGGGAGGGCCCTACCTCCCCTGCGAGCGCGAGTGCTCGTGGAACTCCACGAGCTTCTGCTGGACATCGTAGGGAACCTGCTCGTAGCCGGCGGGCTCCATCGTGAAGTCGCCCGTGCCGCGCGTGAGCGAGCGGAGCCGCGTCGCATAGTCCACGAGCTCGGCGTAGGGGACCGTGGCCATGATGACGGTGTCGCCGCGCTTGTTGGTGTCCATGCCGGTCACGCGGCCGCGCGATCCGGAGACGTCGCCCATAACGGCGCCGGCGTAGCTCTCGGGGATGGTGACCGTGATGTTCTCCATGGGCTCGAGCACGACGGGATCTGCATCCTCGCACGCCTTCTTGAGCGCGATGCGCGCGGCGGCGCGGAACGCCATCTCGTTGGAGTCGACCGGGTGATAGGAACCGTCGTAGCAGGCGACGCGGATCCCCGTGAGCGGGTACCCGGCGATGACGCCTTCCTTCATGGTCTCCTGGACGCCCTTGTCCACCGCGGGGATCAGGGCACGGGGGATGCGCCCGCCCACGACCTCGTCGACGAACTCGTACTCGGTGCCGTCGAGCAGGGGCTCGACGCGCAGGAAGCAGTCGCCGAACTGGCCGGCACCACCGGTCTGCTTCTTATGGCGACCCTGGGCGCTCGCCACGCGGCGGATCGTCTCGCGATAGGGGATGCGGAGCGGGACGATGTGGGCCGCGACCTTGGTGCGCTCCTCGAGACGGTTGAGCAGAACGGAGACCTGCGCCTCGCCCACGGCGGAGATGATGGTCTGCCCGGTCTCCTCGTCGCGCTCGATCCTCATCGTGGGATCGGCCTCGCAGGCCTTGTCGATGAAGGTGAAGAGCTTGTCCTCCTCGCTGCGGTTCTCGGCCTCGATCGCGATGCGGTACTGGGAGTTGGGGAACTTGAACGCCGCGGCCTCGACCTTACCCGTGACCGAGAGCGTGTCGCCGGTCTCGGCGGAGAGCTTGGGGACCACGACGATGTCGCCGGCGTAGGCATGGCCGACCTCGGTCATCTCGCGACCGCACATGACGTTGAGGTGAGCCAGGCGCTCGCCCTTGCGCGTGCGCGCGTTGACGAGCTCCATGCCCGGCTCGATCGTGCCGGTGAGGACCTTGATGAAGGAGATGCGCCCCTGCTGGGCATCGTTGAGGGTCTTGAAGACGAAGACCACCGGGCGGTCGTCCTCGGAGGAGATCTTGAGGGTGTCACCGTCGATGAGGGGCATCTCGCCATAGTCGGTCGGCGCGGGGAAGTAGGTCGCGATGTCGTCCATCAGCGAGTTGACACCCTGCTCCTGCGTGCAGCTCCCCACGAACACGGGCACGAAGAGACGCTTGGCGATCGCCTTGGAGAGCAGGCCCTCGACCTCGTCCTGCGTGAGGCCCTCTCCCTCGAGATACTTCTCCATGAGGTCGTCGTCGGCCTCGGCGACCAGCTCGCAGAGGGTCTCATGGGCCGCCTCGGCGGCGGGGAGCAGGTCCTCGGGGATGTCGAACTCGGTCTGGTCGACCCCGTCGCACTGGCGCGCCTTCATGCGGACGAGATCGATGATGCCGTGGAAGTCCCCGGAGGTGCCCCAGGGCAACGTGACGGCCCCCAGGCGCATGCCGAAGCGCTCGCGGAGCATCTCCATGCAGGTGTCGTAGTCAGCGTTCTCCTTGTCGATGCGGTTGATGAAGACAGCGCGAGCCAGACGCAGGTCCTCGGCCGCGTACCACAGCTTGACAGTGGTGGGCTGCGGCCCCTCGGCGGCATCGACCACGAAGAGGGCGGTCTCGCACACGCTCATCGCGGCGTATGCGTCACCGATGAAATCGGGGTAGCAAGGGGCGTCGAGGACGTTGATCCGCGCGCCCTTCCAGTCGATCGGGGCGATGGAGGTCGAGATTGAGAACTCGCGCTTGACCTCCTCGGCATCGTAGTCGAGCGTCGGCTTGGTGCCCCCATGGCCTCCCAAGCGAGCGGTCTTGCCAGATAGGTGGAGCATGGCCTCCGCGAGCGAGGTCTTGCCCACCCCGCCTTGGCCTACGAGAACCACGTTCCTCACATTGCCGGTTTTAGGCGCGCCCATGTGACACCATCCTTTCCCAGCGTGCATCGCACGCCGAAAATGCGTGGCGGGGCGCCTCATGCGACCCCGCACGACAGCCGTATGCCCTGAGCCTACCCTCGCGGAGGCCAAACGATAACGCGCTTTCGCCCAGCGAACGCTCGTCTGCGGTAAAGGGACGTCGCGCGGGCGCCGACGAGACGGGCCCCGCTCCTTTCGTGAGGAGACGGGACCCGTCGAACTCGATCGATGCGGGGCAGGGCATGCGGCCCGTGGGGCTACGGCTTGCGCAGGGAGCGCTGGACGGAGGCGATGACATCGAAGCTGCCCGGAGCGATGTCGACCGACGAGAGGAAATGCACGAGCGATGAGGCCGCGTCGAACATCCCCGATTCGACGAGGCGCACCGCCGCGAACATCGCGGTCTCGACGAGCGAGGGGACCGGGGCCAGCGGGATGCCCTCGGCCCGGAGCATGGCGCGGGCCTCGTCCTCATCGGGGGCGCGGGCGATGCGGCTCTCGCGCATGAGCTCGCGCATCTCCTCTTGGGCGTCGTCGTGGAACTGGCTGTTCCGGCTCACGATCCGATAGCAGGCCAAACCCAGGGACGGCTCGCCCATCTGCCACAACAGGAAGCCCAGACGATAGTATCCGCACGCCACGTCGACGGGCGCAGCGGCGAACTTGAGACCCTCGACCAAGACCTCGACGGCCTCACGGCCCATCTCCATCTGCTTGTAGACGAGCGCGAGCGAATGATGCGAGCAGAACGAGGTGGGGGCCAGCTCGACGAGCTTGCGTCCGAGCTCAAGGGCGTCCTCGAGGTTCCCGCGCTCCCGGTAGAGCCGACAAAGGACGGAGCGGGCATCATAGGCTGTGTCGGGGATCTTTCGATAGCGCGTCGACTCGTCGCCATCGATGCGGCCCACCAAGATGCGCGAGACCATGTTCACGCAGTAGAGCGGGCGGGCATCGGTGTCTTGGAGCGAGTCGGCCGCCTCGTAGGTCGACACCATGTCGGCCAGCTCAGTGAGCGCGGAGGGGTCCTCCTCCTGCAGATGGTTCATGATCTCCCCGAAGCGCTCCCGCAGGGGATCGTCCCCAGTGTCGAAGATATCGAGGTCCCGGACCTTGTCGGCCCGAAGAAGGGTTGCGAGCTCCGCGGGAAGGTCGCGCTCGTCCTTCGCCATGCGCACGGACCTGTCCGGAAGCTGGGGATCGATCGGTTCGATGACATCCGGCCCGTCGACGCCCTCGAAGCGCGTGCGCACCTCGATGGGTGCGAGGATGGCGAGCAGGCCCGGGACATCGAGGTCGGGCTCGCTCAGCGCGCCCGACCGGGCCGCGAGGACCACATCCATCGCGAACGCCCTCCGACCGAACGCGATGGACGAGATCACCGCTCCATTGCGCGTGCGCTCGCGAGCCGTCACGACGGCGCGGACGATGCCGACCCCCGCACCGAAGGCCATGGCGGCGAGCATCGCCGAGAGCCTGAGCGTGTAGACGGCGCGGGCCCTCGAACGCCCCTCCTCGTCCGGGAAGGGGAAGGCGCTCGATACCGGGACGGTGACATCGATGGCGAAGACGCCGAGGCGCGCGTCGCAGTCGAATCGATAATCAAAGCAGAAGGGGCTGCGGAGCCGCTCGGCGGCATCGGCGAAACGCGTGCGCACATCCCATTCCCCACCCCGGGCGGCCTCCACACCTTGGAGCTTGGCGAAGGGGTTTGGGCCATCGCAGGCGCGCAGGAGGAGGGGGAGGACCGAGACGAAGCCGTTGAGGGATTCGAGGGCCGCTCGCGCGCACTGATCCTCGCTCAGGGCGCATAGGTGGGGGAACATACCGGTCTCGACCCTGAGCGCGCGCTCCATGAAGACCAAGCGGTTGAGGGCGCCCTCGACGGCCTGGATCGTGTCGATCTCTCGATCGACGAGCTCATCGGCGTTGTAGGACGTCCAGAACAGGCCGGTCGAGGCAAGCCTGCGGAGATCTAGGTCATGGGTCGCGGCTATGGGTCTGATGAATTCGGCACCGGCCAAGGTGAGCGAACGGGCGGCGAGGCGTTCGAAGGCGGAGGCCCCGGCTCGCTCTCCGCGATGCATGAGCGCGTCGAGGGCGTCGGGATATGAGGAGGCCCGGATCCCCTCGATGAGCTCCCCCACGGTCATCCATGCGTCCACCTCGCCACGCTCGGTGGGGAGGATCGAGTACACGAGGAACATGGCCGCGGCTATCACGTCCACGTCATGGGAGCCCTTGCCGTACGGCCCCATGTCGGCGACGCTCTCGATGACCTTGACCTTGAGGTCGCGCTCGCCCTGCAACAAGCGCATGACGGTACGCCTCTGTCCATCAGGGCAGACGAAGGCGGACACCTCGCCGTCATCGGGATCCTTGACGAGCCCGCCGTCGGGCTCTCGATCGGGGCGCTCGTCGATGGGGCCGTCGCACAGGAAGACCGCCCCTCCCGAGGCGAGCCAAGCCAGCACGCGCACGCGCCGTGGCCCCACGACCTCCGTCAGGTAACCCATCCCGTCCTCGGGCTGCGGATGGATGCTCTGCACGATGGCGAACCCACGGTCGGCGTCGTGGCATGGCAACGGCGCGAGGCGCTGGGCCTTGGCGAACAGGGAAAGCTTGATGATGTCGTCGCGCTCTCTATCAGACATGGTCGAGGAACTCCAATCTCCCGCGTCCGACGCGGGCGCCCTTTCGCCCCATCGTACCAAAGCGGGGGCCGTGCGACGCGGCCGGAGGCCCTCATGGCCCTCAGCGCCAAAAAAGGGCGCTGCCCAGCTGCAAAAAGGGGGATATGTACGACCAAACAAGGGAGACGCCGATCTTGAGGCTTCTTAATCGCCCACCAACTGGGGTTTTATCGCCTCGTCGCCTTACTCTGGAGGCCGGGGGAAAGAAGGGTCGTACAAAACCCCTATTTTACAGCGCGCAGACCAACGAACATGGATTTCAAGGCAAGCAGGGCGCGATATGGGAGCGAAAAAGCCCAAAGCCACGCAGATCCCGCCTCGCCGCACACCGAAAGGGCGGCGTAGCCACGACCCCCGCGACCACGCCGCCTCTGATCCAAACGATCCGTCACTCCGACCTCAGCGCCGTGACGGGATCCTTCCTCGCCGCCATACGACTCGGCAGGACTCCAGCCGCGAGCGCGAGCGCCACCGACACGAACACGAGCGCCACCCCGGCCCCCCAGGGAACGGCGGCCATGTTGGGAACCCCCGCCACCTGCTCGATGATCATGTTGATAGGGATGTCCAGCAACACCGTGACGCCGATGCCCAAGACACCGGAGACGAATCCCGTGATGAAGGTCTCCGCTGTGAAGACGCGGCTCACATCGCGCTTGCTCGCGCCGATCGCGCGGAGGATGCCGATCTCCTTGGTCCTCTCGAGGACGCTGATGTAGGTGATGATCCCGATCATGATCGAGCTGACCACCAGCGAGATCGCGACGAAGGCGATGAGGATGTAGGTTATCGCGTTGACGATATCGGTGACGCTCGACATCATCGTGCCCACGATGTCGGTGTATTGGATCTCCGTGCCCTCTCCAGACGCCCGGACGTCGTCGTTGTAGTCCTTGATGAGCGCGTCTATGTACTCCTTGGCCGCGAAATCGACCGGGTAGATCTGCACGAGGTACGGGTCGTCCAGGCTCGAGACGCCGAGCTTCTCAAGATTGCCCTCATAGGTCGCGTTATCCGTCTGGGAGTTCATCTGCTTGGAGAACGCCGCCGCTATCTGGTCATCCCCCATACCCGAGGCCCGCATGTCCTCTATGGCGGAGCGCGCCTGCGAGGCTTGGGTGGCGGGCATCATCTGAAGCATGGCATCGATTTCGTCCATCGAGAGGTCGGCGGAGGTGTCCTCGGGGAAGGGGTAGCCGGTGAAGATGTCCGTCGTGGGGCTCCCCTCCTGCGCCGCGACGACATCGCTGTCGCCGACCTGGCCGACCAGGCGCTCGACGAGATCATGCGTGTAGAGGACGGACCCCCATCCCGACTGGGACGAGTTGTCCTCCGTCGCCTTCACGATGCCGACCACCCGAAGCGTCTCGGCGCCGTCGACCGCCGCTTTCATGAAGGAGGGGTCGTCTGACATGTCCTCCCATGTGCCATCGGCGCGCTCTTGGAACTTCGCGCTCTCCGGCAGCACCTTGAACGTGAGGGAGAGCAGGTCATCATAGGAATAGTCGGGCGGGGCGTCCATCGTCACGCGTTCGCCGGACATGGCGTCACCCATGAGCCCGGAGAGCTCGCTCTGATCGAGCACGCCCAAGGCATAGAGTGCGTAGTCGGAGATTCGGCCCTTCTTATCGAGGGCGACCACCACCTCGTTCCATGCCTCCGGCATCCTTCCCGTCACCACCTCGTAATCGCGGTCGACGGCTTCCTCGCTCCCGAGCATTTCGGTCCAGACATCGTAACCGCTCCCCGCCGCGCTCATGGAGCTCATCATCTGGGTCTGGAGCGAACCGGACGTCGACACGCCGAGCGCATCGAGCACCGTCGCGGGGTTCACCTGCACCACGCCCTCCGAGGTATCGCTCGCATAGACGTTGAGCGGGGTCCCGTATTTGTACTGGATGTCCGTCACATGGCTCTGGATGTCGCCGGGGTTCGAGTCGAGCCATCTCTTGACGGCATGCATGTCGTTCTCAGTCGTCCCGTCGGCCATCGAGGTGACCATGTCGGTCACGATGTTCTTGGAGCCGACCGCGCCTTCGGGCGAGGGCTCCCCCGTTCCCACGTCGCCCATCAGCGACGTCATCATCGCGCTCATGTCCATCGCCGTCTTCTGGATGGTGAGCGGGTAACTGCCCATCGTGGACTCCTCGGTATCCGAGATGTACTCCTGGGCCCCACTCGAGAGGGAGAGGATGAGGGCGATGCCTATGATGCCGATCGATCCCGCGAAGGCGGTGAGGAAGGTGCGCCCCTTCTTGGTCATGAGGTTGTTGAACGAGAGCGCGATGGCGCTCGGGTAGCTCATGCCGCGGCGCCCCTTGCGCGCATCAGCGACCGCATGGCGCTGGATCTCGCGCGCATCGAGCCCCTCTTCGGCGACGTCCATGGGCTTGCTGTCGCTCAGCACCGAGCCATCGGAGATCCGCACGATGCGGTCTGAGTACTCCTCGGCGAGAAGCGGGTTGTGCGTGACCATGACCACGAGCCTGTCGTGGGAGAGCTGCTTGAGGATCTTCATGACCTCGACCGAGGTCTCGGTGTCGAGGGCGCCGGTGGGCTCGTCGGCCAGGATGATCTCGGGATCGTTCACGATCGCTCGGGCGATGGCGACGCGCTGCATCTGACCACCCGAGAGCTGGTTGGGGCGTTTGGACAAGTGCTCGCCGAGACCGACCTGTCGCAGCGCCTCCTCCGCGCGACGGCGCCTCTCGGCCTTGCCCACGCCGGAGAGCAGAAGCGCCATCTCGACGTTCGCGACCACGCTCTGGTGCGGGATGAGGTTGTAGCTCTGGAACACGAAACCGACCGAGTGGTTGCGGTAGGTGTCCCAGTCCCGATCGTTATAGCTCTTCGTCGAACGACCGTTGATGACCAGGTCGCCCGTGGTGTACTGGTCGAGTCCGCCGATGATGTTGAGGAGCGTCGTCTTCCCGCATCCCGACTGCCCGAGTATGCTCACGAACTCCCGATCCCGGAACGCCACCGAGACGCCCCTGAGCGCGCGGACCACGGTGTCGCCCGATGGATAGTCTTTGGTTATGCCTTTGAGCTCGAGCACCTGCGCTCCTTTGCTATGCTGGTCATGATTAACAAGTTGTACCCCCCATTCCCAAGCGTTAACACGGAGTTAGATCAGATGAGACGCAACGCCCACCCCAAGAGGAAGAGGCCTGACGACCTTGACAGACGGCATGCCGGCCACGGACCGGCACGGGACCGCGACCCCCGGCCGACAACGACCTCCGACGGGCCCTGCCCGATCATGCGCCTCTGCGGAGGATGCGCATGGCTGGGTCTCCCCTACCACAAGCAACTCGCCCGCAAGCAGCAGGCCATGGAAGAGCTCTTCTCCCCGGTCGCGCTGGAATCCGGCATCGAGATCGACCCTATCTGGGGCATGGGCGGCCGAGCGGGCGACGGCAAGCTCCCCGCCCCGCGCGGGTTCCGGCACAAGGCCGCCACGCCCTTCGCCCCCGGACCACGCGGCGAGGTGCGCTGCGGCTTCTTCGCACGGGGGACCCACGACATCGTCTTCGCCTCCTCGTGCATCGTCGAGGCGCGCGGGGCGCGAGGCATCCTCGCCAGCCTCGCGAAGGAGGCCGAGGGCCTGGGCATCCCCGCCTACGACGAGGACGCACGGCGCGGGGACCTGCGCCATGCGATCGTGCGGCTGGGCTGGAGGACCTCCGAGGGGATGCTCGTCATCGTGACATCCCACCGCAAGGTGGCCGGCCTCGACCGACTTGCCGAAGCCGCGCTCGAGCTCGACCCGCGCATAACCTGCGTGGCCCAGAACATCAACCCACGCGTCACCAACGCCATCCTCGGCGGAGAGACCAGGGTCATCGCCGGCGCGACGACCATGCACGACAAGCTGCTCGGCTGCACCTTCGAGATCTCGCCCACCGCGTTCTACCAGACCAACCCACAGCAGACCGAGGCGCTCTACCGCATCGCCATAGAGGGGATGGACCTGCAAGACGGCGACACCCTCCTCGACGCCTACTGCGGCAGCGGGACCATCGGCCTCTGCGCCGTGGACGACGCTCGCTCGCGGGGGATCTCGGTGCGGCTGCTCGGCATCGAGCGCAACAAAGCGGGCATCGCCGACGCGAGGCGCAACGCGGTGATCAACGACCTCGAGGGGTCCTGCGAATTCATAGCCCGCGATGCGACCGACCACATCCTCGACGCCGCGCGGCAGGGGCTGCACGTCGACGTGCTCTCCATCGACCCACCGCGCGCTGGATCAACCCCTGAGTTCCTCGACGCCGCCGCCAGCCTGGCGCCGCGTCGCATCGTCTATGTGAGCTGCAATCCCCAGACGCAGGTCAGGGACATACGGCACCTCTCACAGCGCGGATATCGGCTCACGCAGGTGACACCCGTCGACATGTTCCCCCACACCGAGCACGTCGAGACGGTGGCCGTGCTCGAACGCGAGATGCGCGGTTAGGACCTTATGCGCCCGCGGCGATCTGCTCCGGTGTGAGCTCGGCCCCCTCGACGTAGTAGACGGGCTCACCGGCGCAGCGCTTGCACAGCACGCGCCCATCGCGATCGACGCCGCGCCCGTCATGGATGCGCTCGCCACACGAGGCGCAGATCTGGGTGACGCGCGGCTTTCCCGGCAGGTCGAGCTCGTCGAAGCCGACCAGCTCGATCCGGTGGACATGGAACAGCTCCTCGTCGCTGTACCGACCGAAATGCTCCATCAGATCGCCTCCCGCGGGGCAGCGGGGAACGTCCTCGCGCTGGGAGATGCGGATGGTGCGGCCCGTGGCGAGATCATGGAAGCTCGCGGACATGATGCCGTAGTCGAACCACTTGAGACGACGCTTGCCCAGATGGCAGTGGGCGACCGAGATGATCGCGTCGGCGAGGCAGCGGTCGCACTCCACGAAGGCCACCAGGTCCCGATAGGTGTCCGGATCCTCGATATGGAAGTATTCCAGCGCGAGGCGGGCCATGCGCGTTCCGATCATCTGGCCGCCGCACAGATGCCCATGGAACGCCACGGCGCGATCGAGATCCTCTTGCAGGGTGCGCTTGAGCATGATGGATGTCCTCTCCTGTGGCGCGGGGCTTGTCGTGCAGATGCTACTCGTCCGCAGCGCGCGGCGCAAGGTCGCGGAGATCCTTGATGCCCGCCGCGGCAAGCTCGCCCAGGAACGCCACGGCGCTCCTGCTCATCACGAGCTCCTCGGGGAAGTGGATCTCCTCGAGCATCTCGATCACGCGCGGGGCGCGCCCGATGTCGTGCGCTATGTGCGCGTCCGTCGAGACGGTGATGCCGACGCCCAGCTCCGCGCAGCGCTCGGCGATGGCTCGACAGGACCGAACGTGGGTGCCGGACGGATCGCTCGCCAAGCTGTGCTCGTTGAGCTCGATGAGCTTGTGCTTCTCGCGGGCGACGGCGAGGACCTCGTCGATGTCGAAGGGCACGCCCGAGCGCCCGGTGTGACCGAGGATGAAGACCTTGGGGTCCTCGAGCGCTGCGACGTACATCGCCGTGGTCCGCGCCAGGCTCGCGCCCTCCGCGATCTCGCCGTTGTGGATGCTCGCAACCAAGTAGTCCAGACCCGCGGTCACGCGCTCGAAGAGATCGGCTTGGCGCCGATGCCTTCGACCGACGATGCTTTCCGGACACGGGACCCCCTGACCAAACAGGTCGCCATCGATCGACACGATATCCACCTCGGCGCCCCTCAGGAGCACGAGCCCGTCCCACACCCGAGGCCACACCGTGGTGTTGAGGAAGAACTGGTAGTTCCGTATGTGGGCCTCCGGGAAGAGCATCGCGCTGAAATGGTCGGCCGAGCCCAGGAGCTCAAGGCCGACGGCGCGGGCCCGATCCGCATTCTCGGTGATCGTGGAATAGGCGTGGCGCGAGAACAGGGTGTGGGTGTGCGCGTCGCATCTCATCTGATAGGGCATAAGACCTCCTTGCCGTTGCCGGGCGTTGTCGGGTGGCGCGGTGCACCGCGCTCGGCGTGCCGTGCTCACACGCGATAGGACTCCGCGAGGGCCCGCCATGCCGGAAGCGACCTCATGATGGTGTCGTGGCTCACGCAGTATCCGATGCGCACCCATCCGGGGACGCCGAAGCTGTCGGAGGGGACGGGCAGGAGCTCGAAGGATCGGGCGCGCTCGCAAAACGCCCGCGCGTCGGGTTCGAGGGCGCGGACCCAGAGATAGAAGGCGCCGTCGGGCTCGATGTACTCGTACCCATACGATCCGAGCGCCCCGGTGAGGGCGCGGCGGTTGCGGTCGTAGGCCCCTATGTCGCAGGGCTCGTCCACGCAATCCTCGACCACGCGCTGGAAGAGCGCCGGGGCGCACACGAAGCCCAGCGAGCGGGCCGCGCCCGCCACGGCGGCCATCACGCGCGGGGCGTCCCCCATCGTGTTGGGGACGAGCACCCAGCCAACGCGCTCCCCAGGGAGCGAGAGCGATTTGGAATAGGAGTGGCACACGACGGTCTCCCGATAGAGGGAGGGGATCCACGGGACCTCGGCCCCGTAGGTGATCTCGCGATAGGGCTCGTCTGAAATGAGATAGATCGGCTCGTCGCGTTCCGCGCTCGCGCGGCGCAGGACATCCGCCAGGGCCCCGAGGTCGGCGCGGGGATAGACCGCTCCGGTGGGGTTGTTGGGCGAGTCGATGATGATCGCAGCGGTGCGATCGGTCAGGGCCGCCTCGATGGCGTCGACATCGAGCTGGAAGGTCGTGGGATCCGCGGGGACCTCGACGCGGCGCGCACCGACCTTCTCGATCCAGACCGCATACTCCGGGAAGTAAGGAGCGATGACGACGACCTCCTCGCCCGGATTGACGAGCGCATGGAGCGAGCAGGAGACCGATGCGGCGGCGCCCACGGTCATGAAGAGATCCTTCGCCTCGTAGGAGGTCTCGAAGCGACGGTTGAGCGACGCGGCGACGGCTGCGCGCACCGAGGGAAGGCCGGGGGCGGGCGTGTAACCATGGAGCTCCTCGGGTGCGAGCTCCGACATCGAGCGCTCGATGGAGGCCCGAACGGCCTCGGGGGCGGGGACGCTCGGATTGCCCAAGCTGAAGTCGAAGACCCGATCGGCGCCGATCTCGCGCTTGCGCTCGCAAGCATAGGCGAATATCTCGCGGATCACCGAGCTCTCGGCGCCCCGCGCGTACATGTTCCGGTTGATCAAGGGAATCTCGCCTCCGTACGATGGGAACGACTAGAAGCGGCCCCATTGTACCCCCGTTCGGATGAGGGGGCGCCCGTCCGGCGGCGGCGAAACGCGTTGCTCACGAACCGCCGCACGCGGCGTCATCACCGATATGGAAAGGGGCGCGCCTCGAACGGCGCGCCCCCTGTCGACGAGATATGTCAGCGAGGCTCCTCCGACCCCTCCGGGTCGCCGGGAGCCTCAGGGTCACCGGGGTCCACGGAAACCCCCGGCCCCTCGGCCCCCTGCTCGACGCCCTCGGCCTCGAGCGCGGCAACCGCGTAGGCCTGGGCATCGGCGGCGATCTCCTCGTCGCTCATACGCGGCGCGGCCGCGGCGGCATCGTTGCGCGCCTCCTTGGCGGCCTTGATGCCTTCCTCTCGCTCAAGATAGGAATCCCACTCGTCGTCCAGAAGCGCGGTCACCGCCTCGCCCTCGACGGTCTCGCGCTCGATCAGCACCTTCGCCATCAGCTCGAGCTGGTCTCGACGTTCGCGCAGGATCCGCTCGGCACGCTCGTGGGCCTCGCGCATGATGCGCGCGACCTCCTCGTCGATCCGACGGGCGGTCTCCTCCGAGTAGTCCTGATGGTCGGCGTAATCGCGACCCAGGAAGACCTGATGCTGAGCCTCGCCGAAGACCTGGGTTCCCAGGCTCTCGCTCATGCCCAGACGCGTGACCATGTCGCGCGCCATCTTGGTCGCACGCTCGAGGTCATTGCTCGCACCCGATGTGATGTCGTCGCACATGACCTCCTCGGCCACGCGACCCGCCAGGAAGACAGCCAGCTCGTCGAGCATCTCGCCGCGCGACTTGAGGAAGTGATCTTCGGCGGGGAGCTGGAGCGTGTAACCCAGGGCCTGGCCACGGCTGATGATCGAGATCTTGTGCACCGGGTCGGCGTTGTCCAAGACATGGCCCACCAAGGCATGGCCGCTCTCGTGATAGGCGATGATCGTGCGCTCCTTCTCGCTCATGACGCGGCTCTTGCGCTCCGGTCCCGCTATCACGCGCTCCATGGACTCCTCGATCTCGTCCATCGAGATAAGGTTGCGGTTGCGGCGGGCGGCGAGGAGGGCGGCCTCGTTGAGGAGGTTGGCGAGATCGGCTCCCGTGAACCCGACCGTGAGCTGAGCGAGCTTGTCAAAGCTGACATCCTCGTCGATGGGCTTGCCCTCGGCGTGGACGCGCAGGATCTGCTCGCGACCCTTCACGTCGGGACGGTCGACCGTGATCTGGCGATCGAAGCGACCGGGACGCAAAAGGGCCGGATCGAGGATGTCGGGGCGGTTGGTCGCCGCGATGAGGATCACGCTCTCGGACTCCTCGAAGCCGTCCATCTCGACGAGCAGCTGGTTCAGGGTCTGCTCGCGCTCGTCGTGGCCACCGCCCAGACCGGCGCCACGCTGGCGGCCGACGGCGTCGATTTCGTCGATGAAGATGATCGAGGGGGCTTGGGCTTTGGCATCCTTGAACAGATCGCGGACACGGGACGCGCCCACGCCCACGAACATCTCGACGAAGTCGGAGCCCGAGATGGAGAAGAAGGGGACGCCGGCCTCGCCGGCCACGGCCTTGGCGAGGAGGGTCTTGCCGGTGCCCGGGGGCCCGACCAGCAGCACGCCGCGCGGGATCTTGGCGCCGAGCTTGCGGAACCTCTCGGGCTCGGAGAGGAACTCCTTGATCTCCTCGAGCTCCTCGACGGCCTCGTCGATGCCCGCCACGTCCTTGAACTTGACCTTGGGGCGCGTCGACTCGTTGGTCTTCGCGTTGGTCTTGCCGAACTGCATGGCCTTGTTGTTGGCACCCATCATCTGGCGCATGAAGTAATACATGATGAAGACCAGCACTAGCGTCGGCAGGGCCGTCACGAGCAGGTTGGTCCAGAAATTGGGGTCATTCGTGTCGACCCGATAGACGGTGTCGGGATGCTTCTCCATCAGCTCGGAGAGGGAGTCGGAACCCACGTAGGTGGAGGTGAAGTTGAGGAGGTCCTTGGGGTCGCCCACGTCATCCTTATCGGCCCAGTAGGTGCCCGAGACCGTGCCGCCGATGACGGTGTAGGTCATCTCCTCGACGCGATCCTCTTTGACCGCGGTCACGAACTCGCTCGTGGAGAGCTTTTTCACGCTCTTGCCGCCACCTAGGCCGCCGCCGATGTTGAAGAACATGTAGGCGACGAGGATGCATCCGATCAGCAGGTAGAGCCAGCTCACGCGCGATGGCACGCCGCCCTGCCCGGGACCACGGCCCCCCGAGGGCATGCGGAAGAGAGGCCCCTCGGGTCCACCGCCGGGGTTACGATCGGGATCGGGTCCATCGCCCTCGGCGAGGAGGACGGGATTGGTGGCGATCGGTTCTTGATGGGACGTCATGCTACGAATAGACCTCCGGCTTGAGCACGCCCACATACGGGAGGTTGCGATAGCGCTCGGCGAAATCGAGACCGTAACCCACCACGAACTCGTCGGGGCAGTGCGTTCCAACATACTTGGGCTCGACGGCCGTGGTGCGGCCCTCGACATCCTTCCACAGGAAGGTGGCCACCTCGAGGGAGGCCGGCTTGCGGCTCGCGAGGTTCTTCATCAGGTACTTGAGGGTGAGCCCGGAATCGAGGATGTCCTCGACGATCAGGACGTCGCGGCCCTTTATGTCGATGTCGAGGTCCTTGACGATGCGCACGATGCCCGAGGACTTGGCGCCGTCGCCATAGCTCGAGACCGCCATGAAATCGATGGCGAGGGGCTCGGTGATGGTGCGCATGAGATCGCCGATGAAGACGACCGCACCGCGCAGGACGGCGATGAGGACCAGGTCGCGACCCGCATAGTCCTTGCTGATCTGGGCGCCCATGCGCTTGACGATGTCCTGGATCTCCTCTTGGGTGAACAGAACCTCTTTGACATCCGGGTGCATTGCTTCCATGGCTAGCCTTCCTTGTCTTGCGTCCGCGGCGCGCGGGGGCCGTCGCCCACCGTCCTCGCCCGCGGCGTCGCCGCACTAACGAGATTCAATCATTCTAGCAGCACTGAACGGAACTCCGCGAAGAATGGATAAACCCGGGACCAGCGGACCGGGAAGGCACGGGACGCGAGATCACAAGACGCGCTCGAGCTCGAGGCGCATCGCGATCCTCGTGCCCGGGGTGCATTTGAAGCGCTCGTCCAGGCGCACCCCGGCTACCCAGACCACCGATCCACCCGGAGCCGTCCTGAGCACGGGAACCGCGCCGCGCTCGGCGACCGGGATGTGCTCGGAACCCAGGATGTCGGAGAGCTTCTTGGTTCTGCCATGCATGCCGAGCGGGCACATCACGTCGCCCGGCTGCGGGGAATCGACCCAGATCCTGAGATGGCGCGCCGCGGCGGCCGCACCCGGGGCCATCTCGGCCTGGGAGGTGCCGACCAGGCGCTCGAGGTCGCGAAAGGCGTAGCCGAGCGCCTCGGCGTCGACGAGGACCGCAAGCGGGCGCCCTTCCAGATGGGCGCCCTCGCGGGACACCTCCCGCGCCAGCGCGACGGGGTCCGCCCCCCGGGAGATGCCGACGACACGGCACCTGAGCACGAAACCCCCTGACACGGGGATCGAGCCCGGAACGGCGAGCCACCCCGCCGCGAGCTCCTCGCGCGCCGAAGAGGTCCTGAAGGTGAGGGTGCCGAACTCCATGCGGGCGTCGATGCCCCCGGGGAGCGTGAGGGACCCCTCCCCCGCCCCCACGCAGGCCAGAACGCCCTCGACGTGCCTCATCTCGAGGCGTATCTCGGGATCGAGCGACTTGACGGCGCCCCTGACCATACGGCGCGCGATCGCGATCTCGGCCGCGGCCAGGCGCCCGGCGTCGAGGACCACGATACCCTCGCCGCGGCGGCGCACGCAGGAGCGCAGGGCCGTGGCGGCGAGCTGGGACATGAAGGCATCCTCGTCGCCCAGGATGTCGCAGGCGGCACCGACCGTCCGCTCGAGGGCGCCGTTGCGCTCGAGGGCGACGGGGACGATCCGATGCCTGATGAAGTTCCTCAAATACGACGTGTCCTGGTTGGACTCGTCCTCCCGCCATGGCTGGCCCGCGATCTCCAGATAGCGCACGAGCTCCGCATGGGTCTGGTCGATGAGGGGCCTGACGATGATGTTGCGCCGGCGCGGGATGCTCGAGAGCCCTGCGGGGCCGGATCCCTTGATGGCGTTCATAAAGAAGGTCTCCGTCCGATCGCTCGCCGTATGGGCGGTGAGGATGCGCGCGGCGGATCGGGGCGTCCCCGCCTCCTGCGACAGCTCGCGCACGAGCCGGCGCGCCGCGGCGTATCGGACCTCGCGCGCGGCGGCCTCGAGGTTCCTGCCCCCCAGGTCGGTGAACGAGGCGTGCTCCACGCACAGCGGGAGCCCGTATCGGGCGCAGAGGTCGCGGACGAAGGCCTCGTCGCCATTGGAGGCGGACCCGCGGAGATGGTGGTTGATATGGAGCACATGCAGGCGCTCCCGCGCGATACGGGCCATCCCGCGTCCGTCGTCGATATCCAGTTTGGATGTGCACGCCATGACGAGGAGGGCGGTCGAGTCCGCGCCCCCTGATACCATAAGCAGAACGGGGGCGCTCCGCTCAGGCCCGTCCGCACTCGACATGTCGAGGGCGGACGTGCGGCGCAGGTTGTAGTGCTGTGCGACCGTGGGCATGCGTACCTCCTTGGAATCCGTTCACATTGTATCCATTGGAGCGATATGGAACCATCGAATGGCCCGCTGCGCGAGCGGTCGGGAGGGCGGGGCGCCGGGCGGCTCCACCTCCATGTGCTCGGAAGCGGCTCGAAGGGCAACTGCGCGCTCATAGAGGGGCCGGAGGGGCTCATCATGGTCGACGACGGTCTCTCCCGCCGCGAGGTGCTGGCCCGCATGCACGCCCTTGGGCTGGACGAGGTGGACGTCCGAGCGCTCATCCTCACCCACGAGCACTCCGACCACATCGGCGGGATCCCCGTCTGGTGCAAGCGCTTCGAAGGGAGGCTCTACGCGAGCGAGGGGACGAGCGCCGCCCGGCCCCGGCTCTCGGACCTCCCCTTCTCCCCGTTCCGCCCCGGGGACACACTCGAGGTGGCCGGTATCCGCGTCGACTCG
The DNA here is from genome assembly GCA_034088265.1 of Collinsella sp. Taxonomy (GTDB): domain Bacteria; phylum Actinomycetota; class Coriobacteriia; order Coriobacteriales; family Coriobacteriaceae; genus Collinsella. The sequence goes on along the minus strand of JAXDWR010000037.1, from coordinate 20,583 downwards.
TTCCCCACCTCGCACGACGTCGTCAACCCATCGGGCTTCCGATTCTCGTTCGCAGGGGATGCCATCGGCTACGTGACGGACACCGGGATCCTGCCCAGGCTTGCGCGTGAACGCCTGCGGGACGCGCGCATCCTCGCGCTCGAGAGCAACCACGACATGGGGATGCTGCGCACAGGCCCCTATCCCCGTCATCTCCAGGACCGCATATCCTCGGATCGAGGCCACCTCTCCAACTCCCAGGCAGCCGAGGCCGCACGCGAGCTCGTGACCGAACGCACCGAGCACTTGGTCGCCATGCACATCTCGCAGGAGAATAACCGCCCCAGCCTCGCGGTGCGCGCCCTCGCCGCCGCACTGGGAGCGAGGCTTGACGACGATCTGGGATCGACCGCGACGCTCGAACGCGAGAAGGGTGCCGACCTGCATATCCGCGCCGCCGGGCAGAACCGGCCCTTCAGCTGCTGGTGAGGTAGCGCGAGGAGGCCGCAAGCGACGGCGGCCCAAAAGGAAGCGGGCCCCGGATGAGGCGGGACCCGCTCACGAACATGTCGTCTCGACTGTCATCGAGGAATCGGAACTAGTCGATCGCGACCTTGGTGACGTTCTTCTTCTCCACGAACTTGGGCACGCAGACGGTCAGCACGCCGTCCGCATAGCGGGCGGAAAGCCCCTCGCACGCCGCATCCTTGAGATAGACGCCGCGGGTCGCGGAATACGCCGTGAACTCCCTCTGCAGGTAGTTCTTGCCCTTGTCCTCCTCACGCTCCTCGACGTTGACGGAGATGGAGAGGCGACCCTCATTGAGCTCGACGTCGATGTCGTCCTTGCCCACACCCGTGAGGTACGCCTTGACCTCGTACGCGTCGCCCTGATCCTCGACATCGATCGGGAACGCCTTGGCCGCGAGCGGTGCGTTGGCGAAATCCATCATGTCATCGAACGCATCGAAGATAGAGGCCGGAACGGCGGGACGGAGACCGAAAACCGAACGATACGGAACCATGCTTGCCATAAACAATCACTCCCTTGTGATGACCGCACCACCGGATGGCGCGGATTCTTTGAACATCCCTGTTATTCCCGTTCCCTCGCGCCATAAACATCTTTGTTGAGATTTCTTAAGCGCTATAGATTCACTAAATCTTAGTCACTCTTACTTAGATAATCCCAATCAGGCATCATGTTGGCAACAGCGGCATAAATCGCCCTCGCTCACCCCCTCCCCCTCGCTCCGATTGCCACCGTATTCAGAAGGCACCTGTGATTCGCCTGTGTAATCGACCGTCCGCGCCCGATCGGACGAGGGGGTCGGCGGGCAAACAGCGTACAATCTCCCTTGGCATCATCTTTCCTACCAAGGGGCGTCATGGACGAGCAGGGCAGGCAGCACACGCATTTGTCTGATGGTCGCGAGGCATCGTCCTCGCAGATCGACGCCATCCGCCGCTCCGCGCGCGACACGCGCGCCCCATGGGATCCCCCCTATCGCCCCGAAGCCGATCGACCGAGTGGCCGCAGGCTTCATATGGGCACCGCGACGTCCGACCCGAGCTATCTCCCCCTCACTCCCCAGGAGCAGGCCCGGGAACGCGCGCTCGCCCGAGAGCAGGCTCGACAGGAGCGTATGTCCACCGCCCCGGGCGCCGAGGCCCATCGCGGCCTCAAGCACTCCAATCGCTACCTGCAGACACCCAAGGCAGGGCACACTATCTTCACCTCACGGCGGGAGCGCCGCGCGCGCCGCATGAAGCTCGCGATCGCCCTCCTCGCGTTCCTCGTCCTCGCAGCCGTCTTGGCATACCTCCTTTCGCTGCGCTAAGCTCAAGGGCGCAACCGTAGCCCACGCGCACCTCAAGACCGCGCAAAGGAGCCACCATGGCGCACGAGGACACTCCCTATATCTATGCCGACAACGCCGCCACGACGCCGCTCTCCCCCATCGCCCTCGAGGCGATGATGCCCTATCTCACCACATCATTCGGCAACCCGAGCGGCATCCATCGCGTCTCGAGGGACGCCGCGAACGCGCTCGCGGGTGCACGGGAGCAGATGGCCGCACTCATCGGCGCCGAGCGGGCCCGCGACATCCATTTCACCAGCGGGGGATCGGAGTCGGACAACTGGGTCCTGCGCGGAGCGGTTCGCCGACATCGCGCGCTCCATGGGTGCGATGCGCGGACGCGCATCGTCACCAGCACCATCGAGCACCACGCCATCCTTCATTGCTGCGACGCGCTCGAGGAAGAGGAGGGCGTGGAGGTGGTGAGGCTCCCTGTGGACTCACAGGGATTCGTGGATCCCCGCGATCTCGAGGAGGCGCTCCGCGGATTCGAGGAAGCCGACCGCGTCGCGGATCCGATGCGTCCACCCGCCCCCGCCTGCGCGCTCGTCTCCATCATGCTCGCCAACAACGAGGTGGGCACCATCCAGGACGTGGCCGGCCTCGTCGACATAGCCCACCGACACAGCGTCCCCTTCCACACCGACGCGGTCCAGGCCGTAGGACACATCCCCCTCGACATAGGGGCCCTCGGCGTCGACGCCCTGTCGCTCTCCGCCCATAAATTCCACGGCCCCCGCGGGGTCGGCGCCCTCTACCTCGCCGAGGGCTTCTCGATCCCCCCGCTCATCGCCGGCGGGGCGCAGGAGCGCGGAGTGCGCGCCGGCACCGAGAACCTGGCGGGGATCGTGGGCATGGTCGCGGCGCTCGCCGAATCGACCCAAGGCCTCGCCGGGCGGGCGCGGCGCGTCGCCGCCCTGCGAGACACCCTGACGGAGCGCGTCGTCCACGGCTGCGACGGCGTCGTGTCGACAGGCCCGATCGATCGCGACCGACGCCTTCCCTCCATCGCCTCGTTCGTCTGCGAGGACGTCGACGGGGAGCTCCTCGTCGTCCTCCTCGATCGTGCGGGCGTAGCGGCGGCGACGGGCTCGGCATGCTCGACGGGATCGACCGAGCCCTCCCACGTCGCCTCCGCACTCGGCTTGACGAAGCGCGGCCTCGCACGGGGCACCCTGCGCCTCTCCCTCTCCGATGACACGACCCCAGAGGATGTCGACCTTCTCTGTGAGCGTGTCTGCCGCTGCGTGCGGCGAGCGCGGCTCCTCAGCGGCACGCGCGTCTGAGCCGCCCGGACATCACAAGCCGACCCGCATGCAAACGGGGCGCCGACCCATGTCGGCGCCCCGTCATCTCAAGGACCCATCCATTGGGATCGCGGGCCCCTCGTCCCCGTTGGGGCTACGAGAGCAGCTCTCGACCGGATGCCTCGATGGCGTCGAGCAGGGCGTCCGCCGAGGCGGCGTCCTCGCCCTTGGCGAAGATGTACAGCTTGATCTTGGGCTCGGTGCCGGACGGGCGCACGATGGCCTTGTTGCCGCCCTCGAGGTCGAACTCGATGACGTCGGCCTTGGGAAGCCCGTTCACGCAGGTCGCATAGTCCACAACAGCCTCGACCTTGGAGCCGGCGATCTGATCCGGGGCGCTCTCGCGCAGACCGGCCATGAGGCCCGCCATCTTGGCGGCACCATCGGCGCCGGGATAGGAGAGCGAGATCGTGCGGTTGTGATAGTAGCCGTGCTTGCCATAGAGCTCGCGCATGGCCTGGACCAGGTTCTTGCCCTGGAGCTTGTAGTACTGGGCCATCTGGCAGATGAGGAGGGAGGCGTTGACGGCGTCCTTGTCGCGGACATGGTCGCCGGAGAGGTAGCCGTAGCTCTCCTCGAAGCCGAAGATGTAGCGGTCGACCTCGCCCGCGTCGGACAGGCCGGTGATGATGTCGCCGATGTACTTGAAGCCCGTCAGGCAGCGGCGGAGCTCGAAGCCGTACTCCTCGGCGAGGGCGTCGACCATGGCGGAGGACACGATCGTGGTGACCGCCACCTTCTTGGAGAGGTCCTCACCGCGCTCGGCGCGCATCTTGCAGATGTAGTCGAGCAGCAGAACGCCCATCTCGTTGCCGGTCAGCAGCGTGTAGTCGTCCCCGTCGGCGCACGCCACACCCACGCGGTCGGCGTCGGGGTCGGTCGCGAGGAGCAGGTCGGGGTGCACCTCGTCGCACAGGTCGATACCCTTCTGCATGGCCTCGCGGATCTCCGGGTTGGGATACGGGCAGGTCGGGAAGTCGCCATCGGGATCGCGCTGCTCCGGGACCACGGTGACGTCCGTCACGCCGGCGCGGGCGAGGACGGTCGTGACCGGGATCAGGCCGGTGCCGTTGAGGGGCGTGTAGACGAGCTTGAGCGGGGCCCCCGCGATCTGCTCGTCGGTCAGATTGTTGACGGACTGCGCGAGGACCGCATCGTAGTAGGCATCGAGGACGGCGTCGTCGATCCACTTGACGAGACCCTGCTCGACGGCCTCGTCGAAGTCCATCGTCTTGACGTCGGTGAAGGGGTCGCATGCCTCCATCGCGGCCGAGATCGCCGCGGCGGCCTCGCTCGTGATCTGGCAGCCGTCGGGTCCGTAGGCCTTGTAGCCGTTATAGGGGGCGGGATTATGGCTCGCCGTCATGCAGATGCCGCCCGAGCACTCAAGATAGCGCGTCGCCCAAGACAGGGTGGGGACCGGGGAGATCTTGGGATAGACGTGGGAGGTGACCCCGTTCGCCGCGAGGATGGCGGCCGTCGTCTTCACGAAGAGCTCGCCCTTGTTGCGGCTATCGCGCGCGATGGCGACGGTGGGGTTCTCGAAGGTCTTGTTGAGATAGTCCGCGAAGCCCTGGGTCGCACGACCCACGGTGTGGATGTTCATGCGGTTGGTGCCCGCCCCGATGGTCCCGCGAAGGCCGGCGGTGCCAAAGGCGAGGTCCTGGAAGAAGGCGTCGGTGATCGCCTCCTCATCCTGGTTCCCCTTCATTGCGAGGAGCTCGGCGCGGAGCTCCTCGTCGGTGACGTTCTCGATCCAGGTATCGAGCATCTGATGCACATCTACCATTGTCTTCCCTTTCCCTTCGTTCCCCGTATCATGGCGCTGCTGCCCGTGCGACAGCGGATGAGAATGCGCCCTATTGTTTCGCATGATACGGCATGTTCAAGGCCTCTCGCCCGCCAACTCGACAAGCGAGCCGATATGCCCCTCAAGAGGGGGCGTCGCGCATGGAAGAAGGGCGCCTCCGCCGTGGAGACGCCCTTCGGGGGGTGGACCATATGATCGCCGGGCCCATGACCCGGACCCGGGTCACTCGAAGTACTTGGTGATCGTCTCGATCATGCCCTTGGCCGTGGTCTGGGAGATGACATCGGCGGCCTTCTCCTCATCGATGAAGATGTTCATGAGGTTCTGAAGGACCGCGACCTGGCCTCCATCGCGCAGCACGCCAAGGTTGATGATGATCTCGGCGGGGACGGGGTCGCCCATGCCGGCCATCGGCTCGAACATGATGGGCTTCTTGGGCTTGATGACCGCTATGTAGGGATCCTCGATGAACTCGGTGTCGGTGTGGGGGATCGCGATGCCCATGCTGGGGACCTGAAGGCCCGTGGGGTAGTTCTTCTCGCGGGTGGTGATGCCGGAGAGCCAGCCGTCGTTGACATGACCCTTCTCGAGCAGGATCCCCTCCATCTTCTTGAAGAGGTCCTCCGCGGAGTCGCACTCCCAATCGAAGAAGACGAGATCGGTCTTGAACAGGCTCACATCAGATGCCATATCGTCACGCTCCTTGGCAGCAAACCGTCGCCCGGCTGGCGTGCACGGGCTTCTTCCCTGTATGGCGACCCGATCGTCGGATCGGGCAAACCGAGTATATCGCGCTATGTTGTATATAATAATCTGTACAAGCTAAGCGGTCGATTAGGGCCCGCCAGCGGTTGATGCCCCCTTGGTGTAGGACGCGCCCCGCGCGAAGCGGAGCGCGTCTCATCACTCGGGGAGGACGGCGACCGTGTTGTCCTCGCAAACACGGACGCGACCTTGCGAGAGAAGATCGACCACATGGGGATAGAGCACGTGCTCCACCTTGTGGATCGCCGTCTCGAGATCGTCCAGGCTCATGCCCTCCTCGACGCGGACGGCCTCCTGGGCGATGATCGGGCCCTGGTCGTAGACCTCGTTGGCGAAATGCACCGTCACGCCCGTCACCTTGACGCCGCGCTCATAGGCGTCCGCGATGCCGTGCGCCCCCTGGAAGCTCGGGAGCAGCGCGGGATGGATGTTGACCACGCGGTTGGGGAAGGTCGCGAGCAGGGGCGCATGCACCATGCGCATGTAACCCGCCATGACGACGTAGTCCACGCCCAGGCGATAGAGCTCGCTCGCTATGATCTCGTCGGCCTGGATGGGGTCGGCGTACATCTCTTTGGAGAGCGTGAGCGTCTGGATGCCCGCGGCCTCGGCTCGCTTGAGCCCCTGAGCCGAAGGGCGGCTCGAGACGACGAGCTCGATCCGCGCGTTCAGGGCCCCGGACCCGATCGCGTCTATGAGCGCCTGAAGGTTGGTTCCCGAACCGGAGAGCAGGACGCCGAGGGAGAGAGGGGAGTCGTCCCCGCTCGCACGGCGCTCGGCGATGCGCTCCTGGAGCGCATTTCCATCGAGCCAGGTCCCGCTCGCGTGCCTCGGACCCGAAGTCGCCTCGGCCTTGGCGCGCGCGATCTCGCGCTCGAGGGCATCCAGCGCGATCTCCGTGCCCTCCCGGATAGCCGCGGCGGCGTCCTCGCCCACCGCCTCCTCGATCGCTTGGGCGCGGGCCTTCTCGTCCTTAGTGCTCATCGGTGTACCTCACTTCCCCGGAACCCTCGACGCAGACACCCACGCGGAAGGGGCGCTCGCCCATGTTCTCGAGGGCCGCGACGATGTTCGCCTCGTCCTCGGGGGCGCAGATGATGCACAGGCCCACTCCCATGTTGAAGGTCTTGCAGGCCTCGTTGGGCGCCAGCTCGGCATGGCCCGCGATGTAGCCGATGACGGGCGGGACGGGCCAGCCCATCTTGGAGCCATCGCGCTCCACGAGCGCGTCGACGTCGGCGGGAAGGGCACGGTTGAGGTTCTCGGTGATGCCGCCTCCGGTGATGTGGGCGAGGGCATGGACCGGCGCCCCGCCGCGCAGCAGCTCGAGGACGGGCTTGACGTAGATGCGGGTGGGCGCGAGCAGCGCGTCGGCGAGCGACATGCCACCGAGCTCCTCGAGGGCCACCTCGAGCTCGTCGCGCTTCGCGGCGGCCTCGGGGGTCCCGGGGACCAGCCCGTCGACACCGATGACCTTGCGAACGAGGGAGTAGCCGTTGGAGTGGATGCCCGTCGAGGGAAGGCCGAGGATGACGTCCCCGCAGCGGACGTTCGCCGGATCGAGCATCTTAGGTCGGTCGACGACACCCACGGCGAATCCGGCCATGTCGTAGTCGTCGGGGCGCATGACGCCGGGGTGCTCCGCCATCTCGCCGCCCACGAGCGCGCAGCCCGCGAGCTTGCAACCGTCGGCGACACCCTTCACGATCTTTGCCATCTGGCCGGCCTCGATGTGACCGATGGCGACGTAATCGAGGAAGAAGAGCGGTTCGGCACCGGAGGCGAGGATGTCGTTGACGCACATGGCGACCAGGTCCTGGCCGACGGTCTCGTGACGATCGAGCAGCTGGGCGAGGACGAGCTTGGTCCCCACGCCATCGGTGCCGCTGATGAGGACGGGGTCCTGCATGTCCTTGAGCGCGGCGGCGGAGAAGAGGCCTCCGAAGCCGCCGATTCCACCGATTACCTCGGGACGATTGGTCTCGGCGACCATCTGCTTGATGGCGTTGACGGCGCGGGCGCCCTCGGCGGTGTCGACTCCCGCGTCCTCATAGGTAACGTGCTTGGATGTTTCGGTCATGGGGATCGGGATCCTTTCTTGGTTCCGTCTTGCATATCCGGGCCGTCCAGGGGAGCGGACGGCCCATCGGAACCGGTCCGGGACGCGCCGGGCGGGCGCACCCCGGACCGGAAGCGGTCCTATTCAGCCTCGGGATGCTCGAGCTCCCAGCTGGTGTCGTTCTTGGCCTCCTCGATCGTCCGGCGGGACTTGTCCGAGGGCTGCGAGAGGTTGCGCGGGGTGTATCCCTCGATGAACTTCTCGCGGCCGAAGGACTCGGGGATGGCGACGGGATACTCGCCCGTGAAGCAGGCCGTGCAGTATCCGGACTCGGGAACGCACTGGAGGAGCGCATCGACCGAGAGGAAGGCCAGGGAGTCCGCGCCGATGAACTCGCACACCTCCTCGACGGACTTGGTCGCTGAGATGAGCTGGGACTGCTCGCCGGTGTCGACGCCATAGAAACAGGGCCAGACATCCTCGGGGCAGTTGATGCGGATGTGGATCTCCTTGGCACCGGCCTGGCGCAGCATGCGGACCAGCTGGACCATGGTCGTTCCGCGAACGATCGAGTCGTCGACGACGATGATGCGTTTGCCCTCGATCACGTCCTTGAGGGGGTTGAGCTTGAGGCGCACGCCCATGGCGCGCAGCTCCTGGGTCGGCTCGATGAAGGTGCGGGCGACATAGCGGTTCTTGATGAGGCCGGTTCCGTAGGGAATGCCGCTCTCAAAGGCGTATCCCTCGGCGGAGGGCAGGCCGGAGTCGGGGGTGCCGATGACCATGTCGGCCTCGACGGGGGCCTCGAGGGCGAGCTTGCGGCCCATGTCGTAGCGGCATGCGTAGATGGACTTGCCGTCCACGATGGAGTCCGGGCGCGCGAAGTAGACCTGCTCGAAGATGCAGTGCGCCGGCTGCTCAGCGGCGGGCACCCCCTGCTCGGAGACAAGGCCCTTCGCCGAGATGCGCAGGATCTCGCCGGGGCGGATCTCACGCACGTACTCGGCGCCGATCATATCGAGCGCGCAGGTCTCGGAGGTGACGACCCAGCCGGCGGCGGCGGCGCAATCGGCCACGCCCTCGGCGATCAGGTCGTCCGCCTTGGCGCTCTCGCTCGGCAGCACAGAGGCCGCCTCGTAGGCGTCGGCGGCTGCGACGCCCTCGCTGTCGGTCAGGCGACCGAGGACGAGCGGGCGGATGCCGTGGGGGTCGCGGAAGGCGTAGAGGGCCTCCTCGTTGATGAGCGTCATGGCATATCCGCCACGGATGAGCTCCATGGTCTTGCGGATGCCCTCGCGAAGGTGATGCGACTGCTGGGTGAAGTAGCCGATGAGTTTGACGGCGACCTCGGAATCGGAGTTGGAGAGGAACGGCACGCCGAGCTCGATGAGCTGACGACGGAGCTCGTCGGTGTTGACGAGCGTGCCGTTGTGGGCGAGCGCGACGATGACGTCGCCGATGGTCGAGAGATGGGGCTGCGAGGCCTCCCAGCTCTTGGCTCCTGCGGTGCCGTAGCGGACATGGCCCACGGCGAGCTGGCCCGGGAGCGAGGAGATGTCGGCATTGGAGAACACGTGGCTCACCAAGCCCAGGTCCTTGCGCACCATGACGGTGCCGCCATCGCCCACGGCGATGCCCGCGGACTCCTGACCGCGGTGCTGCAGCGCGCGGAGACCGAAGTAGGTCAGACGGGCGACGTCGCGATCGGGGGCCCAGACGCCGAAGACGCCGCACTCCTCATGCAGGACGTCGTGGTCAAGTTCGCTTCCAACGGGCGCGTCGCCGGACGCGAGCTTGCACGGCACCTGCGCCGCGCGGGCGGTTTCTTGAGACATGGAATCCCCTTGCTCTTCCATGGATGCCCGGCCCATGCAGCGGCGCTACCCCTGGGCTCGCGCTATCCATAGGGTTGACGTTACCGCCCTATTATACGCACCGGGGGATGCTCCGACCGCGCGCGGCGGCGGTGCGAACACGCGCCACATATTTGCATCGGACCTTGGCGAGGGGATGGAGCGAGGGGCCCTAGCTCGAGGACGTCTCGCCGATACGGCTGGAGTGCTCGGGGTGGATCGTCATGCTCTGGAAACGGTCCTCCATGTATTGGTCCCCGAAGTGCTCCGCATAGAACAGCTCCACCGCCGAGGTCGGCTGGATACCGCTCACGCGCTCGAACCAGCAGTCGAGCGACTGCAAGGTCATGATGCCGTTGACCAGCATGAGCGCCGAGCAGACCGCCGTGAGGGAGTAGCGCATCTGCCAGGGGATGAGGTTGATGATCCTCAGCAGGCGGGGCAGGAGGAAGCGGATCCAGATGACGCCCAGGAAGCCCCACATGATCGCGAACGGGGTGCTCGTGCGGCCATCGCACAGCATGGAGATCGGGTCTGGGATGCCCCCGAACATGACCGGGGGATAATCCCATGCGACCGCGCCGAACGCCTTCTGCATGAACCAGCTCGTGGCCACCTCGAACGCCGCCCCGATGAAGGCGCTCGAGAGGAAGATCAACAGGAACCCGCGGTCATAGAAGCGGTTGAGAGCCACCGTCATGAGCAGCGCGCCAAAGCCGTAGATGGGCGAGAAGGGACCGAACAGCAACCCCGCACGATCTTGGTAGACGCCCGGGTCGACGACGACCATGTGCCACACGACCTCGAGCATGAGGCCGAGGACGCTGCAAACCACGAAGACCCAGAACACGTTGAAGAAGTTGAGCTTGATGTAACCCTCGCCGGTGAGGTCGCGGCCGAGAAGTCCCTCGCGCGCGGCCTCGCGATTCTGCATATCCCGAAGCCTGCGCCTGAGCTCGCGCTCCCGACGGAGCTCGGGATCGATCGTCACGGAGAGGAAGATCAGGATGAAGAGCTGGATCACCGGTCGGATGAGGTAGGGCCCGACACCTTGGAGCATCACGTCGATGATGAGCTGGACGACCGTGACGACGATGAGAAAGGAGGCCCATCGGGCGGCGTTCCTCCGATGGTTGCGCATGAGCGACCACCCGAAAAACGCGAGCAGGCCCGCACTGCCGACCGAGAGGATGACGCCGATCGCGGCGATGGCGAACGTCAGCGTCAGGTCCATACCGATCACCACGGCCTCGGGCCTCACCACGAGGTCGATGATGGCCTTGCCGAAGAACAGGGCGATCGCGGGCATGGCGACCAGGCCGTTGACGAAGCACAGTGCACCGTAGGCCTTGATGATCAGGGGGATCCCCTTCCCTGTATCCAGATCTTCCGTCTCACTCGGTTTGTCGCTCATATGCGCCATCCCTTCCATGGCGCGACCGGCCGGACGACGGGCGCCTCAGGCGCCCAGCTCGACCTCGGTCACGCATTCATCCTTCAAAGTCCCCACCAAGAACTGCAGGGCGTCCACCACATGGGGTCGTATATCCCCGCCTATCAGCACGAGCATGATGTCATCGCCCACGGCGAGCTCACCCTCGTTGAGCCATACACGCACATAGCCCACCCCCGGCATCGCCCGCGTCCGCTCGATGGCCAGCGCCACCTTCTCGGGATCCGATCCGAAGATCATCCCGGCGACCTTGCCGCCGGGCCGCACTCCCGATGTCACAACGTCGCGCACCTGCGCCTTGGGCGTCTCCCGCACCACGCCGTTGTGGATCAGGTACATCCCGCACGCGCGGAAGCCGGGGTCCTCCTTGGCCTCGCGCAGCCAGGCGTCTATGGAGGGGGCCTTCATTGACTCCGTCACACCGCATCCCCTCCCCTACTGATGAGGGATCGTCTCCTCGAGCGAGCACACCATGACGGCGCGCGTCGTTCGGGGGAGGATCTCGCCAGCGCACGTCACCAGCGAGAGGACCTGATCGACCCCGACCATACGCTCCTCAGCGTCAGGCGCGACCGACACCGCCTGCCCGTGGATGTCGTCCAGATACCCCGCAAGCGTCTCGCCGTCGCCGAAGTTGGCCTTGCGGGCGTCAACGTAGGTGTCCACGACCTGCGATGTGAACAGGGGTCTGAACACGAAGGTGTTCTCGCGCGTGATGTAGTAGATCTTGCCGATCTTGTCGAAGGCCTCCTGGTTGAGCGTGTCGTCGATGGCCTTGAACATGGACCCGTCGTTCATGTGGTGGCCGTAGAGGGTCGTCTGCTCGTCCACCACGCCGGGGGCCGTGTCGTCCATGTCCATGAATATCGTGCCCGAACCGTTCCCGCTCAGGTCGAAGAGCCTCGTCAGGTACGTGGTGTTGTCGTCGGTTTGGACGACAGGGTAGTTGATGACGGTCCCGGGCACATAGATCCAGCCTACGACATCGGGATTGATGCGTGCGAGCTCGTCGAAGTCGACCACCGGCACACCGTCGCCCGCCTCGTCCTGCACCGCGTACTGCCTGAGCTCGTCATAGGTTGCCTGGGCCTGGCGATATCCGATCAGGGCATGGATCAATATCGCGGCGGCGGCGATGAGCAGCACGGTTCCGAGCGCGATGAGGATGGTGGAGAGGACATTGCGGCGGCGACGGGGAGGCTCGCCGGATCCAGACGGGGAGCCCTTTCCCGAACGACGGCGCGGCGGCGCCGGGGGTTCGATCCCATGGCTCGCCACCGGCGAGGGGGAGACGGCTCCGGCTGTGGGGAGCGCCTCCCCCGGAGAGGGGGCGCGACGGGCGCGAGGGGAACCTGCCGCCATGGCCATGAACTCCGCAGTCGCCGCGGGGGCAGGCGCCGACAAGCTCGCGGACCCGTTCTCAAGTCTGCTCGTCACCGACGCCGCACCGGGCACGGGCGCCGAGGCCGTCGTGTCAGCCGAGCCCCGATCGAGGCTCGGTCCGGTGAGGTTGGCGAAGGTGTCCGACGGGAGCGGCACGCCCCGGGGGATCCGGTCGAGGGGGCGGGACGGGGCGGCGGGATCGGGGATGACCCGTGTGGTCGGGGCTCCGGGAGCCGAGTGTCCGACAGCCGGCTTGGAGGCCGACGCGTCGAGCCGAGGCATGGTCGCAGGGTTCGCGGCGAAGCGGGTCCCGCCACTGGTGGCCGCAGCGCCCCCGAGCCCGTCCACCGTCGACGGGGATGCGGCCTTGAAGCGCCTTCCCGCAGGCCTGGCCTCCGGCGAGGGGGCAGGGGGGACATCCACCGTCCTCTTGGCGAAATGACCCCCTGCGGGGACCATCCTGACCCGCGGCTCGGGCGCACCCTTGGGGACGTCTCCCGCCCGCTCGGGAGAACGGAATCTCTTTCCCGTGGAATCGTTGGACATGCGAAGCCTCACACTCGTGTCTTAAGCGCGACATGGAGGGTTCCCGCGCGCCTTGGATGGGCCAGACGACGTCAGCCCTCGGCCATCTCCTTCTTGAACTCCTCGATGACCCCACGGTACTCGGGAATCGTGGCGCCGAGGATCTGGGTCGCGAAGATCGCCGCGTTCTTGGCACCGTTGATGGCGACGCAGGCCACGGGGACTCCAGAGGGCATCTGGACCATCGAGAGCAGGGAGTCCATGCCACCGAGATCGCTCGTCTTCATGGGGACGCCGACCACGGGAAGCGGCGTGAACGCAGCCACCACGCCACCGAGATGGGCGGCCTTGCCGGCGGCGGCGATGATCACCTTGATGCCACGGTCGGCAGCGCTCTCGGCCCACGCATGGACCTTGTCGGGGGTCCGGTGGGCGCTGGCGATCACCAGCTCATACGGGACGCCCAGGCGCTCGAGCTCGGAGGTGCACCCCTCCATGACCGGAAGGTCCGATTTGGAACCCATGATGATACCGATGAGAGGGGTCTTGGCCTCGTCAGACATGTATGCCTCCAAAGACGTGGTTTTCCGTGGCTCCTAGTATAGCGGGGACTCCCGAGCGTGGGCTCGCGATGGGGCGAGCATGGCTTCTGCACAGCCTCGATGAGAGGCCCCGGACGAAAAGGGACGGCCCCGTCGGGGGCCGTCCCAAGACGCTTTACCTGTTACCTGTTGGTCCGTCGCATCTAGTTGCGGGCGGTGCTCGCCTCGAAGGTGAAGGGGGTGGCCCATCCCTCGGGAACCGCACCGGTCTTGCCGTCGCCCAGGTCCTGGACGACCCAGCCCTCGGGCACGCCGCCCTCGCCCTCCCAGGCGCCGACCTGATGGCATCCGGCGCAGGTGAAGACGGGCTGGTCGTGCATCAGGTGGCAGGAGTTGCACTGCTGCACGCCATGGTAGTCGCTATGCGGGTCGAAGCTGAAATCGGCGGTGGAGGACTCGGTCGCACCGGGCATCACACCCGCCGCGAGATGGCAGCCGCTCTGCAGGCAGAAGTCGTTGGAGAAGGTGACCTTCTCGAACGGCTGGGAGTAGTTGCCGGTCAGCTGGGTCTGCACCTCGTGCATGGACTGGGGGAGCGTCGTCTCGTGGCAACCCAGGCACTGGTTGTTGGTGACACCGCGGTGCTGATAGGCGAGCGAGCTCACGTCCTGCGTGTAGCTCTGGTAGTACTTGCCCATGGTGCTGTGGCACAGGGCGTCGCAGTACTCGGGGGTCGAGCGCCACGCCCAGCCGGCGACGCCGAGGACGGTGACGACGACCACGGCGGCGATGACGATCGGGAGGCGCTTGCCCCTCCAATCGATCTTCTTCTTGGGAGTGGCCTCGGGGGTGGCCTCCGGGGTCTCCTTGATCTCGTCAGACATGTTCCAATCTCCTCTCGGGCATCGTCTCTAGGCGTTGAGGACGGGGTTGTCGCCGCAATACTTGGAAAGGCAGCCGTCGTACGTACGCGTGCGATCGGCATAGGCCGCGCCGCCCTCGCCCAAGAGGCCGAGCTCCTGGAGCTCCGCCTTCTGATCGGAGAGGCCGAGGTCGTCCAGGCACTGGGCGGTCGGACATCCCAGCTTCTCGTCCCAGCCGAAGCGCTTGTAGAGCATGGTGAGGGACTTCTTCCAATCCTCGCGCTCCATCTTGTCGGTCCCGGCGGTGAAGGGCTCGATGTCGGGGTCCTTGGTGAAGACCCACTCGGTGATGACATCGTGGACGCCGCGCATGTCGTTGCAGCCCATCTCCCCCTCGGCGTCCCGCATACCGCGGACGGTGGCGGCGCGCTGCAGGGTCATGATGCGCTCGCCCGCCTTGTAGAGGTCGTCGATCGTCACCTCGACACCGGTCACCGCGGTGTAGAACTGCGCCTCGAGGTCGAGGTCACCGCGGTAGCTGCGCTCCTTGGCGGGGGCCATGGCCATGGGCCACACCCAGTTGCAGAGCGTGAGGGAGTCGTGCAGGACGTCCGTGACGATGCACCACCACGCGAACTCGGCCTTAGCCTCGTTCATGGGGGTGTAGTTCTTGGTGTCGTCGATGGAGCCCTCGCCCCACATCTCGGCCGCCATCTCCTTCTTGAGCTCAAAGGGCAGGCCGCATCCCTGGAAGTTGACCGCGGAGTGGATCATGTCGTCGCGGTTGAAGACCATGTTGTACAGGCCTCCGACCTGAGCGAAGGTCTCGATCGCATGGTGCACCGGCCAGCCGCGGTAGTTGATGAGGCAGGAGCGGGCATCGTCGTACCACTTCTCGTCGTTCCACTTCTTGGTCCAGACCTCGGGACCATGACCGAGCCAGGCGATGGGCTTGTTCTCGGTGTCGTTGGAGGCGATGTCGCTCAGGATCTTGATGAACGGCGTGGGATCGCCGGCCATGATCTTGTCAAAACCGTACTCGGCGAGCTGGTCGCCGAGCTGCTGCTCGAGGATGCCGTCCACGTAGGTGTGGGCGATGTCGCGGTAGAGCTGGGCATAGTTGCACCACAGGCCGAGGTCGTCGACGATCGCCTGGATCAGCAGGTTGTAGACCACGGCCTGCTCGGTAAGGGCGCCGTTCTCGAGCGCGATGCCCGGGACCTCCATCATCTTCTGCATGTAGGCGGAGAAGGGGAAGTTGGGCACGCAGGTGTTGCCCATCGACTCGTACCCGGTCTTCTCGAGGATGGTGGGGTGCTTCACCTGGGCATAGCAGCGCACCGGGCAGCCATGGCAGCCGGCCATCTTGACGGTGTACTTCTCTGCCTCGGGACCCAGGTCCTTGGTTGACTTCATGCAGCGATAGCCCATGGTGTTGGGCTCGAAGGGCTTGGGCTCACCGGTCTCGATGGGGCCGCCCTCGGCGGCTGCCCAGTACAGGCCCTTCTTGGCGGTCCAACGCGAGCCCTTGTCGTAGTACTCGGCCCAGGACTGCTGGGTGCTCGGCACGACGTGGTTGTTGTTGGAACCCAGGACCTGGGCGATCATGTAGTCCGAGAGGTCGGCGACCATCTGGGGGTCGGCGACGTTGACGGCCTTGGTGCCGCGGACGACGACCGCCTTGACCTTCTTGGATCCCAAGACGGCGCCGAGGCCGGCGCCAGCGGAGTGGCTGCGGCTGTTGAGGACGCACGCGTAGGGGAGCAGGTTCTCGCCGGCGGGACCGATCGCGGCCACGCAGGCATCGACGCCGTGCTTCTGGCACAGGGCCTCGGTGGTCTCGCGCGTGCCCTTGCCCCACAGAGCCGAGGCGTCCTCGATGGAGATCTTATCGTCCTCGATGAGGATGTAGACCGGGGTCTCGGACTTTCCCTCGATGATCAGTCCGTCATGGCCGGAGTACTTGAGGGTCGCACCGAGCTGGCCGCCACAGTGGCAGTCGACGACCAGATGGTCGGTCGTGAAGGTGGAGAGGGTCGCCCAAGTCGAGCGGCCGGCCAGGGGCACGCCGGCGCCGGTGAGAGGACCGACGGCGAGGACGGCCTTGTTCTCCTCGTCCATCCAGTCGACACCTGCGGGGACCTCGTCATACATGATCTTGTTGGCAAAGCCCATGCCGCCGATGTAATCCTTCTGCATGGCCTCGTCGGACTCCTCGGTGATGGAGCCGGTGGTGAGGTTGACGCGTGCGATCCAGCCCGCCCAACCGTAGGAAATCTTATCTGCCATTCGTATCTCCTCTACTTAGGCGATCTTGCCGCCGGCGATGAAGTCCTGCTGCTCGCTGACAAGCGGGAGGGGGTTCGCCTGGCGGGTCGGGCCGGTGGAGTGGTTGACGTCCTCCCACTCGACGAGCTCGAGCGCGCCGTTGGGGCACTGCGCCGCACAGCGGCCGCAGGCGATGCACTTGGAGGACTTGCCGGTCACGGTGTTCACCACGGGCATGTGCCACGGGCAGGCGGCGACGCAGGTGCCGCACCCGACGCACTTCTCGGGATCGACGGAGCGGATGCCCTTGTCATCGGTGAGGATCGCGCCATGGGGGCACGAGGTCTGGCACAGGGCGGTGGTGCACATGTGGCAGGTGCGGATGTTCCACTCCATGGAGTAGAAGATGCCGTCGCCGGAACCGAGCTCGCTGCCGTACTGATAGCCGTCGTGCACATGAATGCGCGCGGCGGCGGGCTGGGAGACGCCGTCGTTTTGAAGCGTGCAGCTCATCTCGCAACGCTGGCAGCCGGTGCAGCGGGCGCGGTTGATCTTGAGCACGTGGGACGGGGTCGCGTAATAGTCGACCTTCCCCTTCGAGCTCGTGGGAGCCGCCGCAGCGCTATCCGGGAGCAGTCCCAGCGCCACCATGCTGGCCACGAACCCGCTCGACACCTTCACGAACCCACGACGGGTGAAGAATGAGTCGAGACGATCCGCGCCGGAGCCGACCTGCTCCAAGGCGGTGTTCTCTTTCATAGTTCCCTCCCCTACTTGCTGAAACGCATCGCCTTGGGACGACGACACGCCTGATTGCATGCACGGCGCTCGATGACGCGAAATCGTGGCAGCGCACGCCGATTCTATTCTATCTATTTTGCCGTGCAAAAACGTCGAGCGCTAGAGCAAGTTGAAGCTTATTTCCCATGGCAAGGGCAAAATGAGGGGCTTTTGGAGTCGATAGCGGACCGGGGCGCTTCGGGCGGCCGGATCATGAGAAATGACGCATCTCAAGTACCATCTCACGACAAGGGAGAGCCGGGCGACACCCTCAGTCTATCTCGCTGCGCTCGCGCAGGAACTCCCCCACGCGCTGATCGCGCAGCGAGCAGTTCTCCGTCATGAGGCAATCGATCGAGAGCGACTCGCAGGTGAACAGCTCATCGAGCGCGGGGCGCCCCGCACGCTCGACACGAAGGATGAAGTCCCCTATGACCGCTCGGATCGCACAGGTCGCGAGGATCAACGTGTAGCCTTTCGACACGGGTACGCCGTCCAACTCATCCGACACGTCTTCCTTGGTGATTGCGAGCGCCTCGGAGAAGGTCTTGCCGGGAAGCAGCTTGGCGAGGGCGGCCGCGCATCCTATGGCGGCAAGGCATCCATGGCTCCTGAACCCCACCGCTCCGAAAGTCCTCGTCTGCGGATCGATTTGCGCGAAGAGCTGCATCTGGACGGTCCCTCGCTTCTCCTTGCCCACGCTGCAAAACGCGTTGGCGCCCTCGGGGATGCCACCATGGGGCGTGTCGGCGATCAGATCGAGCAGCCTCTCCGAGTACTCGGTTATGGGGGCGTCGTTCTCTATCTGGTACATATCCGGGGTGCGCAAGAAGGGGGTGTCCTCGGTGAGACGCTGCTTTGGCATGGCGCGCTCCTCTCTTGATCGACGGATCTGGAACGATCCTTTTGGCCCGTGGGGTCAGGTCAGGGATTCATCCCCTTTTCGACCCCATACCACTCGGCCAGGGCACGACCCTGAGCATCGGAGAGGTAGCGGTCGGAGTAGAAATACGGCTCCCCGTTGCTCGCTCGAACCAGCTTGAGATCGGCGAACGCGGCATCGGAGGACACCTCGCCAAAGACCCTCATCGTCCTCTCGTCGCTCCACAGATACGGGGGGTTGGCGAACGTGCTCGCCGCGACCGGCCTGGGATACACGCGCGACTCGGACCTGACGACGTCCACGAAGATGGCCAAGTCGTCATCTTCCGAAGTGAGGAACAGGGCATGTGCGAAGCTATGCGACATCAGGGCCTTGGAATAAAGGTAGGCGCCCTTCTTGCCATAGATGACCGCAATGTCCGAGACATCCGGTTCGGGAAGGGGCTCGCCCTCGCCGATCGGATCGTCCTCCATGCGCACGGAGAGCGGGGGCGGGGCGGAGATGGACCCCATGGCCGGGGCGTCCTCCGCATGGTCGCGCTCGACTATGAAGGCGAGGGCGCGACGCTCGAACTCGCGCGGATCGCATCCCGCAGGCTGCATCGACATCTTGCGCCAGCGCGAGGGCTTGGTGAGCTTTCCCTCATAGGATCTTTGGCGCACGTCCGTGAGGGCGTCATCGAGGGCGAGGATGAAGGCGTTGTCGGCCTCGACCTGGGATGGATCGGGGCTGGAGGCCAGCTGGTCTCCCCCGTCCATATCAAGAGCCCGATCGCATGGCGTGCCGCTCTCTCCGTTTATCGCATCGGCCAAGGTGGCCTCCTCTCGTCATCGACGTCCCGCATTCCCATCAAGTTTAGTACAACGCCCTGCCAGCACGGTCCGACCCTCGATGGATCCGTGTTCCGGGGCGTGGATGTCCAACGGCGCCAGCCCCTCCCTTGATGGGAAAGAGGGGGCCGGGCTGAGCCCGACCCCCTCTCATGGAAGGCGCAAGGTCCTCGAGATGAATCGCCTAACGATTGATCGCGCGCTTCTTGAGAATCACTCCCGCGACGATGCAAAGGGCACCTGCGGCCAAGCCTCCGGCGATCGGGAGGAGCGAGTTGTCGCCCGTCTGCGGAATCGGTGTCGGGATGACCGGCTTTGCCGGCTCCTTGTATTCGTTCCTGAAGACCGGTGCCGCCTCGGCGCCATCATACGTCAGGTCCTTGACGACCATCTGGCCCTTGCCGTCGTCCTCGACGACGAGCTTGACCACGTGCTCCGTGGAGTCGTAGGTGATGCCCTCGGCGTCACCGGCCACCTCGGAGATGGTGTAGGTGTACGTGCCCGCCTTCTTGAAGTCGATGGTGTCGAAGGCTATGGAGCCATCGGCGCCGTTCTTCACGGTCTGGACGAGCTCGCCCTGGGCGTTGCGCAGCTCGAAGGAGAACTCGCCATCCGCGAGCTCGCGACCATCGAGGGTCTTGAGCGCCGCGAAGGAGACCTTGGTGGGCTGTGCGACGTAGGTGTTGTGGAAGACGGCCTGGTCGACCTGATCCCCCGCCTCGCTCATGACCGACCAGCTGACCTCAAGGCCACCCTTGCCGTTATCGATCACGCTCGCGAAGGCGATATAGGTCGACGCGTCGTACTGGACGCCGCCCAGATCGCCGCGAACCTCGGAGATCGTGTAGGCGAACGTACCCGGCTCGTCAAAGACGATCGGAGCGAAGACCACGGCGCCATCGGCGTCGTTGACAGCCTCGGAGACGACGGTACCCGAGGAATCCTTCATCTGGAACGAGAACTCGCCCTCGTCCATCTTGCGACCAGAGAGCTCCTTGGTGATCTTCACCGCGGAATCAGTCGGGCTCGTCGGATCGGTCGGGTCGACGCTGTAGACGTTCGTGAAGGCGAAATCGAAGGAGCCCTCCGTGCTCTTGGAGACCGAGATGGTCCCGTCACCGTTGTCCGTCACCGTGATGGTGAAGGTCTTGGTGGGCTCGGCGTCGTTCTTAACGCCCTCGACCGCGCCGGACTCGGTCACCTCGTAGGTGAAGGTCTTGGTGCGTCCAGCGGTAAGCGGATCGGGGTCATCGGATGCGGCGTGGACCTCGGATCCAAAGACGTTCTCCATTGTGAACGCGATCTCGCCAAAGCTCACGTTCCCGGCGGCGTCGTTGGTGGCCTCGGTCCTCTCGGGCATCGGGGCGCCTTCGGAGCCGCTGATGGTGAACGTGTACTTGCCCGTGATGTCGGGAGCGTTGT
>JAXDWR010000036.1:0-2381 GCA_034088265.1 Collinsella sp. | reverse complement strand
CTCGTTACCCTGCTCGATGAGGCCGAGGAGGGCCTGGGCAGCGTGATTGACCTTCTCGATCTGCTCGGCGGGGGTGTCGCCGAGGGCGTTGCCGCCGAGGGCGACGACGATACGATCAGGCTTGCCAATGGGCTTGGACATAGCTGCTTCCTTTCTGATAGTCGGGCTCTGCATAGAGGTACAACCACCCGCGTCTGAGCGCGAGTCTACCTTGGATTATATTCTCGGCAATTCCCATTTTATTCATTTTGGAAATCGCCTCTGGGTGAACGGTCTGTTTTTGTCGCTCAGCGTAAAAAGTTGTAGAAGTTCAGTAAAGGTGCTGGTACACACTCCATTCTAAGGCCGCTTCATCACTACCTATCGCTTGCCTCCTCCTGCATTTTAATCCCCTCTAAGTCGAGATTATTCATCAGAGCTCAAGAAGTATGCATCAAACCGGCTGCTCGGGACCGCCTTACGGACGGCTTGCCGTCGACTCCAAGACCTCCCTGTCGATTCCATCCGGCTCGCTCGCCGCGACCATAAGCGCGCAGTACACATCGGAGTCCACGTTGAGGATCGTGCGGATGGCTCCGACGGGATACGTCAGCCCGGCGAAGATGCCGATGCTCGAGAGCGGGAGGCCGAGCTGGGGGACGATCATGGTGAGGGAGACGATATCAGCGCCCGGGGCGACCGCGTTGGCGAGCGACAGGAGCGTGGCGATGATCGTCAGGTACACGAGATCGAACCCCTCGAAGGTCACACCATAGATCTGAGCGATGGTGATGGCAGTGATCGCGAGATGGATCGATGCTCCGTTGGAGTTGAGCGGCATGCCCAAGGGCAAGATGAGATCCGCGATGTCCTCCCTTATGCCAAGGCGCGATTTGGCGTCATCCATCTCCACGGGCAGGGTGACCGCCGAGGAGATCGTGGCCAGGGCCATGACGGACATGCGCCACATCTTCCTGACCAGGACGAACGGGCTGATACGGCACGCCATGCAGACCACGATGTTCCACAGGATGAGGAACAGGAGCACCGTTCCACCGAGAACAACAAGGTACTTGAGCAAAGGGATGAGGACCTCGGGACCCAGCTGCCCCACCATGGAGGAAACGTAGCAGAAGATGCCTATGGGAGCCGCCTTCATGACGCCACGGATGATGGAGAGCAGGAGCTGCCCGAGCTGGACGATGAAATCGTAGACGATGCTCTCGCCGTCATGGGAATTGCGCCAGAAACTGATGACCAGGCCGACTGCGATCGCGAAGACGATGCAGGGAACCATGGCTCCCGCGCTCATGGAGGCGACGATGTTGTTGCTGAAGAAGCTCACCAGGGTGTCCTGGACGGTAACGGATCCAGCCGAGGATACATCGAAGCTGGCTGTCTTGACGATCTCAGAGCCCGCGAGGCCGGCGCCAGGCTGGAAGATGACCGCCATCGCCACGGCGAAGGCCGAGGCGAGCACCGAGGAGCCCGCGAACCAGGCGATGCCCTTGACGCCGATACCCGAGAGGTCGCGCGCGGTCAAACCGCCCACCGCCTCGATGATGACGCACATGACGAAGGGGACTATGCCCATTTGCACCAGACGGAAGAAGATGTCGCCGATGAACTGGATCTCGCCCATGACGGGACCGGCGACCATGCCGACTATGACGCCCAGCACCATCGAGATGACCATGGCGAAGGTCGCATTGTAGCGATGCGGACGTGTTGAATTGGTAGTACTCGAACTCATATATGATCACAATCCTTTGGGGAAACCACTCTTCCCCCTTCAGGGCTTATCAACCCACCCCGCCCTTGTCCCGCGGGATGGCCGCGAGTCGCATTCTTCTCGCGGATCTGGCTTTTAGGTCCGAGTGGGGACCAGCCTCATCGTGGTGGATATCGGCTTTCGGCGCAGGGCGCATAGGGTGACGCGAGCGCGAAGGGAGGCACGCGAGACGACGCCGGAGTCTCATCGAAGGCACGGCGAGTCACCGGAACGGATCGCTGTCATCGCACGCATGCCACCATGCACGCCCTGCGCTCGAGAGGCGACGAGGGCTATCGTGTCCGGAATCGGTGCCCGCGATCGCCTGGGCGAGCGCGGGCACCCGTGACCGGGTCAGATCGAGAACGAAGCGATCACTCCTGGACCTTGTCGTCGAAAACGTCGTGATCGATACCCTTCTCGCCTGCCACGAGCAGGGCAGCGAAGACGTCGCCGTCGACGTTGAGGATGGTGCGAATCGCACCGGTGGGGTACTCGAGACCAGCGAAGATGCCAATCGCAGCCATCGGGAGGTTGAGAGCGGGCACGATCATGGTCAGGGACACCAGGGAAGCACCCGGGGAGACCGCGTTGGCGAGCGACAGCAGGAAGGAGATGACCCAGATGGTCA
>JAXDWR010000035.1:0-7786 GCA_034088265.1 Collinsella sp. | reverse complement strand
TCTAACCAACTGAGCTACAGGTCCATCGCGCAAGGGATATATTAGACGAGTCGTTACGCGCGCGTCAACAACTTTTTTGAAAATCTTTGGAGGGTGTCGGCCCCGGCTGCCCGGCGGCATGCGAAGTCGATCGCGAGTTCCGCACGAGCCGGAGAGCACTTAATGTGCTCTCCGTGCGAGCAGGACTGTCCGAGCAGGTGACTTCGCATGCCGCCGGGCAGCCGGGTCCGGCACCCTTCAAAGATTTTCAAAAAAGTTGTTGACGTGCGCGTAACGACTCGTCTAATATATCCCTTGCGCGATGGACCTGTAGCTCAGTTGGTTAGAGCGTCCGGCTGATAACCGGGAGGTCACAAGTTCGAATCTTGTCAGGTCCACCATTCTCTTTCGCAATAAACACCCCAGCGAGAGCCGAGTCGCCGCTGGGGTGTTTATTACTACCGGGGGTTTAGCTCAGCTGGGAGAGCGCGGGCTTTGCAAGCCTGAGGTCAGGGGTTCGATCCCCCTAACCTCCACCATAGAAGATTTGACGGGCGCCTCATCGGCGCCCGTTCCATTATCGTCGCATTACGCCGTAAGAGCTGTGTTCGCAGCGCGATTCCCCGTGCCGACCTCGCGTGGGGATACGCCGGAATAGCGGCGTTCAGCCATGAGGCGGCGTCTCCATGAACTATAGTCTTCCTAGTTCATCGCACGGATCCGGGTGCGAGCCGACTTGTCACGAAGGAGCCCCATGTCCTCCAACAACCAGCAATCCGCAAACATATCGCCCGAGCTCGATCGGATGACATGCGCGATCATGGACGAGTTCCTCTGTGCTCTAGCCGAGGGGGAGGTTCCCGGCGTCGTGGCGTGCATCGAGGACGATCAGTCCCATCGCGCCGCTGTCGCTTTCTCCGAGGACGGGGACGAGGTCTGCCTCCAGGCCGCCGACGTCTTCGTCGCGGATGCCGCCGAGTCGGGCTCGCCCGAGGACGGTGTGGGGAAGGCCGTCCGCTACGCGATCGTCTATCTGGGTTGCGTCCAAGGTATGGACGGCGCCTACAACGATGCGATGATCACGGTCTTCGGCGAGCGCGGTCTGGAGAGTGCCTACTCGGCGTTCACCTTGGTTAAGGGGTTGGGTCAGGGCGAGAACTTCATGTGGAGTGACCCTGAACCTGCAGGCGAGGAACCCCTTCTCGTTTAGAGTCGTTAGAATTGAACGGTTGCGGCGGCGAAGAGTCCGCAGCCCCATCACATAGGAAATCGCAATGAGAGAGCGAAGGGCATATCATGCGCGTTGAAAACCTGAGGAACATCGCGATCATCGCCCACGTCGACCATGGCAAGACCACGATGGTCGACAAGCTGCTGCGCGCCACGGATGCATTCCGTGCCAACCAGCAGGTGGAAGATCGCGTGCTCGACTCCAACGATCAGGAGCGCGAGCGCGGCATCACGATCCTCGCCAAAAACATCTCGATCGAGTACAAGGGGACCAAGATCAACGTGATCGACACTCCCGGCCACGCCGACTTCGGCGGCGAGGTCGAGCGCGTGCTCCGCATGGCCGATGGAGCCCTGCTGCTCGTCGATGCGTTCGAGGGACCCATGCCCCAGACGCGCTTCGTGCTGCGCCACGCCATCGACACTGGGCTCTCCATCATGGTCGTCATCAACAAGATCGACCGCCCCGGCGCCGAGCCCGAGCGCGCGTTCAACGACTGCCTCGATCTCATGGCCGATCTTGGTGCGAGCGACGATCAGCTCGAGTTCGCCATGGAGCACGTTGTCTACGCCTCCGGTGTCAACGGGTACGCCCGCCTCGATCCCGAGGATGGCAACATGGACATGTACCCGCTCCTGGACATGATCGTCAACGATCTCCCCGCTCCGGATGTGGATATCGACGGCCCCCTCGCGATGCAGTGCGTGACCATCGACCATTCCAACTTCGTCGGTCGCATCGGCATCGGCCGCGTGTATTCCGGAACCATTCACCAGGGAGATAGCATCCTCGTCGTCAAGAACGGCGGAGAGCGCACCACGGCGACCGTGAAGCAGCTCTTCACCTTCGACTATCTGGGTCGCACCGAGTGCACCGAAGTCGGTGCCGGTGATATCGCTGCGGTGGTCGGCGTCGACTCGACCGACATCGGCGATGTCTACACGGATCCCGAGGATCCCGTCGAGCTCGATCCGATCGAGATCGACCCGCCGACCCTCTCCATCGTCTTCGAGGCTTCGACCTCCCCGCTCGTGGGTCGCGATGGCGACATCGTGGGTGCTCGTCAGCTCAAGGAGCGCCTGTTCACCGAGGGCGAGAACAACGTGACCATGCGCATCGAGGAGCTCCCCGACAAGAGCGGCGTCGAGGTCTCGGGCCGCGGCATCCTCCATCTCTCCGTCCTCATGGAGACGCTTCGCCGCGAAGGCTATGAGTTCCAGGTCGGTCGCCCGCGCGTCCTCTTCAAGAAGGATGACGCCGGCAACACCCTTGAGCCCATCGAGCAGGCTGTCGTCGAGTGCCCGGACACCTATGCCGGCAAGGTCATCGAGGTCTTCGGCAACGCAGGCGGCACCATGACTGACATGCAGCCTGGCAGCACGGTCACCCATATCGAGTTCCGCATCCCCACTCGTGGCATCATGGGTCTTAAGAACCGCGTGCTCAACGTGACCCATGGCGAGGGCGTGTTCTACCACACCTTCCTCGAATATGGCCCCTACGCAGGCGAGATCGGTGGAAGGAACAACGGAGCCATGATCTCCATGAGCACCGAGAAGGCCGTCTCCTATGCTCTGGGAACCTTGCAGGAGCGCGGTGCCCTGTTCGTCGAGCCCGGAACCGAGTGCTATGAGGGCATGCTCGTCGGTGAGCGCAACAAGCCGGGCGACATGGTGGTCAACATCGCACGTACGAAGAACCTCGGCAACCAGCGCTCCTCCACATCCGATATCTCCGTCCAACTCGTCCCTCCCCGTACGTTCTCGCTCGAGGAATCCCTCGAGTACATCGTCGACGACGAGCTCGTCGAGATCACGCCGAAGCACATTCGCCTGCGCAAGCGCTTACTCAATGCCATCGATCGCAAGAAGGCAGCAGCCCGCGCGATGAAGTGACATCACGGCTCAGCGCCCTGATGAGGTCGCGCCATGGCACAGTCACGCCACAGTCCTTTGAAGACCGGGCTCCCATCTAGCGGGAGCCCGGTCTTTCCATATCGACCCCACGGGGTTCAAGATCCAAAAAATGAGGGATCTCAACTGTAAAAGAGGGGTTATGTACGACTTAGGCCGACCGGTCCGTCTCCGATGCCCTCAATCGAAGGCAAAAGGCCAGTT
This sequence comes from Collinsella sp., assembly GCA_034088265.1. Taxonomy (GTDB): domain Bacteria; phylum Actinomycetota; class Coriobacteriia; order Coriobacteriales; family Coriobacteriaceae; genus Collinsella. The sequence continues at coordinate 4,459 of JAXDWR010000035.1, read as the reverse complement.
AGCGTTCGAGAAAAAAAGGCCATAGCGATGCCTGCGGTCGGGACATCGTACATAACCCCTCTTTTACAGTTGGAGAGGGGCTCTTGATGGATTTGCACCGTCAAGATGGCGTCACTGAGCCCGGGGAGCGCGTGCATGGAGAAGGGATCGACGCCGTCAGGTGAACGACGTCCAAGGATTGCTTGTCAAAAGGGGCTCTACATCGGCCGTTTGCGCTCGGAGCACCGCTTCTCGTGCGCCACGACAGTGCGAACGGCCTTGCCCCCCATCCTCTTGATGGGAGCGGCCACATGCCCAAGGTCGACCTCGGTAGGTGTTGTGATATCGAAGCGTATGGATGCCCAGCGAAGCAGCATGGTGATGACGACGCAGATGGATAGCGCCATGACTTTGGGGAGCCCCAAGCTCTCAACCATGCCGACATAGGATAGGGCTCCGACGATGGCAGTCACCGCATAGAAGTTGCTGCTTTGGAAGATGGCGGGTGTGAGGCCCGAGAGCACGTCCCTCAATATGCCGCCGCCAACAGCGGTGAAGAATCCCATCATGACGCATACGGTCGGTTCCAGGTTGTAATACATCGCTTTATCGGCGCCCAACCCCGCATAAAGACCCACAGCGAAGATGTCGAGCACGGCGATGAGGCGATCGGGTTTCTCCACGATGGCAGGGAAGATGAACGCGCATGTCGCCGTCGCGATGGCAACAGGGAGTGCGAGGGGTTGGTTGAGTATGTACACATCGCCTTTCTGGAGGATCATGTCTCGGATGAGACCGCCGCCGAGCCCGCAGGCCACCGCGAGCCCCACGGCCCCCAGATAGTCGAAGCGATGTTCCCGAGCGGCCAGCACTCCCGAGATGGAGGCGAATATGACCGCGAGCATCTCGAGCCATATGGGAATGGCGACCTGTCCTGTGGACGAGCCCACGGTGGCTATGGTCGCGAGTGTGGAATGAAGGGATGCCAGGGAATCCGTGGCCATGTCGAACAACCTTTCGCTGCGAAGCGGGATATGGGTGTCGGGGATAGGGGCCTTTTGGTCCATCGGACCCATCATATCTGAATGCAAGTGGTTATATCATCTTATTTATAATATGTTTATTAAACCCCAGAGCCATCCATGGTGTTGGAAGGTGCTTGGGAAATCATGTTAAAAAATCCCTTTGCGTTCCCCATCGTTTACGGTACAATGACTTTCGCATTTAACGGAGAGTTGTCCGAGTGGCCGAAGGAGCACGATTGGAAATCGTGTAGGCGCCAAAAGCGTCTCCAGGGTTCACATCCCTGACTCTCCGCCAGTTAACTCTCATGGCGCGTCCCTTGCGATGCGCCATGTTCACTTCTAACGGAGGAGTGGCAGAGTGGTTGAATGCGGCGGTCTCGAAAACCGTTTACCCGGTGTTCCCGGGTACGAGGGTTCGAATCCCTCCTCCTCCGCCATCTGACGCATCAAAGCCCTTCCTAACGGAGGGCTTTTTCATATCCATTATCAAGATCCAGCCCGATCGCTTGGCGAGCTAATGCTTAAGGATTGCCCGCGAACCGCCTTAAGCACGCCTTAAAATAAAGCTCAGCGATCCACACCGAGAGGTTTCATCGCTACACTTCAGATAAGGTCGAGGCAACGGGATGTATGAGCCGCTGATACGGGTTTTCCACCCATCGCATCGACGGACATTCCCCGGTTCCGTACGGCGCGGAGCTGGTTGGAGATATGGATGAGATGGAAGGAGCGCACGATGTCATCGCGTGAAATGGGATTCGTATCGTCCCTGAAGATGCTGACGCGCGAGAAGGGATGGTATAAACCCATCGCCATCCTCACGCTTGTTGGATGGATTCCCCTGCTTGGTCAGATTTGCGTTCTCGGGTATGCGTTCGAGTGGGCCCGTCTCACCGCATGGGGTGCGGACTCATCTCCCAAACAGCGTGATTTGGATTACGGCAAGATCTTCAAGACGGGTGGTATCGCGCTGATCGTGAGCATCACCATGTTCATCTCGGTTGGCATCCTCAACGGTGTCATCTTCGGTATCAACGCCGTGTCCCTCAATGCCGCCGTGCCCTTTGGAATGTGGTTTGGCGGCTTCGAGACCGCCGGGATCATCGCGAGCATGGGGTTGATCGCCCTGGTTCCCATGGTCCTGAACATCCTCGCATCGACCTTCATAACGGCCGCCATGATGAGGGCGACCGTGTATGACTCCTTCAGCGCGGGTTGGCGCCTCGACAGGCTGTGCCAGATGATCGCTCGCGATTTCGGGGGATTCCTCCATGCGTTCGCGGTGTCCGTGATCGGTGGGCTGGTCACGGGGTTCTATATGGCTGTGGTGGGGTTCCTCTCCGCCGTGGCCTTCGCCGGAGGTGCCGTGGCCTTCGCCGGAGGAGCGGTCGCGCTCCATGGTCTTGGCAATTCATACTACGGAGCGCACCCCGACCTCATGATCCTGAATGGCCTGTTGCAGGCCGGTCCATCCATCGTGTTGCTGTTGATGATCGTTTTCATCTTCGTGTTCTTCGTGGGGAACGCCATAGCGATATCTATGCAGATGGTGAGCATCAATGCCATGGGGCAGTGGTTCAGCCGATTCGACATAGGTCGCTGGGGCGTCTCGTCTGATCCGTTGCCTGACGGAGTTATCGGTCGCGCTGACAGCTCAACGCCCACCTCTCCCATCAAACCCGATCCATCCAGGTGCGGCGATGATCTGGGCGATGGGGGATCGAGGGATGCCGACCAACAGGCCTGCCCTGCCGCTTCCGGCGAACCAGTCCCTCCCTCATCGATCCCCTTGCCTCCCGTCACGGCGGACGATGCCGGCGATGATCCGGTCAAGGGTGATGAGGTCGGCGATGATCCGGTCTCGTCGGGAGGGGATGACGATCCCAAGGGCCCGATCGACATACATAGCTGATGATGAGGCGCCCCTTCTTTGGAAGGGGCGCCGGTCTTATCGGGCTTTCCAGATACCCTGAATCGATCTTTTCGTGAAGATGCCCATTCGATATGGGGATTTTGGTGACCTGGCCCCCACCCTCCATCAGCTGAAGTTGGATTCCCGAAAGGCCGGCCGAAGGGTTGGGTGAGGTGCGGCGAATACAAGTGCGCTCGCATATAGGTGAGAATGGTCGTAGCGACGCCAAAGGGATGGTGATTTGTGGAGGTAGTGCGGCGCGATGGGGCGTCCCTTGAGGACTGAAGACCAAACGGATATAGTTATCAGGTCTTTTCCTGCTCCGGGCGCACCTTCACGACCCGGGGCCTTATGCCCAGAGGAGGTGACAAAATGAAGGCTTATGAACTGCTGTTCTTCGTCGACCCGACCCTCGACCCCGAGACCCGTCTCGCTGTCATGAAGCGCATCGACACCACGATCGCCGAGGGTGATGGCAAGGTCGACAACGTTGACGAGTGGGGCAAGCGCAAGCTCGCCTACGAGATCGACAAGCTCACCGAAGGTGATTACACCCTCATCAACTTCCATGCAGATCCCACCCAGATCGCCGAGCTCGACCGCGTTCTGCGCATCACTGATGCCGTGGTTCGCCACATGATCGTCCGCCGCGACGACAAGGAGTAGGGAATCCTGTTTGGGCACCCATCCATTCTATGGGTGCGAGAGAGGTAGTGAGTTACGTATGAGCATCAACCGAGTCAATATCTCCGGCAACCTCACGCGCGATCCGGAGTTGCGCGCCACGGCGAGCGGGACCCAGGTCCTCTCCTTCGGTGTCGCGGTCAACGACCGCCGTCGCAACCCCCAGACCGGCGAGTGGGAGGATTACCCCAACTTCGTGGACTGCACGATGTTCGGGACCCGGGCGGAGGCTGTGAGCCGCTATCTCTCCAAGGGGTCGAAAGTCGCGATCGAGGGCAAGCTTCGCTACAGCTCTTGGGAGCGCGACGGCCAGCGCAGGAGCAAGCTCGAGGTCATCGTCGATGAGATCGAGTTCCTCTCGCGCGGTCAGCAGGGTGGCGGCCAGGGCGGCTACGGCCAGTCCGGATATGGTCAGGGCGGATACGATGCCGCTCCCATGTCCGCGCCCGCCCCGCAGATGCCCGCACAGGTTCCCCCTGCGGTCGACGTCTACGATGAGGACATCCCGTTCTAACCCCCATTGGGGGATGACGACCGGGTGTTCACCTGATTCAGTGAGGGGCGCGTCGCGATCCGATCGTGTATGCGCCAAACGAAAGGTATTTTGACATGGCTAATGATTATTCTGCACGTCAGCCGCGTCGTAAGTACTGCCAGTTCTGCAAGGAGGGCACTGAGTACATCGATTACAAGGATACTCAGCTCCTTCGCAAGTACATGACCGATCGTGGCAAGATCAAGCCCCGTCGCGTCACTGGCGCTTGCACGCAGCATCAGCACGACATCTCGAACGCCATCAAGCGCGCTCGCGAGATGGCTCTCCTGCCGTACACCGTTCCCGTGGTTTCCTCCCGCGGCA
>JAXDWR010000034.1:0-2295 GCA_034088265.1 Collinsella sp. | reverse complement strand
AAAGCACATGAAGAAGGATAAGAACAAGCACGTCGATCTCAAGACCCTTCCCATTCCCGAGGGGCAGCACCTGCTGGAGGTCGACAACCTCAAGATGTACTTCCACACCGAGGACGGCGTCGTCCATGCGGTCGATGGGGTCTCCTACACCCTCGACCGTGGCGAGACCCTCGGCGTCGTGGGTGAGTCCGGTTCCGGCAAGTCCGTGACCGCCATGACGATCATGGGCCTCATCCCGATGCCTCCTGGAAAGATCGAGGGCGGTCGCGTCCTCTATCGCGGCAAGTCCCTTCTCGACATGTCCGAGGAGGAGATGCAGCACATCCGCGGCAACGATATCGCCATGATCTTCCAGGATCCCATGACCTCGCTCAACCCGGTCTACAAGATCGGCAAGCAGGTCGGTGAGGGGCTGCGCCTGCATCGCGGCTACACCAAGCAGCAGGCTCTCGCTCGTGCGACCGAGCTGCTCGACCTCGTGGGCATCCCGGAGCCCGAGAAGCGCGTCAACGAGTACCCGCATCAGTTCTCGGGCGGAATGCGTCAGCGCGTCATGATCGCCATGGCCCTTGCATGCGACCCTGACATCCTCATCGCCGATGAGCCCACGACGGCGCTCGACGTGACCATCCAGGCGCAGATCATCGAGCTCATGCAGGAGATGCAGGAGAAGAACGGCAACGCCATCGTCATGATCACCCACGACTTGGGCGTCGTCGCTGACATCGCCGACAAGATCATGGTCATGTACGCTGGTCGCCCTGTCGAGTTCGGCACGGCCGATGAGATCTTCTACGACAGCCGTCATCCCTACACCTGGGGTCTCATCCGCTCCATCCCCGAGCAGGCCATCGACGAGAAGAAGCCGCTCACGCCGATCCACGGCAACCCTCCCTCGCTGATGAACCTTCCCACCGGCTGCCCCTTTGCGCCTCGCTGCCCCTATGCCAAGGACATCTGCCACGAGAAGCTTCCCGAGCACCACACCACGGCGTCCGGACACTATTCCGCCTGCCACTTCGCGGGCGACGAGGAGTTCGTCAAGAAGAACGCGCCCGATACCTCGCGCTCCCGCGGCAAGATCGCCACGGGAACCCCGGATGTCCTCGACCCCTCTCTGATTGGAGGCAGGGCTTAAATGGCTGAGAAGACCCCTCTGCTCAAAGTTGAGCACCTATGCAAGGAGTTCCCTGCTGGCTCTGGTGCCTTTGGCGGCCGTTTCGCCAAGCGCGTCGTTTCCGCGGTGAACGATGTCTCGTTCGAGATCTATCCTGGTGAGACCTTCGGTTTGGTCGGCGAGTCCGGCTGCGGCAAGTCGACCACAGGTCGCTCCATCATGCGCCTCACCCCGCCCACGGCCGGCAAGGTGTTCTTCGAGGGCCGCGACGTCGCGGCCATGAACAAGCGTGAGCTCAAGGAGATGCGCCGCGACATGCAGTTCATCTTCCAGGATCCCTACGCTTCCCTCAACCCGCGTATGACCATCGGCGAGATCGTCTCCGAACCCATGACCATCCACGGTGTTGGGACCAAGGAGGAGCGCATCGAGCGCGTTCGTGAGCTCCTCGAAGTCGTCGGCCTCAACCCCGAGCACATCAACCGCTATCCCCATGAGTTCTCGGGTGGTCAGCGCCAGCGCATCGGTATCGCCCGTGCCTTCATCCTCCGCCCCAAGCTTATCATCTGCGACGAGCCCGTCTCCGCTCTCGACGTCTCGATCCAGGCCCAGGTCCTCAACCTGCTCAAGGATCTTCAGGACAAGTTCGGCACCGCTTACCTGTTCATCGCGCACGACCTTTCCGTCGTCCAGCACATCTCGGACCGCGTCGCCGTCATGTATCTTGGCAAGATGGTCGAGCTCTCGGACTGGAAGACGCTCTACGCTGAGCCTCATCACCCCTACACCCAGTCGCTGCTCTCCGCGGTTCCCGTCCCCGATCCGGACATCCAGAGGACGCGCAAGCGCATCATCCTCGCCGGCGACCCGCCCTCGCCGATCGACCCGCCTTCGGGCTGCCGTTTTCATACGCGTTGCCCGATCGCCCAGGAGATCTGCTCCCAGCAGGCTCCCGAGTTCGCTGAGGTTGCGAGCGGGCACTGCTGCGCCTGTCATTTCTCGGCTCCCTTCCCCATCAAGGAGAGCCACATCGATCTCTGATCGTGCTCCTAAAACGAAGGGCGCCCGCCGACGCGGGCGCCCCTCGGGCGGTTCAGGGCGTCGTTGGGCCGGGTTTTACACATGTGTCACGCGGGCCGGGTCCCCAGTTAGACCGCCCCCAAAAAGAACGCCGGGGG
>JAXDWR010000033.1:0-5156 GCA_034088265.1 Collinsella sp. | reverse complement strand
TCGACGATACCGAAGCGCGCCGCGGGCAAGACGACCTTGTAGATCGTCTGCCACTTGGTGGCCCCCATGGCATAGGATGCCTCGCGGATACCCATGGGTATGGAGTTGAGGGCATCGATCGTGAGCGTCGTGATGGTGGGGACGATCATGATGGCCAAGACGAACCATGCCGTCAGCGCACCGAAGCCCATGCCACCGGTCAGCTCGGCCACCACGGGGCGGATGATCACCATGCCGAAGAAGCCGTAGATGATCGAGGGGATGCCGGCAAGGAGGTCGACGGCGGGGCTGATGAGGTTGCGCACTCGGTCCGAGGCGATCTCGGTGAGGTAGACCGCGGTGCCCACGCCGAGCGGGACGCCCAAGACCAGGGCGCCCGCGGTGACAAGGCCCGATCCCGCGAGGAGGGAGAGGATGCCGTAGCTGCCCTCGGTGGGAGCCCAAGTGAGGCTGAAGAAGTTGGCCAGACCGATATCGGTGAAGACCGGGGCGGCCTGGAGCATCGTGAAGGCGAAGATCAAGACGACGGTGACGACCGCAAGCGAGGCGCAGGCGAAGAACAGGTACTGGAGCCCGCGCTCCTTGAGGTAGGTGCTCCGGGAAACGAGGGCGAGATCGCGCTTGCGCGAGGCCCCCTCGTGTCGGTTGGAGGACGCTTTGGTCTCCTCCATCATGCCCACTCCCCCTTTCCAGTCGACGCGTCATGGACGACCGGGATGAAGCCGGCATCGCGGATCTGCGAGTCCATGGCGTCGGAGAGGACGTACTCGATGTAGTCGCGGGCATCCTCGGAGGGCTCGCCCTTGATGAAGAAGAAGAGGTCACGCGAGATAGGGTACTCCCCGCTCGCGATCGTGTGCTCACTCGGCTCGATATCATCGACGCTGAGGGCACGGACCTTCGTCTCGGTGAATTCGGACTCCACGAATCCAAGGGAGATGTAGCCGATCGCCCCGCGGGAGCGGCTCACGACATCGCGCACCTGGCCGGTACCGGAGAGGACCGCCGCACGACGATCGAAAGACGCCCCGTCCATGACGATCGACTTGAAGGCCTCGCGGGTGCCCGATGCCTCGTCACGGTTGACGAGCTGGATGGCGAGGTCCTCACCGCCCACCTCGGACCAATTGGTCACCGCTCCTGAATAGATGGAACGGAGCTGGTCGACGCTCAGGTTGGAGACGAGGTTGTCGGGGTTGACGATCACCGCGATGCCGTCATGGGCGATCGGGATCGTGGTGAGACCCAATGCCTGCTCCTCGGCGTTGAGGCCGCGCGAGGAGGTCGCGATGTCGGCCGTCCCGTTCGAGACGGCCTCGATCCCCGCACTTGAGCCAAGGCCGGAGACCAGGACGCGCACGCCTGTCTTCTCGGTGAAGACCTCGGCCGCCACCTCGGCGATGGGCAGGCAGGTCGTGGAACCCGCGACGGTGATCTGGCTCGAGCCCGTGGAGGACGAGCAGGCGGGCAGCACAGAGAGGGCGACGGTGCCGAGGGCCGCGGCCAAGAAGCCTCGACGGCTCACGACAGGTAGGCTATCGCCCCATGTCGTCCGCATATTCCGTTTTCCTTGCGATAAGAGAAGAAGCGCTCGTTCTGGCGCATCGTGGACAGAAGAGGGTCGTGGATCTCGCAACGAGGGACTCCTGATTCCTCAAGTGACAGACGAATGGCGGAAGACAGGTCGAGCAGCCTGTCGTCACTTCTCCGTATGTTAGCAAATTCCAGCGAGAACTTATGCAGAAGTTTCGTTGAGACCTCGTATTCATCACCGAGGATATGCGGACCGATGTAGGCCTTTATCTCGCTGGTGGAAGCGCCGACGGCGGAGGCGAGCACACGCGCCGCCTTGGCCGCGATCCGCGCATATGTCCCCCTCCATCCCGAATGGACCACGGCGAACCCCCTATCACCCAGCGTGAGGATGACCGGGACGCAGTCGGCGAAGCACAAAAGGACCGGGATCCCAGGGACCGTGCAGACGACGGCGTCGGCCCCATCCCTCGCCTCCGAGCGTGCCCTCGCGAGATCGAGGGGATCCGCGGAGTCGACGAGCACGATGTGGTCCCCGTGGACCTGGCTCGGCACGACGAGCTCGTCGATCAGGGTCCCCGCACCGAGCGCCGCGAGGGCTCGCCGCCGGTTCTCGCGCACGGCCTCGGGGTCGTCACCCACGTTCATGCCGAGATTGAGGGATGCATACGGGGACAGGGAGACGCCACCCGTCCGCTCGGTGAAGCCGAAGCGGACGGCGCCTTCAAGATCGCCCGTGAACGTAATGCCGTCGATCGTGTGACGCTGCATGGGAACCTCCGGGGTGCTTGGGACACGCGGGATGGACCCGACCGCTGGGATCGAGCCGCCTCCCCCACGATGCCAAAACGGCCCGGACCCCCATCGGGATCCGGGCCGTCGGTCAAGACGGAACGGGCGCGCGCCTAGAAGCTGCCGCGCTTGAGGAAGTCGGGGAGCTCGAACTGGTCGTTGCCGAAGTTGGGGAGCTCGGCCCCACCGACGTTGCGCGTGGGCGCGGCGGGCGCGGGCTCGGGGTCGGCAGCCTTCGTCTGGACGCGCGACTGGGCGAAGAGGTCGTCCTGGCGGTTGACGTTGGCGTCGGAGAACCCGGTCGCGATGACGGTGATGCGGACCTGATCGCCCAGGGACTCGTCGACGACCGTACCGAAGATGATGTTGGCCTCGGGATCGACGGCGTTGGCGACGAGGTCGGCAGCGTCGTTGATCTCCTGGATGCCAAGGTCCTTGGATCCGGCGATCGAGAGGAGGACGCGGGTGGCGCCATCGATCGAGCTCTCGAGGAGGCGGCTGGAGATGGCCTGCTGGGCCGCATCGACGGCTCGGGAGTCACCGGAGGCGACACCGATGCCCATCATGGCGGTGCCGGCCTGGCGCATGATGGTCTTGACGTCGGCGAAGTCGAGGTTGATGACGCCCGGGACGGTGATGAGGTCCGTGATGCCCTGGGTGCCCTGCGACAGGACACCGTCGGCGTTGGAGAAGGCCTCGAGCATGGTCGTCTTCTTCTCGGCGATGTCGAGGAGCTTGTCGTTGGGGATGACGATGAGGGTGTCGACGCTGTCGGACAGGGTCTTGATGCCCTCCTCGGCGGCCTTCTTGCGCTTGCGGCCCTCGAAGGTGAAGGGCTTGGTGACGACGGCGACGGTCAGGGCGCCCACCTCGTTCATGGCGATGTCAGCGACGATGGGTGCGGCGCCGGTGCCGGTGCCACCGCCCTCGCCCGCGGTGATGAAGACCATGTCGGCGCCCGCGAGGGCCTCGGCGATGTCGTCGCGGCTCTCGTCAGCCGCCTTGCGGCCGACCTCGGGGTTGGCGCCGGCTCCCAAGCCGCGCGTCAGGTCGGTGCCGATGTGGACCTTGATGTCGGCATCGGAGATCGCGAGAGCCTGGGCATCGGTGTTGATCGCAACGAACTCGACGCCGCGGATGCCCTCCTCGATCATGCGGTTGACCGCGTTGGTGCCACCGCCGCCAACGCCGACCACCTTGATGACGGCAAGATAGTTGTTGATCTCGTTCTCGTGCATGCGTCGGTCCTCCGAATATCCGTGTACGCATAATTGCGAATAAACTACGGCGACTTTAACCCTCAAGTTGAGATTAAACGTCGAGGTAAATCATGGTATCTTTGCACGATTTCCCACTTCAAGTCAAACGCATACGCTCCGAAATGTGAATTTGGGAAATACTCCGCAGGTAGATGGCCCAACCGTTCACCGATGAGAATCGAAGCACGTGATGGGACGCCTATTCTGGAACGCTTCTGAATGTATAGGCGTCAGGGGTTCTGACGTCCACGTAGGTGACGCCCTGCTCCTGCTCGAGCAGCTTCGTGACCACCCGCTCCTTCTTTGAGATGTCATCGGGGGCACCCAAGGCCACCTCGACACCCGACACCAGGTTCGCGGCGATCGCCTCCTCTGAGGGGATCGAGAGGAACTTGACCTGGGAGAGGAAGTCCTCGGAGAACCCGGCGGCGTATTTCAGACCGGCGAGCACCACGTCGGAGTCGACGGCCCTCCCGCTCGAGGGGGACACGCTCGTCGACACATCGATGAAGAGCACGGCACCCATGTCATGCGCCATCTGCTGGGCCGCCTCGAGGCCGGAGAGCTGTCTTGCGCCCGGGTCGGCGCCGTTCTGTTGCCCGGCGTCCGCCGCCTGAGACGCATCGCCCCCCTGCTGTGCCGGCTCCCCCGCATCGGCGGGCTGCGTCGCGGGAGGGGCGTCGTCTGAGATGATCCCGCTCTCGGTGACGTTGCCCTCGGCATCGACCGTCACCGCGAGCGATATGGGTGCGATCCAGCAGCCATCGTCGCCTATCGCCCAGGCGATGTCGTCGGCGGCGATGTAGACGAGGGCGGACACGGCGCGCTCACGAGGGGTGATGATGAGCGTGTGGGGGAACTGGCGCTCGATATCGACACCAGCGACCCAAGGGTTCTGCATCAGATTGTCGACGATGTGATCCTCGCTCACGTTGAGCAGCGTCGTCCCTTCGGGAAGGTCGATCAGCTGCTCCGCAGATTCACGTGAGACATGCTCGCTCCCCGATATCCTCACGTCCGTCGCAGCGAAGATGCCAGAGTTGATGATGACGATGGCCAAAAGCGCGATGAGGGCGACGGCGCCCAGCACGCCGAAGACGACCCCACGCGAGGCGGCGGGCTTCGGGATCTTGGAGAGCAGGGAGCTGAGAGCGGCGAACCTGGGTCCCGATGCCTGCGGTTTGGGCGCGGCGGCCACGCTCACGAGCCGCTTCATCGCCGGCTTGGAGGGACGGGGCGCGGATGGGCGGGCGGACGGGGCGGGAGCCTGGGCGCGGGAGCCGGATGCGGCGGCGACGCGCATCGAGGGACGGGACGCGGCACTCCGCTTCCCCTGGGGCGACAGCTGGGCGCCAGGGCGCTTGGAGGGGGCCGCCGCCTTCTTCTTGAGGGCGGGCTTCCCCTTGCCGGGCGCGGCATAGGCGTTTATGGGCTTCCGCACGGCAGGGACGCTGGCGGGGCGAGCGGGGGTCGAGGCGACCCGAGGCGCGGAGGCGTTTTTCCGAGACGGTGAGCCCGCACGACGAAACGTGGGCTTCGGGGCCCTAGAAGCCGAGGAATTTGACTTCCGGT
>JAXDWR010000032.1:0-23424 GCA_034088265.1 Collinsella sp. | reverse complement strand
GGCAAGGGCTCCATGGAGCCCAAGGTCCGCGCCGCCATCAAGTTCGCGCGCTCCCGCAAGGGCCGCACCTGCATCATCGGCGCCCTCGACAAGGCCGCCGAGACCATGGCCGGCCTCTCCGGCACCCGCATCACCGGCTAGTTCCGAGCGGACACGTCCCCTGTATGGCGCCCCGGCCTTCTCGGCCGGGGCGCTTTTTCGTTTCCTGGTGACGACACGGACCCCTTCGCGGCCCTTGGCGCATCGATCGCAGGCAAGGCGTAGAGCGGGCCGAGGGCCCATCGGCATACGCCACCCCTCCTGCGTGCAGGATCGAGGCGAAGAGGACGATAGGTTGTTGGGGCAGGTGCCTTAGGCGAGGGAGAAGGCCCAGATGTTCGAGGTCTGGTCGAGTATGTGCTGCAGATCCCATGCCATGGCGCTCAGCTCATAGCTGTTGGGGTCGTGGACGACGAGCATCCCCTCATCGGTGAGGCCGCTCACCACGATGTAGTGCCCCACTGTGGTGAAATCGCCCGGCTTCACGTTGAAGACGAGCGGTTTGCCCGCTTCGAGCGCCTCGGTGACAGTGGGGCCCCACAGGGGCAGCACCTCTCCCTCGATACCGAGCTGGGCGGCGCCGTCGGTGAAGAGGGTCCATGCGGTCATGCCCTCCTGAACATATCCGTTCTCCTCGCTGAAGTCGGCCATGCCGACGGGATTCATGTCGGATTTTCCCGTGAGGGCGATGTAGATCATGGAAAGGCAGGTGGGTCCGCAGCCGCTCTCCTTGATGGTCGCTCCCGCATAGGGCTCTTTCGCCCACGCGGGATCGGTCTGGAAGAGGTAGGGCACCTCGCCCTTCTTCCATTCGCTTTCGGGGGTCGGGCCGACGCGCGGGGTCTTGATGTCGATGTCGATGCGTCGAAGCGAGGGCTCGAGCGCGTCGGCCACAGGGATGGGGCTGGGCTGTGGCGCAGGGGTCGTCAGTGCGCGCACGAGCGCCCATCCTCCTCCAATGACGAGGCAGAGCAGGATCGCGGCCCCTGCCATCATGACGGGGGACAGCCCGCCCCTGACCGCGCGGGATCTGCCGCCGAATCGTGTGGCGCCGCGCCGATTCCCCGGAGCGAATCCCCGGCTGCGGGATCCCACTCGGCTGCCGATGACGCCGTGTGCGCTCGCGTCCGTCCCGCGTGCGGACCTTGAGGGCCCGTCCGACGGATGGCTCAGGCGCCGAGGCCGCTCGGGGGAGGTCCCGGCGGCGCGATTCGTCGCGTCGGGTCGATTGAGCGGTCCCAGATGGCGACGGGAGCCGGCGAGGGCGGCGCTGCGAGGATAACGGGCGCCCTCGTTTTGACGGGCGTCGCCCGAGCGCCCGCCCGGGCGCATCCTTTCGCTCTGTGGGGTGAACATTGGGTCCATGGCCGGCTCCAACCTGCTGATTCGCTGTTCGCGCAAAAGCATATCACGTGCGGGGTCGCTCTCGAGGCGGATGCCTTTCAGAGGCCGGGGTCGAACGGGTGGATGGGAGGCCCGGTCAGCCGTTCGTCGGCATTTGGCCTCCGTTCGTTTCCCCGCCCCTTCCTCCAATCGGTTCGTATGGGTGGCGAACGGACGGCGAACGTATCGTACTCACTGGAAAGAGCGCACGCATGCGCATTGGAGGAGGGGCCGCGACCGCGCGGTTCCCGTGACAAGAGAAAGGGGGCGTGCAAATGGCGGATACCACCACCGAACAGGGCGGGATGAAGAAGACCCTCTCGCTTTGGAACTTCTTCACCATCGGTTTCGGTGCCATCATCGGCACTGGCTGGGTGCTCCAGGTTGGCGACTGGATGGTCGTTGGCGGAGGCCCTGTTCCCGCTATGATCGCATTCCTCTTGGGCGCTATCGCCCTGGTTCCCATCGGAGCGGTGTTCGGCGAGCTCACGGCGGCCATCCCCGTCTCGGGCGGCATCGTCGAGTATGTCGATCGCACCTTCGGCCACACCGCGTCCTACATCACCGGTTGGTTCCTCGCCCTGGGCAACGGCATCCTGTGCCCGTGGGAGGCCATCGCGATCTCCACGCTCGTCTCTGACATGTTCGGTAGCCTGCCGGGCCTCGAGTTCCTGCGCGCGGTCAAGCTCTACACCATCCTCGGTGCCGACGTCTACCTCTTCCCAACCCTCATCGCGCTCGGCTTCGCCTGCTACGTCATCTACCTCAACTTCCGCGGTGCCAGCTCGGCCGCCAAACTGCAGGCCTTCCTCACCAAGGCCCTGCTCTGCGGTATGCTGCTCGCCATGGGCGTCTCTATCTTCACCGGTTCGCCCAGCAACGCGATGCCCGTCTTCTCACAGGTCTCCGGTGCCGGCGGCGGCGTCGCTGCCACCGAGAGCGGAAGCCTGCTCGCGGGCATCGTCTCGGTTCTGGTGCTCACCCCGTTCTTCTACGCCGGGTTCGACACCATCCCCCAGCAGGCTGAGGAGGCCGCCGAGGGCCTGAACTGGAACAAGTTCGGCAAAATCATCACCCTCGCGCTCCTCGCTGCCGGCGGCTTCTACATGGTCTGCATCTACTCCTTCGGAACCATCCTCCCTTGGCATGAGTTCGTCGAGCAGCCCGTTCCCGCCCTTGCTTGCCTGAAGAACATCAACATGATCCTCTACGTGGCCATGCTCGTGATCGCGACGCTCGGGCCTATGGGACCCATGAACTCCTTCTACGGCGCCACGAGCCGCATCATGCTCGCCATGGGCCGCAAGGGCCAGCTGCCCGAGCAGTTCGCCGAGGTCGACGAGAAGTCCGGCGCGCCCAAGCTCGCCTGCATCGTCCTCGCCGTCATCACGGTCATCGGTCCCTTCTTGGGCAAGAACATGCTCATCCCGCTGACCAACGTCTCCGCCCTGGCTTTCATCCTGTCCTGCACGATGGTCGCCTTGGCCTGCCTGAAGATGCGCTTCACCGAGCCCGATCTTCCCCGTCCCTACAAGGTCCCCGGTGGCAAGTTCGGCATCTGCCTGGCCATCGCCGCGGGTGCGGTGATCATCGGCCTGCTCGTGCTCCCCTTCAGCCCGGCCTCCCTCAACCTCGTGGAATGGTCGATCGTCATCGGGTGGCTGGCCGTGGGGCTGATCCTGATGTTCGCCACCAAGGCGCGCAAAACCGCGTGATCACCTCTGGGATGAGGGCCTTTCCCGGCCCCTCCCGTGCCCGGGCAATCGTTCCGGCACGAATCTGGGCATCTCGGGAGCCGATCTGTGCTCCACGCCATCCGGCTCCCGTCGCTTGCGGACGGCGGCGAACCCCCAACGCCGCCGGTCCCGTCACCATCGAGTTCCATAAGGAGGAACCATGTCTCAGAAGTATGCAATCGTAGGCGGCAAGCTCATCGACGGCACCGGCGCCGATCCGATCGAGGACTCCCTGGTCCTGGTCGACGAGAACGGCAAGATCGAGTATGCCGGCAAGCGCGAGGACGTGCCCGCCGATGGCGGTTACGAGGTCATCGATGCCTCTGGCAAGACCGTTATGCCCGGCCTCATCGACACCCACCTGCACTTCTCCGGCAACCTCACCGACGACGACACCGACTGGGTCATGCAGCCGCTCCTCGAGAAGCAGGCCGTCGCCGTCAAGCAGGCCTATGACTGCCTCACCCATGGCCTGACCACCGTCTGCGAGATCGGGCGCTTCGGCATCCAGGTCCGCGACTGCGTCAACAACGGCGTCTTCAAGGGCCCCCGCATCTACGCGACGGGCCTCGGATTCTGCCGCACCGCCGGCCATGGCGATTCCCATCACTGCAGCCAGCTCGAGAACAAAGAGTCCCATCCTTGGGGCGACCAGGTCGACGGTCCGTGGGATCTGCGCAAGGCCGTCCGTCGTCGTCTGCGCGAGAACCCCGATGCCATCAAGATCTGGGCGACCGGCGGCGGCATCTGGCGCTGGGATTCCGGCCGCGACCAGCACTACTGCGCCGAGGAGATCAAGGCCGTGATCGACGAGGCCAAGATGGTCGGCATCCCCGTGTGGAGCCACTGCTACAACTCCCACTCCGCCGCCTATGACTCGGTCCGCTTTGGTTGCGAGCAGCTGATCCACGGCTTCGACATCGACGAGCGCACCATGGACCTCATGGCCGAGCAGGGCACCTTCTTCACCCCGACCATCGGCTTCCTGCCCACGTGGTACTCCACCTATCCGCCGGTCTATGTGCCCGAGATCCACGACAAGTACGAGGGCACCCTGGTCGAGAAGGAGCTTCAGCGCAACTACGACTGCCTGCGCGAGGCGAAGAGGCGCGGCGTCATCTTCACCATCGGCTCCGACTCCTTCTCCTTCGTGACCCCTTACGGCTACGTCACCATCGACGAGATGTACGACTTCGTCGACAAGGTCGGCTTCACCCCGGTCGAGACCATCACCTGCGCCACCCTCAACGGCGCCAAGATGTGCCATTGTGAGGGCGAGACCGGCTCGCTCGAGGCCGGCAAGTGCGCCGACCTGCTGGTCGTGAACGGCGATGTCGCCTCCGACATCCACACCCTCACCCCCGACAACATGGATGTCATCATGAAGGATGGCTGGATCGTGGAGTCCGGCACCTTTGGTGAGCGCAACAAGTACTCCGCCTAATCGGCGAAGCGCTTTGTGCGAGTTCCTTTCAGTCGACCCCGATGGGCATTCGCCCGTCGGGGTCTTCTTGCTCTATGGACTCTGATTCAGGAGCTGCGAGCGGGGAATAATGGAGCACAGACGCATCTGATATGGAAAGGACCTGCTATGCCTGCATTGCTCACGCATCGCCTCTTCGGCGAGCAAAGCGTGGATCGTTTGCCCGCCGGGATCGTGTCGACGGATGAGGAGCGCATGTGCTTCCTCTTGGGCAACCAGGGACCCGACCCCTTCTTCTTCCGCTTCAAGTCGCTCTCCATTGGGGACTGCCGCGAGCTCGCTCGCCGCATGCATCGTTCGCGCATGTCGCGCCAGCTTTCCGTCCTGCGTGAGGGCGTGAGCAAGATCAATCAGCGCGATGCCTCCCTTGGGCGCGCCTTCGCCCTCGGCCTGCTTTCGCACTACGTCCTCGACCGCAACGCGCACCCCTTCGTATACGACCAGCAGTGGGGGATCATGGAGGCCGATGGATCCCTCGAGAGCCACGGAGACCACGTCCACGCGGTGATAGAGAGCGACCTGGATGTCCTCATGCTCCAGCTTGCATGCGACGGCATGACCGCGGCCGAGCGCCCTCCCCATGCCGAGCTCGCCTCGACCCCGCGCATCGATCTCGTCGCGGGCGTGCTCATGAGCCATATCGCGAGCAGGGTGTATGGCATCCAGATCTCTCCGGGTGAGTATGGCGGGGCGGTGGCCGACATGCGCTTCGTGTACAAGATGATCGAGCCGGCGGGCTCCCTCGTCTCGCGCTCGCACCCCCTGTTGAGCGGTCTGTCCCATCCCGTCACGACGACGCCTCCGCTCCGCGCCGGCAACCTCGATCGTCGTGTGTGGAGGGATCCCTTCACCGGATCGGTTTCCAACGAGAGCTTCCCGCAGATATTCGAGCGTGCCCTTGACGATTACGCCCTCGCTGCCGCCCGCTTTGTGGACGGTGTGGACATGGTCGAGGTCACCGGGCATGTCAACTACTCCGGCAGGCCGCTTTCCCCTGACGAGGAATTCGACCGCGAGGAGTAGTCTTTCGCGCTCTTCTCTCAACGAGGGGGCGCCCGCCTCATGGCCGGTTCCCCCTCCCGCATCCATATGCATGCAGTCGTTCGACGCCACAGCCACAACCGAAAGTGGGTCCTGCGTGAACCATCCGCCACGCGTGTTCCATAAAACGTCTTCTCGAAACATGACGCGCACGCTCCGCGCCGCCCAGCAGGTGGCGACGATACTCTTGGGGCTCTGCGTCCCCTTCTTGTTGGGGCTGCTCGTATGGGATCTGGTCGCGAACCCCAACCCCGTTCCCGCCGTGGTCACCATCGCCGGCCTCGTGATGCTCTGCTTCTTCTTCAGCTACGTCTTCGTCGTCCCCGATGACCTCACCTCGAGTGCGACCGACCGCACGCTGAGCATCGCCTCCAAGATCTTCATGCACACGCGTCATGGCATGTCCCCCGACGCCGCCTTGGGAGCCTGTCAGATCATCTTGCCCGAGACGCTGGCCTCGGCCATGTGCATCACCGACGGCAAGCAGGTCCTGAGTAGCCTGGGCGTCGGGGCCGAGCGCTGCCCGGTGGGGCAGCCCGTCGTCCTCGACACGACGCTCTCGGTGGTGAAGAGCCAGCATGTGAGTATCTTCTCGCGCGACGCGGGCGATGCCGACGAGATGGAGTTCTTCCCCAACATGCGCGCAGGCATCGTGGCGCCCCTCTCCGTCCGTGGCCGCTGCGTGGGGACGCTCGAACTCTACTATCCGCGTTTCGGCAACATCGACAGCCGCCAGACCGCCCTCGCCACGGGCTTCGCCGACCTCATCTCCACACAGCTCGCCAACTTCGAGCTCGAGCGGCAGTCGGAGGTGTCGGCGCGCGTGGAGCTGCGCGCCCTCCAATCCCAAGTGGATCCCCATTTCCTGTTCAACACCATCGGCACCATCGTGTCGCTGGTACGCACCGAGCCCGAGAAGGCCCGATCCCTGCTGATTGACTTCTCCAACTACTATCGTCAGACCCTCTCCGACTCCGAGGCGCTCACAACGCTTGAGCGCGAGGTGGAGCAGGGGATCCGCTACATCAACCTCATGCAGGCTCGCTACGGCGAGGGGCGCCTGCGCATCCGATCCGCGATCGATCCTGACACGATCCAGTGCAAGGTCCCGCCCTTCATCCTGCAGCCCTTGCTCGAGAACTGCATCAAGCACGCCATGCGCGAGACCGAGCCGCTCACCATGCGTTTGGAGTCGCGTCGCACCGATCGCGGTCTCGAGATCGTGGTGGCTGACGACGGCATGGGGATGGGTGAGGAGGTCAGGGCGCATCTCTTCGACCATCCCGAGCATCCGGGTCCCACCGAACCGCAGACGATGACCGCGGACGGATCGATAAAGCGGGGTTGCGGCCTCGCGCTCTGCAACGTCTTGATGCGCATCCACTTCTTCTTTGGCGAGGAGTCGGGCATCCGCGTCGAGTCCGAAGAGGGCGTGGGGACCGCTGTGACCGTCGAGCTGGTGGGGGAGCCCCATGATCTTGCACGCGCGGGGGCTATGATATCGACGTCGGGTTGAAGCATCTGACGAGGGAAGGTGGCCCCACGGGGCCGGATCACATTGACATGGAAGAGAGGGCAGATGGCAAGCCAGTGGAATGTCTTGATCGTCGACGATGAGCCGCCCATTCGCGCCGAGCTGAGGTATCTGCTCGGCCAAGATGAGCGCATAGGCGCCATCGACGAGGCTGGTGGGGGGACGGAGGCCGTCGAGAAGATCCTCTCCGATCGACCTGATGTCCTCTTCCTCGACATCCAGATGCCGGGGACCAGTGGGATCAAGCTGGCGGAGACGCTTGCCAACCTCAAGACCCCGCCGATCGTCGTCTTCGTCACCGCGTTCTCGGAGTACGCCGCCGAGGCGTTCGAGCTCGATGCGGTCGACTACGTGCTCAAACCCGTCGAGACGAGCCGCTTGGAGAAGGCGCTCGACAAGGTGTCCCTGGTGATGTCGACGCGCAAGGTGGCCCAGCGTTCCGATCGGGTCGTCAGGCTGTCCGTCGAGCGCTCGGGCAGGAGGGCGTTCATCCCGGTGAGCGACGTGGTGTACATAGAGGCTAAGGCGGATTACTCGAGCGTCGTCACCCCTTCCGGGTCGTATCTGATCAACGAGTCGATCTCGTCGCTCGAACAGCGCCTGGCGCCCGAGGGGTTCATGCGAGTCCATCGAAGCTATCTGGTCAACTTGGATGACGTCCACGACATCGAGGTCGCGCGAAGCGGTCTCATGGAACTCAAGGTCGACCGAGTCGACGCCGTCGTTCCGGTGAGCCGTCGTCGGGCGGCCGAGGTCAAGGAGCGCCTCGGGCTCTCGTGATGCGTCGTCTTGCGGGATCGCCGCCCTTTGCGAGCGCCCCTGTCTTGACGGCACCGGGGCCCCACCATGTCGATCTCAGGAGGCTCCCGTGCCCGCATTCGCGCGCCGTTGGGGAGCGGCGCCGGTTCGCAGACGCCCAGCCCGGTATCTTGGCCGACCTCGCGGCATATCTCCTTTGAATCTTGACTTGCAAGGGAGGGACGCTGCCGTACCATAGTGCGTGTGTGTCGTTCTTTGAGTCGGGAGTCATGGATGAAATACACAGCGATGGAGCGCAACTGGGTCATGTACGATGTGGGCAATTCCGCGCTCGTCCTGCTCAACACCTCGGTGGTTCCCATCTACTTCAGCGCGATCAACACCGGCGCGAGCTCCGCCGAGCTGGTCTCGGCATGGGCCAACGCGCAGACGATCGCCTCGCTTGTGGTGGCGCTGCTCATGCCCATCCTGGGCTCCCTTGCCGACTACGCGGGGAACAAGATCAAGTTCTTCATAGGCTTCTTCCTGACCGGCCTCGTGCTTTGCCTGGCCCAGGCGATCCCCATGGAGGCCCTGCCGTTCCTCGTGGTCTACGTGCTCTGCACGATCGGCCTCAACTCGTCTATGACCTTCTATGACGCCATGTTGCCCGACGTCACGACCGACGAGCGTATGGACGCCGTCTCGAGTTCGGGCTATGCATGGGGTTATGTGGGCTCCACGATCCCCTTCATGCTCTGCATCGCCTTGATCTTCGTCGGCCCCGGCGTCCTGGGGCTCGACACCATGACTTGCACGCGCCTCACCTTCGTCGTCACCGGGGCGTGGTGGCTTGCGTTCACCGTTCCGCTGCTGCGCACGTATCGCCAGCGCTTCGGCAAAGAGCGCGATGAGGTCGGTGGGGTTGTGGCGAACATCCTCAACACCCTGAAGGGCCTGGTCGCAACCTGCAAGAGCATCCTGCACGATCGCGTGCTCCTCGTCTACATGCTTGCTTTCTTCTTCTACATCGATGGCGTCCACACGGTCATCTCGATGGCGACGAGCTACGGCGCCTCGCTGGGCATCGATTCCACCCAGCTCATCCTCGCCCTCCTCGTGACGCAGTTCGTGGCCTTCCCGTCCGCTATCGCCTACGGCAAGCTGGCTGGTCGTTTTGGAACGCTGCAGATGATCATCGTGGCCGTCGCCGCGTATGTGGCCATCGTGCTCTTCGCCGCCTTCTTCCTCAAGTCGGCGCTCGAGTTCTGGATCCTCGCGGTGCTCGTGGGTATGTTCCAAGGCGGCGTCCAGGCGCTTTCGCGCAGCTACTTTGGGAAGATCATCCCCAAAGAGCGATCCAATGAGTATTATGGCTTCTTCGATATCTTCGGTCGCTATGCATCCGTCATGGGCACTCTGCTAGTATCTGTCGTGACATCGCTCACGGGGGATCCTTCTTTAGGAGTGCTTTCCATCGGGATCCTCCTGGTTCTGGGCCTTGTCATGCTAGTAAAGCTCTCCGGTATGCAGGGGGCCTCGGCGCCGACGCGCTAGGCGCCCGCTTTCAGCGGTCACGGGTTCGGAGGGCTTTGCAGCGTGTCCAGCAAAGCCCTCCGACCTTTAGAAGGTGACCCATCCATGAAAGCAAAGCACACCGCCCGTGTGGGCATGATCGCGGCGGCCTATGCCGCTTGCACGCTCATCTCCATGCTCTTCCTAGGCAGCCTCGCATGGGGCCCCGTGCAGTTCCGGGTGTCCGAGGCGCTCTGCGTGCTCGCGCTCTTCACCCCTGCCGCGGTACCCGGGCTAACGCTTGGGTGCGCGATCGCCAACATCGCCAACATCGTGCTGTTGGGGACGGGCGCCCTCGGCATGCTCGACGTGGTTTTCGGAAGCCTCGCCACCTTCGTGGGCGCGCTCCTCACCTGGAGGTTGCGGCGTCGGCCCGCGCTCGCACTCGCGGGCCCCGTGATCGCCAACGCGCTGATCGTCCCCCTGTACCTTCCGATCCTGCTGCGCGGCATAGGGTTCTACACCATCCCCTTCACCTCCATCTCGCTCGATGGGGCATGGGGGGCCATGTATCTGTTCGGGGCGGTCGCCATCGGCCTCGGCGAGGCCGTGGTGCTCTATGTTTTGGGATATCCGCTCCACAAGTCTCTTGCGGGGAACCCCTATATGCGACGCATGCTCGCGCAAACGGATGAAACGGGGGAGTGAGCGGTTGACCCGTCGATAAATCGCTCCTGCGTGTATCCTTTGAGATGGTAGCTGTGCGATTGTGACCCCCCGTCACGGTGGCCTATTCGCTGGAAAGGAGACGAGTGGCTTATGAGGCCTGCGATTGTGATTCCCACCTACTGGGCGGGCAATCATGCCGACACGCTGTCGCCGGGTGCATATGACCACTCGACCGATCTCCATGCCCCGGATCCCGAGCTCGATCGCTGCCTCGCGTCGCTCGAGAAGGTCCGCAATGTGCCCCGCATCATCCTCCTCATCGTGTGTCCGCTCTCGGCCACACGCGATGTGCTCCATCGCATCGACGAGATCGTGGAGCGCCATCCCGCCCTCGATATCGTCACGCTGAGCAATCGGGAGGCCTCGCGCATCATGGATCGCGTGGGGACCATCGCCCCCTATGCGAGCGGGGAGGCCATCTCGCTTCGTGGGTACGGCGCCATCAGGAACATGGGGCTCGCCGCCGCGGCCATCTTGGGGCACGACGTCGTGATCTTCCTCGATGACGACGAGGTCGTCATCTCAACCGATTTCATGGCTCGCGCCCTCTACGGATTGGGGCAGGAGACGCGTCAGCGCCTGCCGATCATCGCGAAGAGCGGCTATTACTACGACTCCAAGGGATCGCCCCTGGCCGATGAGGCGAAGGCGGGGATCACCCAGCGCTGGTGGACCAAGCGGATCGAGTTCAACAAATGGATGAGGCGCGCACTGGCGGGGACGAGGATATCCCGCTCCAACTACGTGTGTGGCGGCTGCTTCGCCCTGCATGCCCGCGCCTTCACCAGGATCGCCTTCGATCCCTTCATCACCCGCGGCGAGGACCTCGACTACCTCTTCAACATGAGGCTCTTCGGCTTTGACGTGTGGTTCGACAACACATGGGCCGTGAAGCACCTCCCTCCCGAGCGCACCGAGGAGCACACGCGCTTCATGCAAAACGTCTATCGTTGGTATTACGAGCGCGCCAAGCTCTCGTTTGCGAGCAGGCAGAAGGAATACAACCAGGTGACGCCCGCCTCCCTCATGCCCTATCCGGGGCCGTGGATCTCGCATGAGCTCGACGATCGCGTGCGCAGGACCTCGCTCGCCCGTGCCCTCTTCATGCGCGAGCACCGGGGATACTGGCGCATCTGGCGTCGCGGCCGCGAGGAGGCGGAGCGCTATGCATGTGACAACGCCGGCATGTACCTCAAGTTCCAGAGTTTCTGGCCGAGCATCATGAACGCCCTATGGAACGACGCCGAGCTCGCCTCCATGCTGGAGCGGTCATGAGCGCGGCGCGGCGCGGTGGGCGCCACTCGAGGGCCCTGCCCCCGGACACCGCGCAGCTCTACCGTCTGCTTTCGATCCTGTGCTCCCTTCTGCTCATGGGATGCCTGGTCTTCGCCCTGTTCATGGGCGACCGACCGGAGCTGACGTTCTATATGATCTTGCTGCTCTGCGTCCTCCTCATGGTCTTCGTCTATCTCTTCATGAATCCCGACACCCTGCGTTCGCAATATGCCGAGCAGACCCTCAGCATCGCCTCGGACATGCTCGAGGATATACGTGGCGGCCTCACCCCCGAGAGCGCCAGGGCGGTCTGCCGCCGCCTGCTCCCGCAGACCAACGCGGTGACGGTGGCCGTGACCGACTGCGAGCGCGTCCTCGCCTGCGAGGGGGCCTTCGCGGGGAGGTTCCCGGTCGGGGCGCCCATCAGCACGCCCGCCACGCGCTACGCCATCGAGCATGGTCTTGTCCAGTCGTTCGTCAACTCGCCTCATATCTTCAACTGGCGCGACCCGCACGACGGCATACCGGCCGGCATCATAGCGCCTCTCAAGGTCCGCGGGGTCTCGGTGGGGACGCTCAAGTTCTTCTTCGGTAGCCATCGCGCGGTCAATAGGACCCAATACGCCCTCGTGTCCGGCTACGCGGAGCTCATCTCCACGCAGCTGAACATCCACGAGCTCGAGCGCCAGGACGACCTCATCGCCCGTGCCGAGCTGCGCGCGCTCCAGGCCCAGATCAACCCGCACTTCCTCTTCAACACGCTCAACACCATCGCCTCGCTCACCCGCACCGAGCCCCTGCGCGCCCGCGAGCTCCTGCGTGAGTTCGCGTCGTTCTATCGCTCGACGCTCGACAACTCCGGATCGCTCATCCCCGTCTCGCGCGAGATCATGCAGACCAACCGCTACCTCATGTTCGAGAAGGCGCGCTTTGGCGAGGACCGCATCATCACGACGGTGGATGTCGGGGAGGACATCCAGGACGAGCTGGTCCCCGCGTTCATAATCCAGCCTTTGGTCGAGAACGCCGTGCGCCACGCCATGCGCGATGAGGGTGCGCTGCACATCGGCATCGAGGTCCAGTCGGAGGGCGATGGGGCGCTGCGCATCCGCGTCATCGACGATGGCTCGGGCATGGATCGCGCGACTGCCGAGAGGCTCTTCAGCGAGGCCGCGCCGATCCCGGCGCCGGATCGCGTCTCCCAGAGCGAGGGCGCCGGCGTTGCGACGCGGAACATCTCCGAGCGCATCAAGCGCTTCTACGGACCGCGTTCGTCGGTGGAGGTCGACTCCGAGCCCGGACGCGGCACCACGATCACGCTGCATCTCGATTTGCAGGAGAGCATCTTCACGTAATGACGCACGCCGTGGGGTAGAATAAATGGGCACGTGTCCGCCAAGAGGATTGGCGGATGCGTTCTGCACGGTTGATTGCACGGAAGGGTTATCTATATGTTGCGCGCCATGATCGTCGATGACGAGGCTCCAGCACGTTCCGAACTTCGCTTCCTGCTCGGGCAGACGGGCAGGATCGGCTCCATCAGCGAGGCGTCGAGCGTGCGCTCCGCCATCGAGATGCTCATGGAGAGCCGCGTCGACGTGGTGTTCTTGGATATCTCCATGCCAGGGGCCTCGGGCATGCAGCTCGCGGAGGCCCTGCGGAAGCTCAAGAACCCGCCCGCCGTGGTCTTCGTGACCGCCTACAGCGACCATGCCGTCGAGGCCTTCGACGTCGATGCCACCGATTACCTCATGAAGCCCGTCGAGGAGGCCCGCTTGGAGCAGGCCATCAACAAGGTGCTGGCCCGCGTGAAGCCGGTGTCCGAGGGCGGCAAGAGCTCTATCGAGCGCATCCCCGTCGAGAAGGGCGGGCGCAAGGTGCTGATCCCCGTCGACCAGATCCGCTACATCATGGCCAAGGACGACTATTCCTGCATCTTCACCGAGGACGACCGCTATCTCTCGACGACTTCCCTGGCCCAGTTCGAGTCCAAGCTCGGTGACTTCGGCTTCTTCCGTGTGCATCGTCGCTACATCGTCAACCTCGCGAACGTCGAGGATGTCGAGACGGCTGCCTCGGGGGCCATCCAGCTGGGCGTCTCGGGGGTCGATGGGCGCATCCCGGTCTCGCGCCGTCGCGTCGTCCCGCTCAAGAAGGCGCTCAATCTCTAGGTCATTTGGGAGGGGGAGGGCATGGTGGAGCCCGGCGCCAAGCGCATCGACATCATCTCCGACACGCATGGATACCTCTCGGAAGAGCTGTTGGCGCAGCTTGTGGGCGCCGACCTGATCATCCATGCCGGCGACATCACCTCCGAGCTCAACTATGAGGAGCTGCGGCTCATAGCCCCGATCAGGGCGGTGCTGGGCAACAACGACTACTATCGCGATTACGGGCCCGGGGTCGACCGCCTCTGCCGCTTCTCCTATGAGGGCGTGGATTTCGCGGTGTCGCACTATCGCGAGGACCTCCCCGTCGACGATGTGGACATGGCGATCTGTGGCCACACGCATCGATCCAATATCCTGCGCATCGGCAGTCGCTTCGTGGTCAATCCCGGATCCCCCACCTATCCCCGCGGCTCACGCGGGGCGACCATGGCGCGCGCCTTCGTGAGGGAGGGGCGTGTCCTATCGGTCGAGATCATCGATCTCTAGGTTCGCAGGGACCTTGGGGGCCGTGCCATCGGGTTGCGATATGCGCCTCGCGGTATCTCCACCCCCCCAGATACCGCGAAAATTTTTTTGAAAAAGTACTTGCGTGTCTGGAATGCATCTGCGTATAATAGCTCTCGCAGCAAATGCTGTTGGGGAGTTAGCTCAGTTGGTTAGAGCGCCGGCCTGTCACGTCGGAGGTCGCGGGTTCGAGTCCCGTACTTCCCGCCACTTGATTGAGAAAGCCCTGCTTTAGCGGGGCTTTTTTCATGCGCAGAGCACGTGCGCGGAGGTCGCGCCTCGCGCCCCCCATGGCCCGTGTTGGCATCTTGAGACGTCCGGGCCTCTCCCTTGGCGGGAACGCCCCCTTGCGATCGTGGCGGATGCATGCGATCGGAACGAACGTATAAGAAGGGGATGCCATCTGCCCCATCGTGCACGATGATTTATGGATACCTTCGATTATTCGTATGCGGTTGTTCAACAAATGTGTTGTGTGGGTAATAAGAGCTGTGATATAGTCGGCGATATGAGTGTGACAGGTACCTGTGTCTATCACGGCCTCGATTCATGTTGCTGTTGGAATCGGATGAGAACTGGCCTCAAATCGCCAAGGAGGAGAGATGAACATCTCCAGGAAAACCGATTATGCCCTCCGCATGCTCGCCATGCTTGCGCAGCGGGGCGACGCGCTCTTGTCCGTTCGCACGGCTGCCGAGGAAGTGAGCGTCCCCTATTCCTTTGCTCGCTCCATCCAGCATGGATTGGTCCAGGCCGGCATCATCGAGAGCCTGCGCGGCGTCCATGGAGGCATGCGCCTGCGGATCGATCCTTCGCAGATCACGATCCTGCAGATCGTCGAGGCCATCCAGGGTCCCCTTGCCATGAATGACTGTACGGCGCCCGAAGGCGAGTGCGCCCGCTCAGGCGGATGCTGCTACCATCCCATCTGGATGGGCACGCAGGCACTCCTGCACGATTACCTCAGCTCGGTGACCCTTGAGGACGTCGTCACCCGCCAGAAGAATCCGTCGGTCGATCCCATGTTCTCCGATCCCGCTCGCTTTGGCGAGTATGTCGGTTGCGGTGAGGGCTGCCACGCTCTGTGATCATGGACTCCCCTCTCTCTGGACAAAAGGACGCCAAGATATCCCTCGATCCCTTTCGAGCGCTCGTTCGCTCGGAGGGGACGCGTTTGTATAGGGATCTTCCCTGGCGTCAGACGAGGGATCCCTATGAGATCTGGATCTCCGAGGTGATGCTCCAGCAGACCCAGGTGGCGCGCGTGCAAACGAGATGGCAGTCGTGGCTCGATCGCTTTCCGAGCGTGTTCGCGCTTGCCGAGGCCCCTGCTGCGGACGTCCTCTCCCAGTGGCAGGGCATGGGGTACAACCGCCGCGCCCTTGCCCTGAAGGCGGCTGCGGAGCGCATCGTCGGTGAGTTCGAGGGTCGGTTCCCGCATGACGCCGCGGCGCTTCGGGCCCTTCCGGGGATAGGGCCGGCCACCGCGCAGGGGATCCGATCCTTCGCATTCGATATGCCCGGCGTGTATCTCGAGACCAATGTTCGGACGGTCTTTCTGCATCATTTCTTCCCCGATGTCCCCGGCGTGCCCGACCGCGAGCTCGTGGGCTTCGTGGAGTCCACATGTCCCTCGGAAGGGGAGGGTCCGTTCGCGAGGCCGCAGGATGCCGACGACACACCCCGATCCTGGTACTATGCGCTGCTGGATTATGGCGCGTACTTGAAGAAGACGGTTCCCAACCCATCGCGCCGATCGAGTGGCTATTCCCGCCAGTCGCGCTTCGAGGGCTCCCGTCGTCAGAAGCGCGCGCATATCGTTCGGATCCTCTTGGCGGGTCGGGGTGCCCCTTTGGGGTCCGATCGGATCCTTGATGCCGTGAACCGCATGGAGGTCTCCTCTGGACGGCCTCCGGTCGAGGCCGATTTGGTCGAGGGCATCTTGGCAGACCTCTCCCGCGAGGGGTTCTGCGTCGAGATAACCGGTGACGGCTGGATGATCCCCTGAGCCCCGCGGTGCGCGATCCCCAGTTTAGAGGGGTGCCGCACCGACTCCCCTTGATGTTCCCGCTGATCCGCATGGAGCCTTTCGATCGCGAGGATTCCCGGTTTGGGAATCATGAGGGTGGGTATAAACGCGATGTATCTGACCACCCTGATATCGTGTCCGTTTCATAAGGAAAGGAATGAACACCATGGACTTCGAGAACTCCCAGACAAAGAAGAACCTCGAGATCGCCTTCGCCGGCGAGTCCCAGGCCCACACCAAGTATCGCTACTATTCCTCCAAGGCCAAGAAGGACGGTTACGTCCAGATCTCCAACATCTTCATGGAGACCGCCCTCAACGAGTCCGAGCATGCCAAGCTCTGGTTCAAGTACCTGCACGGCGGCGCCATCCCCAGCACCCTCGACAACCTCCGCGATGCCGCGGCTGGCGAGAACTACGAGTGGACCACCATGTATGACGAGTTCGCCAAGACCGCTGAGGAGGAGGGCTTCACCGAGATCGCGGCCAAGCTCCGTGGCGTCGGCGCCGTCGAGAAGGCCCACGAGGAGCGCTATCTCAAGCTCGCCGAGCGCGTCGAGAAGGGCGAGGTCTTCGAGCGCGAGGGCGTGAAGGTGTGGAAGTGCGGCAACTGCGGTCACCTGCATGTCGGCCCCGCCGCCCCCGAGCTCTGCCCCGTCTGCGCTCATCCGCGCTCCTACTTCGAGGAGCATGTCGTCAACTACTAATGTCGGCGAGCGCGCAGGATGCGTGACTCGGTTGCATCCAGCGCCGATTCCCGCCCCGTTCGGACATCTGCCGAACGGGGCGGCTTTTTGTCGCGCCCTTGTCTTCCCGCAAGTCCCTTGACGAACGGATCGGGAGGAGGGATGCTTGGTATCCCCTTCCCGGCATGCCTCGATGGGGAGGCATGGCATGAATCTGTTCATCGAGGAGAATCGTCATCGTTCGGAGCGAGCCGATCTTGAATCGGATTCGCGGATCCTGTGGTCGCCATCCATCGGGCGGGAGTGCCCCGGCGACCTCGACGAGGCCCCGGGCTTCGAGACCCCTTCCAAAGTCGGCGTCCTGTCCGGGCGGCGGCCTCCCATCTGCGACCGGGGGCGCATCCCCGAGCAGGGGCCTTTGGTTCGGGAGGCGTATCGCCAGGCGCTCACATACGATCTGCGACGCGAGCGTCGGGCGAGGGTGCTCCGCATCGCGCGCACGATAGCCTTGGTGGTGGCGACGCCGCTTCTTTTGGCTTTGGTCTTCGTGGCGTCCTATGCCCTCACGCTCATAGCGAGCGGGGCGACCCCCGAGGAGCTCATGGGGCTCATGGCCGGGTTTCTGGAGAGGGTGGCAGGGTTCGCGGGAGAGCTCGCTATGCTCGGCTAAGCGCGCGGGGATCGGGCGCTGGGGGACCCAAGGGCCGATATGCGTATACTTAGGAGGCGTCGGAGGGTCTCGACCGAAGGGAGTCTTCATGTCCGGTGATCTGCCCATCGTCTTGGTGGGCGTCGTGCTCGTCGTTGCGACGTCGTGCGTCGTCCTCTTCCAGACGATGTCGATCTCCCGTGCGAGCCGGGAGAGGCTCGAGGCCGTCGAGGGGGAGCTGCGCGCGGCCCGATCGATCCTGGAGGAGCAGCGCGCCGTCCTGGGATCGCTCTCGCAGTGGGCTGCGGGCGAGGCCGCGGTGGGAAAGCAGCGCTTCGAGACGATCGAGCGCGATCTCGGCGCCTCGACACAGAGGGTGGACGCCCTGCGACGCGAGGTCTCCGAGGCTCTCGAGCGCAACCGCGAGTCAACCGATCTGCGCCTCGGCGAGGTGAGAGCCACGGTCGACCGCCAGCTCGGCGCCATCCGCGAGGATAACCAGCGACAGCTCGACCGTATGCGCGAGACGGTGGACGAGAAGCTCACGCGCACGCTCAACGACCGGCTCTCCCTGTCGTTCAAGCAGGTGAGCGATCAGCTCGAGGCGGTCTATACCGGACTCGGCGACATGCGCAGCATAGCGGTGGGCGTGGGCGATCTCAAGCGCGTCCTCTCCAACGTCAAGACCCGCGGCATCCTAGGTGAGGTGCAGCTGGGTGCCATCCTCGCCGACATCCTCGCGCCCGATCAATACGCCGAGAACGTCGCCACCAAACCGGGTGCGTCGGAGCGCGTTGAGTTCGCGGTGAAGCTGCCGGTCGACGGCGGCGATCCCGTGTGGCTCCCCATCGACTCCAAGTTCCCGGGCAACGCCTACGAGCATCTCCGGGACGCTATCGAATCTGGGGATGCCGACTCGGTCGAGGCGGCCCGTCGCGTCTTGGAGCAGCGGATCAAGCTCGAGGCCCGGGATATATCCGAGAAGTACCTCTCGGTTCCCGCGACCACCAACTTCGGGATCCTCTTCCTGCCTTTCGAGGGGCTCTATGCCGAGGTCGTCGACAGGCCGGGCCTCATCGAGACCCTTCAGCGCGACTACCAGGTGAACGTGGCCGGACCGAGCACCATGGCGGTGATCCTCAACAGCCTGCAGATGAGCTATCAGACCTTCGCATTCCAAAAGCGCGCGGATGAGATCCAGCGCGTCCTCTCGGCGGTCAAGGCCGAGTTCCCCAAGTACCAGGCGGAGCTCAGGCGCGCCCTCAAGCAGATCGAGACCGCGGGGAGGACCGTGGACGGGATCATCAGCACGCGGACGAACGTCATAGAGCGCAAGCTGCGTTCCGTGACCGCCATGGAGGACGATGAAGAGGCCGCCGGTCTCTTGGGAATCGCTGCGACGGCCCGGGACATGGACGATGATGGGGAGGGTGATGGCTGATGCCACGAGAGTCGAACGCCGTCAAGCGCGAGCGTGCCATAGAGGTGTGTCGGCGCCTGAACGAGCGCTATGGACCCGTTGAGTGCTTCCTCGACCACGCCAATCCGTTCAGACTGGTCATCGCGGTGCTGCTCTCCGCCCAGACCACCGATGCCCAGGTCAACAAGGTCACACCCGAGCTCTTCCGACGCTGGCCCACGCCCGAGGCCATGGCTGGCGCCACCTACGAGGAGCTCTCGGATGTCATCAAGTCGCTCGGCTTCTACAAGACCAAGGCCAAGCACTGCATCGCCTGCGCCCAGATGATCGTCGCCGACCACGGCGGCAAGGTACCCGCCGACATGAAGGAGCTCGTCAAGCTGCCCGGCGTCGGCCGCAAGACCGCGAACATCGTCCTCAACGTGGGGTATGGCATCGTCGAGGGCATCGCGGTGGATACGCACGTGAACCGCATCGCCCATCGCCTCAAGCTCTCTCCAAAGACTCACGAGAAGGAGCCGCTCAAGACCGAACAGGACCTGCTCAAGATCCTGCCCCGCGAATACTGGAACGACGTGAACCACCAATGGATCATGCTCGGGCGCGAGATCTGCGACGCGCGCCGCCCCCTGTGCGGCGAATGCCCGCTCGCCGACATCTGCCCGAGCGCGAAGGTGTCATAAGATCCCTCGCCTATATCGGCGGTTTTGATCCAGAGGGCCGCCCGCCTCATTCGCCGCCCCGGGGTGCGCTAGGATGGGGCGGGCGAACCGTGCCGAACCGACCCGCCCCGCGCCCCGACCAAGGAGGAGTCGTCCATGCTGATCCATCGCATCGCTGCCCAGCTCTATACCGCCGAGGCGCCGCAGGTGATAGAGGAGGCACTCGACGCCGGCGGGGATGCGACGCTCGCCGTCTCGCAATCGGGTCGCACGCTCATGGTGGCCGCCCAGTTCGCCCGGCGCCCCCGTCCCACGGTCTACATAGTGTCTGGAGAGGACACGGCCGATCGCGCCTTCCGCTCGCTCGTCGCCTATCTGGGGCTCGAGCATGTCGCTCGGTTCCCCGAGCGCGCGGACCTGCCCTGGAAGGACGCCGCGGCCGACAGCGCCGTCGTGGCCATGCGCTGCGCCTCTCTCGGCCGTGTCGCGCGCGGGGAGTCCTGTGTGATGGTGGCCTCGGCGCGCTCGCTGCTGCGCTGCGTTCCGCCTCGCGAGAGCCGCTACTGGGAGTCGATCGGCTTCAGGGTGGGGGAGGAGACCCCCTTTGAGGAGGTTCCCCGTCGTCTGGTGGGGATGGGCTACGTCAACGCCGGTGCCGCCGACGCACCGGGCCTGTTCCGTGTCCACGGGGATGCAGTCGATGTCTATCCGGCCCAGTCATCCGCACCTGTGCGCATCGAGTTCTTCGGCGACGAGATCGATCGGATCCGCCGTATGGTCGCCTCGACCGGTCAGACCATCGGCGACGAGTCGGCCATCGAGATCCATCCCTGTCGCGAGCTCGCCCTGACCGACGACGCGGTCCGGCGCATCAGCTCTTCGCTCTATGCCCCCGCGCAGGACGACACCTCGCTCGCCGCTTTGCTTGAGATGGTGCAGCAGCGCATCGCCACGCCCGAGCTCGACAGGTTCCTGCCGCTTCTCTACGAGCGGACGGAGAGCCCGCTTCGACACGTTAGCGAGGACACCCTCGTGGTCCTCTCGGAGCCCCGCTCGCTCTTCGATGACTGCATGCGCGCATACGAGGAGCTCGAGCGCCGCGCAGGCGAGGCGCGCATCGCCCGCCTCGACGGGCTCTATATCCGGCCCCAGGAGCTCGACTTCGGACGTCAGCAGCGCCTGAACTACGTCTCGCTCATCCGCGCCGGCGGCGCCGTGACCGCCGAGCTCAGGCTCGAGCAGCCCGCGATCGCGGGATCGGACAACCGCTTCATCTCGCGCATCCAAGAGGTCGTCAACAACCGCTACGCCGTCGTGTTCGCGATCCCGGATCGCGGTGCGCGAGAGTCCATGGAGCTGGGGTTCACCGACGAGGCCATCCCCTTCGAGGAGTCCCTGCAGGCCGATCCGGAGAACAGGGGAGGCTTTGGATCGGATGCCCCCATCGTGGAGCTCCCCGCCGTCTCCCGCCGTCGCGCCGACGCCCTCAACGCACGCGGTCTTGAGGAGGGCGCCGCGGGGCCTGCTGTTCCCACGATCACGCGCGGGCGCGTGACGTTCGTCGATGCCGCCCTGCCCGCGGGCACCGTCGTCCCCGAGGCCCACTTGGCGGTGTTCTCGCTCGCCGATCTCAACGCCCGCATGGATTCCAAGCGCTCGCGTGGCCGCTCGCGTCGCCGTGTCGACATCACCGAGGTCACGTTCCCCTTCAAACCGGGCGACTACGTCGTACACGCCACGCACGGGATCGCCTTGTTCTCCGAGATCGTGCGCCAGGAGGTCGCTGGGCGCGAGCGCGATTACTTCCTGCTCGAGTATGCCGACGGGGACAAGCTCTACGTCCCCCTCGAGCAGGTCGACCGCATCACGCGCTACGTTGGTCCCGACGGAGCCAACCCGCGCCTCACCCGTCTCAACACCGCGGATTGGACGCGCGCGACCAACCGGGCGCGCAAGAGCGCCAAGAAGCTTGCATTCGATCTCGTCGATCTCTACACGCGGCGTTCGTCGATAACCGGCTTCGCCTTTGGTCCCGACACCCCCGACCAGATCGAGATGGAGGAGAGCTTCCCCTACGAGCCGACGCGCGACCAGCTCGACGCCATCGCGGACATCAAGGGCGATATGGAGAGCGCCAAGCCCATGGATCGGCTGCTCTGCGGAGATGTCGGTTTTGGAAAGACCGAGGTCGCCCTGCGCGCCGCCTTCAAATGCGTGGACGGGGGGCGCCAGGTCATGGTGCTCTGCCCCACGACGATCTTAGCCCAGCAGCATTTCGAGACGTTCTTCGAGCGCTTCGCGCCCTTTGGTGTCGAGGTGGACGTACTCTCGCGCTTCCGTACCCCGGCCCAGCAGAGGCGCGCACTCGCGGCGTTCTCCGAGGGTAAGGTCGACGTGCTGGTGGGTACGCACCGCCTGCTCTCCGCCGACGTGAACCCGAGCGATCTGGGTCTCGTGATCATCGACGAGGAGCAGCGCTTCGGCGTTCAGCACAAGGAGCAGCTCAAGAACCTGCGCGAGCAAGTCGACGTGCTCACGCTCTCGGCGACCCCGATCCCGCGCACCATGCAGATGGCGATATCGGGGGTGCGCGACATGAGCCTCATCACCACGCCGCCGACCGGCAGGCGCCCCGTCTCGGTGCACGTCGGGGAGTACGATCCCGATGTGGTCTCGGCCGCGATCCGCTTCGAGATGGAGCGCGGGGGACAGGTCTATTACGTCTCGAACCGCGTCAAGACCATCGAGGACGCCGTCGAGCGCGTTCACGAGGCGGCTCCTGAGGCGCGCGTGGGAGTGGCCCACGGCAAGATGGGGCCGCGTGAGGTGGAGGACGTTATGCTGCAGTTCGCTACCAAGAGGATCGATGTGCTGGTGGCGACGACCATCATCGAGAGCGGTATCGACAACCCCCATACCAACACGCTCATCATCGAGGATTCCCAGAGACTCGGTCTGGCCCAGCTCTACCAGCTCAAGGGTCGCGTGGGGCGCTCGGCAACCCAGGCCTACGCCTACTTCATGTTCCCGGGCGAGCTCCCTCTCACCGAGGAGGCGACCGAGCGCCTGATGGCGCTCTCGGAGTTCCAGGAGCTCGGCAGCGGCATGCGGATCGCCATGCGCGACCTGGAGATACGCGGCGCCGGATCGCTCGTGGGGGCGGAGCAGCACGGCAACCTCTCGAGCGTGGGCTTCGACCTCTTCACGCAGATGCTCGGCCAAGCGGTCGCGGAGGCGCGCGGCGAGGATGCGGCGAGCCTGGACGAATCGAGTGCGACCATCAACCTGCCCGCAGATTTCTTCCTGAGCGAGGAGTACCTGCCGGCGGTCGATGAGCGCGTGCTCGTGTATCGCAAGCTCGCCGCCTCCGATGACCTCGCCTCCGTCGACGCCATCCAAGAGGAGGTCGAGTCCGGGCACGGTGAGCTGCCGCAGGCCGCCTTGAACCTCTTCGATCGCGCCCGCATCCGGATCCGCGCGGAGCGGCTGGGGCTCGAGGGCATCTCACTTGCCCAAGGGCGACTGGTCTTCCAGGGCGTCGATGTCCCCAAGGCGGTGGCCTTCGATCTCAAGTCCCAGCTGGGGGCCATCTGCTACCCCAAGAGCCGTAAGCTCAGTGTGCCCTATCGCGCCGGAGCCGGTGCGGGGACGGGACGAGGCCGAGGGATCGATGCGAGCGACGAGGACATGTCGCCTGTGCAGGCAGCGCTCGGCATCCTGATCAAGATCGGCGCATCGGGGGATGACGACTAATTTCCGCGCCAACTCACGCCCCGCGGCTTCAGCCGTGGGGCGCTGTCATCTTGGGGTCCGGATCCCAAGGGGATCCGG
>JAXDWR010000031.1:0-2159 GCA_034088265.1 Collinsella sp. | reverse complement strand
GTGCTTCCCGGCGGCGATGCAAGCGAGCGCCTGGTCGTGATGGAGGGCGTTGGGGCTGCCGATATAGACCGCATCCACGTCTGTGGCTGCGCAGAGCTCCTCGATCGAGGAGAACCCGCGCTCCCCTCCGCGCTCGAGCGTGAAGGCCTGCGCCCGCTCGAGCGATCGCGACATCGTCCCGACGAATCGGGCGCTTTCGGAATCGGTGAGTACCTCGACGAAGTTGTCGGTGATCATGCTGGTGCCGATGGTGGCGATGCGGATCATAGCGTCTCCCCTCGATCGCGTGGCGGGAGGCCGCGCGATATCAGTCGGCCTCGCCCTCGATGAATCCCGTGTCGATGTCAAGTGTACCCGAGTCCGCCGCCGTGGTCGCGAGCTCGTCGCATCTCTCGTTGAGCGGATCGCCCGCATGTCCCTTGACCCAGTGGAAGGTGACGTCGTGCTGCTTCTTGGCTGCAAGCAGGCGCTGCCAGAGATCGATGTTCTTGACGGGCTTCTTGGCGGCGGTCTTCCAGCCACGCTTGATCCAGCCCTCGACCCAGTGCTTGTTGAAGGCGTTGACGACGTATTGCGAATCGGAGTGGAGCTCGACCTCGCAGGGTCGCTTGAGGGCCTCGAGGGCGCAGATGACGGCGAGGAGCTCCATGCGGTTGTTGGTGGTCAGTCGATATCCGCCGGAGAGCTCGAGGACATGCTTTTTGCCTGATGGCGCGGTGTAGCTCAAGACCGCGCCATAGCCCCCGTTGCCGGGGTTGCCCCTCGCCGCGCCGTCGGTGTGGACGATGACTTTCATGGGGCCTCCCTTGCTGCCCTCTCGTGCCCCATCCCCCTGCCCGAGACGTCCGGGCCCAGCGGGGGTTGATAGGGTCGCGTGCTGACTGACCTTGGGTATAATACACAAACTCCGCTGCGCTCCATGGTGGGGCGCGCATGTTGGCATATGGAAAGGATGGACCCCTGTGGCCCAGGAAGATAACGAGGATTTCCAGAGGATCCTTCAGACCATGTTCGGCTTCACCGGATCGGGGTTCGGGAGCGGCGGGCGCCCCGACGACGATGGACCCATCCCCGTCGACGCCGTGATCGACGGGGAGGAGGGCGGCGCGTCGGGATCGAAGGGTGGATCCTCACGCCGTTCCGGCGCCCATCGTCCCGCCGATCCCCTCTGCGCGCGCATCGCTCGTTGGGGGCGCAAAACGATTATCGTCCTGGCCGTCGTGGCGATCCTCGCGCTCGCCGTGGGGTATTGGTGGTTCCATCCCGCGATCAACATCCAGAACCCGGGCATCTGGACTTGGATCATCGCGCTCTCGGTCGTCGCGATCGTGCTCCTCAAGGCGGCTGGCGTCCGCTCGCCCCAGCGAAAGGGCCTCTTCCAGCGCCTTGTCCTCATCCCCTCCCTCGTCATCGTCGCGTTCGTCGTGGGCGTCCTGATGGGCCAGCCCTTCATCCCGGGCAACGCCGAGCGCTTCGCCAACGTGCTCCAGACCACGGACGGCGATTTCTCCAAGGACATCGAGGAGGTCGATTACTCGGAGGTGCCGGTGATCGATCGCGACTCGGCGGCGCTTCTGGGCAACCGTGCGATGGGATCGATCCCCGAGTACGTGAGCCAGTTCGAGATCTCGGATGCATATAGTCAGATCAACTTCCAGGGGAGGCCCGTCCGCGTGAGCCCCCTTGTGTATGCGGACCTCTTCAAGTGGTTCAGCAACCGCTCTGAGGGCATCCCCGCGTACGTCCTCGTCGACATGGTCACCCAGGAAGCCAAGGTTGTCAGGCTCGAGCAGCCCATCAAATACAGCGAGTCCGAGCCCCTATGGCGCAACATCGATCGCTATGCCCAGCTCAAGTACCCCACCTATCTATTCGACCAGAAGTCATTCGAGCTCGACGAGGAGGGCGTCCCCTGGTGGGTGCTCCCGGTCCAGAAGCGCACGATCGGCCTGTTCGAGGGCACGACGATCGATCGCGTCGTCTTGGTCAACGCCTGCACGGGCGAGACGGAGGACCACGCGGTCGAGGACGTCCCCTCGTGGGTCGACCGGGCCTACCCAAGTGATCTCCTCATCCGCCAGTACAACTGGAGCGGCGCCTATGGCAAGGGCTGGCTCAACTCGTGGCTGGGACAGGCGGGGGGGGAGGGCGCCACCAAC
>JAXDWR010000030.1:0-9535 GCA_034088265.1 Collinsella sp. | reverse complement strand
CCCCCCGGGGGTTGGCCCAGAGGGGGCGAGGTTGTTGGCGACGGCCCCCACGCCCCCCCCGTGTGGGGGGGGGCGGGGCCGCCCTTGGGGTTCGGACGGGTTGGTGCGGGGATCAAGCCCTCTGAGCGATGACGAGATCGGCGACTTTCGCGGCGACCTCGTCGATGGCGACATCCTCGCGCTCGCCGGTGGCACGGTCCTTGAGCTCGACGGTGCCGTTCTTAAGGCCGCGCTTGCCAAGGACGATCTGGTACGGGAAGCCCATGAGATCGTTGTCGGCGAACTTGACGCCGGGGCGCTCGTCACGGTCGTCGACGATCACCTCGATGCCGGCGTCGAGGAGCTCCCCCACGATGCGGTCGCAGACGCTCGAGCAGTCCTCCTTCTTGGGATCGAGGGGGATGACGGCGACCTCGAAGGGCGCGATGGAGACGGGCCAGATGATGCCGTGCTCGTCGTTATGCTGTTCGACGGATGCGGCGAGCGTGCGCGAGACGCCCACGCCGTAGCAACCCATGAGGAAGGGACGCTCGACGCCGTTCTCGTCGGCGAAGGTGGCTCCCATGGCCTCGGAGTACTTGGTCCCGAGCTGGAAGACCTGGCTGACCTCGATGCCGCGAGCCGATGAGAGGGGCTTGCCACAATGCGGGCAGGGATCGCCGGCCATGACGGTGATAAGGTCCTCCCAGGCATCCGGCTCGAAATCGCGTCCGGGGCAGGCCCCGGTGTAGTGGAAGTCGACCTCGTTGGCCCCGCAGGCCCACTTCTTGGAATCACGCAGGGTCTTATCGCACACGAGGCGGACGCCCTCGGGAAGGTTGACGGGACCGATGAAACCCTTGTGCAGTCCGAAGGACTCGAGCTCCTCGTCGGTCATCAGGCGATACCCATCGCCAAAGACGTGCTCCGCCTTGCAATCGTTGAGGTCGTGGTCGCCCGGGACGATGGCGACCACGGGCGATCCGTCGGCATCGAGGAGCGCGAGGGACTTGCGCGTCCCGTTCTCGGGGAACCCGAAGAACTCGGCGACCGCGGCGATGGTGCCGAGCCCCGGGGTGTGGACCTTCTCGAGCTCGCCGTCGCCAGGGCCCTCGCTGACGACGACCTGGGTCGAGGCGGCCTCGTCATCGGCGGCGTAGCCGCAGGCGTCGCAGTAGACGAGCGAAGCCTCGCCCGCGTCCGCGAGTGCCATGAACTCGACGGAGGTGTCGCCGCCGATCTGCCCGGAGTCCGCCACGACCGGGAGGGCCTTGAGCCCGCAGCGCTCGCAGATGTTGGCATACGCCTGCTTCATGGCGTCATAGGTCTCCTGCAGGCTCTCCAGCGTCGCGTTGAAGGAGTAGCCGTCCTTCATGATGAACTCGCGTCCGCGCATGAGGCCGAAGCGGGGGCGCATCTCGTCACGGAACTTGTCCTGGATCTGATAGAGGTTGACGGGAAGCTGCTTGTAGCTCCGAAGCTCGTTCTTGATGAGGTCGGTGACGGTCTCCTCATGCGTGGGACCGAGGACGAACTCGCGATCGTGGCGATCGGAGAAGCGCATGAGCTCGGGACCGTAGGCGCCGTAGCGTCCGGATTCGTGCCAGGCGGCGGCGTCGACCATGATCGGCATGAGGCATTCCTGCGCACCGGCGGAATCCATCTCGTCGCGGACGATGTCCTCGATTTTCCTGAGGGAGCGCCACGCGAGCGGGAGATATGAATAGAGGCCGGCGGCCTGCTTGCGGATCATGCCGGCGCGAAGCATGAGGCGATGGCTCGCGAGCTCCGCTTCCGAAGGGTCCTCCTTGAGCGTGGGGGCGTAGAGGTTGGACATCTTCATGGCGGAAATACGGGTTTTGGACACGGAACGTCCCCTTTCTGGCGTGGTCAAACGATTGAGATGATAGCGCAGGAGCAGATCTGCGCGCTAGAGCGCATCGATTTCGGACATGAGCGCCTCGACGATCTCCCCTTCGGGAATCTTGCGGACGACCTCGCCGTGCTTGAACAGGAGCGCCGATCCGCGTCCGCAGGCGACTCCGACATCGGCCCCCGAGGCCTCTCCCGGACCGTTGACGACGCATCCCATGACGGCGACGGTCAGTGGTTTGCGGCAGTCTTTCAGGCGCTCGGACACCTCGTTGGCGATTCCGATGAGATCGACCTGGCAGCGGGCGCAGGTGGGGCAGGAGATGATCTCGGGGCCGCGCCGCCTGAGCTCCAAGGCCTCGAGGATCCCCCATGCGACGGGGACCTCCTCGAGGGGGTCTGCGGTGAGGGACACCCTCAAAGTGTCACCGATCCCCTCGGCGAGCAGACATCCGAGTCCGATCGAGCTCTTTATCGTGCCCTGTCGCACGCCTCCGGCCTCGGTGACCCCGAGGTGCAAGGGGACCTGGGGGATCTCGCGCGAGAGCCGGCGGTAGGTGTCGATCGTTGTGAGGACGCTGTGCGCCTTAGCGGATAGGACGATGTTGGTGAAACCGCGCCCCTCGAAGTGATCGACGAACTCCAGGGATGAGGCGACGAGCTTCTCGACCTCGGTGAGGTCGTCGCGTCGCGCGATGCGGGGATCGAGGGAGCCGGCGTTGACGCCGATGCGGATCGCAGCCCCGCGCTCCCCCGCCGCGTCGATGACGGCGTCGACGCGGTCCCACGAGCCTATGTTCCCGGGGTTTATGCGCAGCTTGGCGGCGCCGGCCTCGACGGCCGCGATGGCGAGCTCGTGGTCGAAATGGATGTCGGCGACGATGGGCACGGGGCTCTCGGCGCAGACGCGGGCGAAGGGTGCGACGGCCTCGCGAGTGGGGACGGAGACGCGGACGAGGTCGCAGCCCGCCTCGGCGAGTCGGCGAACCTGGTCGAGCGTGGACGAGGCGTCGGTCGTCGGGGTGCAGGTCATGGATTGGACTGCGACTGGCGCGCCCCCTCCGATGTGCACGCTCCCCACGTGGGCCGCCCTCGTCAGGTTTCGCGCTATGTTCTGTTCGTTAGGCATGGCGGATGGCCTCCCGTTAGATGAAGCGAAGGATGTC
Organism: Collinsella sp.; assembly: GCA_034088265.1. Taxonomy (GTDB): domain Bacteria; phylum Actinomycetota; class Coriobacteriia; order Coriobacteriales; family Coriobacteriaceae; genus Collinsella. The sequence goes on along the minus strand of JAXDWR010000030.1, from coordinate 6,518 downwards.
CGACCTCAACATGTAGAGGAACAGGAGGCCGAACAAGACGATGCCGATGTAGGAGAGGATGGTTTGGACCTTGATGGGGACGGGTTTGCCGGACAGGGCTTGGATGGCCTCGATGAGGAGCTTCCCCCCATCGAGCGGGGGGATGGGCAGGAGGTTCATGAAGCCGAGGGAGAACGAGATGAGCGCCGCCAGGCTGAGGAAGGCGCTCGCGCCCTCTTCGGCCGCCTCGGCGGACATGACCGAGATGCCCACGAGCGAGGCGGAGTTGTCCAGCACCTCGACGGTGTGCTGCGGCATGAGGAGCCGTCCGACCCCCTGTGCGGTCGAGGCGAGGAACGAGAGGGAGAGCCGTGTGGAGTCGATCGGATTCAGGTGGACGGTGTCGTAGGTGACGCCGATGCCTATGAGGCCATCGCCATCCGGAGCCACTTCGACCTCACGCGTGGCCCCATCGCGCTCGAGGTGCTCGGCGAGCTGGTCTCCCCCAAGATCGATCTTTTGGTCGGCAGCGCGATCGAAGGGCTCCCAGACGAGGAGCTCAAGGGGGGTCGATCCCTCGTGGGAGCCGATCGCCTCGACGATCTCGGTCCACCGGTTCGTCTCGATCCCATCGACGGCGAGGATCCGATCCCCGCTCTCGAGCCCGACGGCCTCGGATGGGGAGCCCGCGGCCACCGAACCGATGACGTTGACGTCCATGGGGGACTTGATACCGATGACCGAGTAGGCGACGACGAAGAATAGGACTCCGCAGATGAGGTTGACGCCGACGCCGGCGACGAGCATGAAGGCGCGCTTCCAGAAACCAACCCCGAGGTAGGTGCGGGATCGCTCGGATTCGAGGAATGCCGCGGCACCGTGCGGCGGGATCCAGGGCTGCCCCTCCCCCGTGGCCTCGTCGCGCGCGAAGGCGCGCCCATCGAAGACGGTGTTGCCCGCCCCATCGCGGGGAAGGGACGCATAGGTCGTGGGATAGAAGCGGGAGTGGCGGCTCTCCCCCTCTCCGTAGACCGGGGCGATGGATCCCCAGCCGAGCAGGAACGCGCAAGCCTCGAGGACTTCCTCCTCGGAGATGGAGAGGATCTCCGCGAGCTGGGGGACGCTTGCCTCACCTTGGCGATGTATGGCGTCGAGGACGATCGCGGCATGAGGGGGCTCCTCGGGATCCATGCCCGAGATGGCGGCATATCCACCCAAGAGGAGCGGCGTCACGCCGAAGCGCGTCCCGATGCGCCTCGACGCGCGGCTCAGGTTGTACCTAAAGGGCAGGCCGAGGAAGAACTCGGTGACGCGCACCCCGCACAGGCGCGCGGCGAGGAAATGGCCCCCCTCGTGGAGGAAGACCAAGACCGATAGGAGAAGCACGCCCCAGAAGATCGGGGCGAGGACATTGAGGAGAGCCTCCATAGGGTCACTCCGTTTCTAACGTGCGAGCGAGCGGAGGTGGTCCCGCGCGACGGAGCGCGTCCGGGCATCGGTCTCGAGGAGCTGCTCGATCGATTGGACACTCTCGACGTCATGAAGGTCCATGCAATGCTCGACGATTCGGGGGATGTCGGTGAACGAGCACCTGCGTCCGAGGAACGCATCGACCGCGACCTCGTTGGCGGCGTTGAGCACGCAGGGCATCGTCCCACCGATCCTGCCGGCAATCTCAGCGAGATACAGGCATCTGAAGGACTTGGGATCGGGTGCGCCGAAATCGAGCGAGCCGATCTGCCTGAAGTCGATGCGATCGGCAGGGGTGGCCCAGCGCTCCGGATACGAGAGAGAGTACTGGATGGGGATGCGCATGTCGGAGGCGCCGAGATGCGCCATGACCGATCCATCGGCGTACTCCACCATGGAGTGGATCTTAGATTGGCGCTGAATGAGGACGGTGATCCGATCGATGTCGAGCGCGAACAGGTGCATGGCCTCGATGCGCTCCAGGCCCTTGTTCATGAGGGTCGCGGAGTCCACGGTGATCTTGGAGCCCATGTTCCAAGTGGGATGCGCGAGGGCGTCCTCGACGGTGACGCGATCGAGTTCCTCGAGGCTCCTTCCAAAGAAGGGACCTCCCGAGCAGGTGAGCCAGATCTGATGGACCTCGTCGGCGCGCTCCCCGAGGTAGCACTGGAAGATGGCCGAGTGCTCGGAATCGACGGGGAGGAGCTGGCCGTGGGACACCATCGGCATGATGAGGTCGCCACCCACGACGAGTGACTCCTTGTTCGCGAGCGCGACGATCTTCCCCGCCTCGATCAGGCGGTAGGTCGCCTCAAGTCCAGCCGCGCCGACGATCGAGACGACGACGATGTCGACGTCATCCTCAAGGCAGATGTCGATCGCGGCCTGGGGGCCGACGTGGTGCGAGGTGTGATCCGGAAGGGAGTCCAAGACTGGGTCGGAGCCGTGCGAGGGGTCGGTCACCGCGACGCGCGGGACGGCGAACTCATGGGCCGCGGCGACGAGGCTGTCGGTTTGGGTATGGGCCGACAAGGCGACGACCTTGAGCCTCTCGGGGTGGCGACGGCAGACATCGAGCGCCTGGGATCCGACCGAGCCGGTGCAGCCGAGGATTGCGATGCGCTTCATCATCAGATGACGCCTCCTATCATGAGGGCGAGATGGGCGGCGATGCAGCCGAAGATCAGCGAATCGGTGCGATCGAGCATGCCTCCGTGTCCGGGGATGAGGTCTCCGGAATCCTTGACGCCCACCCCGCGCTTGATGCGCGACTCGATGAGGTCGCCGAAGACACCGAGCAGGGCGATGCAGAAGCCGCAGGCCAGGGCCATCGGGAGGTTCAAGCGGTAGAAGCCGGTCAGATACAGGATGGTCCACACGAGCATCGAGCCGACGATGCCGCCGATGAAGCCCTCCCAGCTCTTCTTGGGCGAGATCTTGGGGGCGAGCTTATGCCGTCCGAAACGGCTTCCAACCAGGTAGGCGAAGGAATCGTTGATCCAAAGCGAGGCGCAGACACCTATGGAGAGCAAAGCTCCCGGGAATCCGTCGAGGGCCCCGCGGGTCAGAACGATGGCGGAGAGCATGAAGCCGGTGTAGATGGGCCCGAACAGGGTCACAGCGATATCGGAGAGTCGCGCGCGCGGGCTGAAGAGATACCAAAGCCCTACGGCGACGACGAGCAGGAAGAGCACGGCGGTGAGCAGGACCGGTGCGCCGAGCGCGGAGAGCGGGAAGAGCACGGCCGCGCTGAGGCCGATCAGCTCGTTGGGCACCTTGCCGTCTATGCGCGTCATGCGGAAGAACTCGTGGCAGCACAGCCAGCTCATGATGGCGATGAGGATGGCGGTGGGTATCTTGCCAAAGAGGAGGCAGAGGATGAACAAGGCGGCGTAGACGATGCCGAATCCAGAGCGGATCAAGAGCTTGTTGAGCGCCGAGTCCTTGCGCTGCGCCGCCGCGTCAGGAGATGCGGACGAGGCGGCCTTCCTGTTTTGAGAATCCACGATAGGGGCTCCTAGAAGGGATATGGATGCGGGCGCATGCCTACTGTTTGTCGTTGAGCCCACCAAAGCGCCTATCGCGGCGCTGGAAGGAGGCTATGGCGCGAAGCATGCCCCAACGATCGAAATCGGGCCAATAGGTGTCGGTGATATAGAACTCCGAGTAGGCGATCTGCCAAAGCAGGTAGTTGGAGATGCGCATCTCCCCGGAGGTCCTCACGACGAGCTCGGGATCGGGCAGCCCGGCGGTGTAGAGCCGGTCGGCGATCGAGGCCTCATCGATCTCGTCGAGGGAGATGTCTCCGGCGAGGGCGGCGGATGCGATGAGCTTGGCGGCGCGGGCGATCTCGGCGCGCGCCCCGTAGTTCACCGCAAGGGCGAGGACCATGCCGGTATGGCCCTCGCACTCCTTGAGACCGTATTCAAAGACCTCGCGCGTCTTCTTGGGGAGGGCGGAGATATCGCCGAGGAAGACGACGCGGACGTTCTCGCGCTTGAGCAAGGGGAGCTCGTCGATGAAGGTCTTGGCGAACAGGTGCATGAGGACGTTGACCTCATGCTGGGGCCGCCGCCAGTTCTCGGTCGAGAAGGCGTAGGCGGACAGCACGTCGACGCCGAGCCTCACCGCCGTGGTGATGACCTCGCGCAACGCGACGATGCCCGCCTTGTGGCCCTCGGTGCGCGACATGCCACGAGATGTGGCCCAGCGCCCGTTCCCATCCATGATGCAGGAGATATGACGGGGCACGCGCTCGAGATCGATCGCATCGAGGGAGATGTCCGACGGCGGCTCGGCGAAGTGGTCGGCGAGTTTCTGGAGATCGGGAACCATCCTAGATCTCCATGACTTCCGCTTCCTTGGCCTTGAGCAGGGCGTCGATCTTGGCGATGAAGTCGTCGGTGTGCTTTTGGACCTTGGCCTGCTCGCGGCGGACGTCGTCCTCGGTCAGCTCCTCATCGCGATCGAGCTTGTTGTTGGCATCGCGGCGGATGTTGCGGACGGCGATCTTGGCGTGCTCGGCGAGCTCGCGGCACTCCTTGACGAGCTCACGGCGGCGCTCCTCGGTCGGAGCCGGGAACGGCAGGCGGATGACCATGCCGTCGCTGCTGGGGGTGATGCCGAGGTCGGAGGCGGAGATGGCCTTGACGATGGCGTTGACGAGGGCCTTGTCCCACGGCTCGACGACGAGCATGTGGGCCTCGGGGGCCTTCACGGCGGCGACCTGGGTGATGGGGGTGGCGACGCCGTAGTAGTCGACGGTGATATCGGAGAGGATGTTCGCGTTGGCGCGACCGGTGCGGACCTTCGCGAAGTTGTGCTTGAGGTTCTCGAGGGTCTTCTCCATGTTGGCGACGATGTCAGACATCTTAATCCTCCTGTACGACGGTTGTTCCGATGGGCTCTCCGCAAAGAGCGCGCTTGATGTTGTCGCCCTCGATGTTGAGGACGATGATCGGCATGCGATTGTCCTGGCAGAGCGCGGCGGCCGTGGAATCCATGACCTGGAGGCCGCGGAGGAGGACCTCGCGATGGGTGATGGTCTCGAAGCGGACGGCGTCATCGTTCTTGACGGGATCCTTGTCGTAGATGCCGTCGACCTTGGTGGCCTTGAGCAGGCATTCGGCACCGATCTCACAGGCGCGCAACGCCGCGGCCGTGTCGGTGGTGAAGTAGGGGTTGCCGGAGCCGGCGGCGAAGATGACGATCTTGCCCTTTTCGAGGTGGTGCATCGCGCGACGGCGGATATAGGGCTCGCAGACCTCGTTCATCTGGATGGCGCTCATGACGCGGCAGGAGCACCCCTCGCGCTCGAAGGCGTCCTGCAGGGCGAGGGCGTTCATGACGGTCGCGAGCATGCCCATGTAGTCGGCCTGGGCACGGTCCATACCCTTGGCCGAGCCAGCCAGGCCGCGGAAGATGTTGCCGCCGCCCACGACGATGCCGACCTCGATGCCGTCCTCGTGGATGGATTTGACCTCGCGGGCGAGCTGCTCGGTGACCGTGGGATCGATCCCGTAGCCGTTGCCGCCCATCAGCGCCTCGCCCGAAAGCTTGAGCAGGACGCGCTTGAACCGATAATCAGACAAGGATTCCTCCTTTGATAGCAATCCGCTTCATTCTAGCAGTATCTCAGAACCTGCCCATAAAAAAGCGGGCTGCAGGATAACCCCACAGCCCACTCGACCATCAGGACGGTTGACCTTAGTTGTCGGACTCGCCGCGCATGATGCGATCGAAGGCGACGACCTTGACCGTGTCGCCACAGGTCTTGGAAACCTGCTCGGCGTAGGAGTTGACGGTCATGCTGGAATCCTTGATGAACTCCTGCTCGTTGAGGACGGAGGCCTTGAAGAACTTCTCTAGGCGACCGACAGCCATCTTCTCCTGGATGGCCTCGGGCTTGCCGGACTCGGCGGCCTGAGCCATGTAGATGGACTTCTCGTGCTCGACGACCTCGGCGGGGACGTCCTCGCGACGGGCGCTGACAGGCGCGGTGGCAGCGACCTGCATAGCGACGTCATGGGCGAAGGTCTTGAAGGCGTCGGCAGAGGCGGTGGCGTCGTTGTCGAAGGAGAACTCGCAGAGGACGCCGATCTTGCCACCCATGTGGATGTAGGAGGAGAGGGCGCCGGCCTCGACGGTGCGGACGGCGAAGCGGGAGATCTTCATATTCTCGCCGATGACGTGGATGAGCTCGGTGAGCTCGGCCTCGACGGTCTCGCCGTTCATGGACGCGGCCATGAGGGCATCGAGGTCAGCGGGCTTCACCTCGGCGACGACCTTGGCGAGCTCGTTGGCGAAGCCGGTGAACTTGGGGTTGGAGGCGACGAAGTCGGTCTCGCAGGACAGCTCGACGAGGGCGCCGGTCTTGGCATCCTCGGAGATGTAGGCGGCGACAGCGCCCTCATTGGTCTCACGGCCGGCCTTCTTGGCGGCCTTGGCGAGGCCGTTCTTGCGAAGGATGTCGACAGCGGCCTCCATGTCGCCGTCAGCCTCGACGAGAGCCTTCTTGCACTCCATCATCGGGGAGTCGGTCATCTCGCGGAGCTGCTTGACCATAGCGG
>JAXDWR010000029.1:0-12292 GCA_034088265.1 Collinsella sp. | reverse complement strand
TTGACCGGGCGCCCGTCCGCCTCGAGCTCCTGCGCGACGGCGAAGAACTCCTTCCAGAACTGCGTGCCGATGATCCGGCGCTTCGCCTCCGGATCGGTCACGCCGTCCAGCAGCGCGGCATAGCGCTCCTCGGCGTGCACGTGCACGAAGTCCACGTCGAACTGCTTGGTGAAGACCTCCTCCACCTGCTCGGGCTCGCCCTTGCGCAGAAGGCCGTGGTTGATGAACACGCAGGTCATCTGGCGTCCCACAGCGCGGGCGCCCAGCGCGGCGACCACGGAGGAGTCGACGCCGCCGGAGAGCGCCAGGATCACACGGTCATCGCCCACCTGGGCGCGGAACTCGCCCGTCATGCTCTCGACCAGGTTGTCCATGGTCCACGCGGGCTCGAGACCGCAGATATCGAAGAGGAAGTTGCGCAGCAGCTGCTGGCCGAACTCGGTGTGCTTGACCTCGGGGTGGAACTGCGTGGCGTACAGCTTGCGCTCCGGGCACTCCATCGAGGCCACGGGGCACACGCAGGTGGATGACGTGACCGTGAAGCCCTCGGGCACACGGGAGACCGCGTCGCGGTGGCTCATCCACACGGTCTGCTCGATCGGCGTGGCGTTGTAGAGCGCCGACTCACGGTCGCGCGAGATCGTGGCGGGACCGTACTCGCCCACCTCGGAGTGCGCCACCTCGCCGCCGAGCGTGACGGCCATGATCTGGTGCCCATAGCAAAAGCCCAGGACGGGGAGGCCCAGATCGAAGATGGCCGGATCGATCTTGGGCGCGTCCTCGGCGTACACGGAGGCCGGGCCGCCGGAGAGGATGAGCGCCGCGGGCGCCATCTCGCGGACCTCGTCCGCAGTGATGTCGCACGGGACGATCTCGGAATACACATGAAGGTCGCGCACGCGACGGGCGATGAGCTGGCCGTACTGCGCGCCGAAGTCGAATACCAGGACCTTCTGGTCCGCGTTGCCCGAGGTTCCCTGAGCCATATCTGTCTCCTTATCGCCAAAAGGTCGCGCATCCAAGGCTCTGAGCTGCGCGAACACGAATAACATGCGAAAAAGTCCGTCATATCATACACGCAACGCGGTGCCGCCACATGCGGGCGACACTCAACAACAGGAAAAACGACAATCCCGGTGGGGTGAGCCCCTCCTTCGCGCCAACCGTTCCCGCCGAACGGTGCGGCGCTCCAGGCGCGCGAGACGCCCCATGCAATACAATGGTTCGCAGCCACCAAGAGGAACGGACGCACCATGAAGAACATCCTGCTCATCGCCACCGGCGGAACCATCGCCTCCGCAGAGGACGGCAACGGCCTCTCCCCCGCCCTCACCGGCGAGGAGCTCGCACGGAGCGTCCCCCAGATCGCGGGCCTCTGCCACCTGGATATCGTCCAGCCCATGAACATCGACAGCACCAACATGCGCCCGTGCGACTGGATGCGCATCCGCGACGTCATCGTGGAGGGCTATGACGACCACGACGGCTTCGTGGTGCTCCACGGCACCGACACCATGTCCTACACCGCCGCAGCGCTCTCCTACCTCATCCAGGACAGCGACAAGCCCATCGTCCTCACCGGATCCCAGCAGCCCATGGGCAACCCCTTCACCGACGCCAAGCTCAACCTCTACCAGAGCCTGCTCTACGCCATCGATGACCGCTCGCGCGACGTCTCCATCGTCTTCGGCGGAAAGGCCATAGCCGGCACCCGCGCGCGCAAGCAGCGAACCATGAGCTTCAACGCCTTCATCAGCGTCAACTACCCCTCGCTGGCCTACATCCGCACCGACCGCATCATCCGCAGCGGCTTCCTCGGGGCGGCGGCGTCCACGAGCGCCCACGCGGAGGCGAGCGGCGCTCAGGCGACGCGCAGACCGCTCGTCTACGACCGCATCGATGACCGCGTCTGCGTGCTCAAGCTCACACCGGGCCTCACCCCGCGCGTGTTCGAGCTCCTGGCTCCCAGCTACGACGCCATCATCCTCGAGACCTTCGGCATGGGCGGCATCCCCGAGTTCGGCGCCGACGACGCCCTCTCATACCAGCGGGCCATCTTCGACTGGGTCGACTCCGGCCGCACCGTCGTCATGACCACACAGGTCCCCGAGGAGGGCCTCGATCTGGGCGTCTACGAGGTGGGTCGCGCCTACGCAGAGCACCCCGGCATCCTCAAGGGCGATGACATGACGACCGAAGCGCTCGTCGCCAAAACCATGTGGGCGCTCGGGCAATCGCGTGACGCGGAGACGATCCGCGAGCTCTTCCACCGGCCCGTCAACCACGACCGCGTGGTGGCCGACTAGGCGGCACCCCGCTCACCCCTCACGCATCTCCGAGCAAACCCAGAGCCCATGCGATCGCGTCGGCGAGGCCCCCGCGCGACCGCGCCGCGAAGACGCGATCGGCCGCCAAGCATGCCTCGCGACCAGCGTCCTTGAGAGCGCCCGCCCAGCGAGCCTCGAGCATCGCCCCCAGCGCGATCGGGCTCGCCGCCAGCAAAGCGACGCTTCGCAACGGCAGCCCGCGCTCCCCGCAGCACGCAGCGAGCGCCTCGGCCAGCTTGGCGGGGATGGAGAGCGGCGAGGGGTCAGCCCGCCGCCCCTCGGGCACAAGATCGGGATCAGGCGCCACGATCCCCATGTCCCCAAGGCCGCAGGCGTCAAGCACCGCGCGGGCCGAGCGTGCGTGGCAACTCATCGCGAGGACGTCCATGCGCTCGCGTGCGCGACGGATCAAGGCCGTCTCGGTCGGTGCCAATCGGGGCGAGAAGGCGTTCTCGTCCGCTTGCCCACCCGTACCAAGCGCCAACCAATCCGCTGCATCGATATCCACCACAAGCAACCGCGGAGCCCTGAAGTTACGCCCACCGTCGACGATGGAGAAACCTGCGCGGTCATGCACCGCCGCTCACCCCCTGTTCATGCAGACACGGACATCCATCGCTCCCAAGGGTCGGCTTAGCCTGTATTCCCTATGCAAAGGGCGCCGGATGTAATCTTTAGTTTACATCTGACGCCCTCAACCGCCGCACACTCGACCTATGGAGACCACGGCAGGACATAGACTGGGCAAGAACGTCCAAAACGAGCGCAAGCGCCAGGGCATCGGCAAGATCCGATTCTGCCTCATGGCCGGCATCAGCCGCCCGCTGCTCGACAAGGTGGAGGACGGGACGTCCAACATCACCCTCTCCAAGCTCGAGGCGATCGCCAAGGGCCTGGGGGTCGAACCCTGGGAGCTCCTAAGATAGGGAGCTCTCACTCGCCGCGCATCCACGCCCTCCGCGCATCCCTTGCCCATTTGAAAAAGGGAGGGTGCCGCCAAGTTGATTAGGCGGCACCCTTCCAAACCAAACGACCGCTCCCATGCTCCTCGAGAGGGACCGGTCGGGCCTTTCCCAAACGGACGTTAGAAGATCGAGTGACCCGTCAGGGCGGTGTAGAAGATGTAGGCGTTCGCGAGGTTGAGCACGACGGCGGTCACCAGCCCGTTGCGCAGGAAGCGCTCGGCGGTGAGACGCGCCATGGCATCGGACTCCCCTTCATGGGAGCGCGCCTGCCTGCCCGCCGTCACATAGCTCGCCAGCCCCAGCAGCAGGGTGAGGCCCGGGGCGATCATCATCTCGATATGGCTGCTCCAGCGGACCGCCTCGCCTGCGGCGTTGAACTTGATGGGCACGGCTTCCGGCATCTGCGGCAAAAAGAAGATCGCCGTCACGATGGGGATGACCGAGAGGACGATGAGCGCCACGCTCATCAACCCGGATTTCCTACCATATTTGAACATGTTCCCTCCTCATTTGGGATACGGCGCCGCCTCTGGATGGGGCCGCGCGTATCGAACGGTTCCTCTAGACGTTGAAGCGGAAGTGCACCACGTCGCCGTCGGCCATGACGTAGTCCTTGCCTTCCATCCGCAGCTTGCCAGCGGCCTTGGCCCCTTGCTCGCCACCGAGCTCGACATAATCGTCGTAGGCCACGACCTCGGCCTTGATGAATCCGCGCTCAAAATCGGAGTGGATGACACCAGCGGCTTGCGGAGCCGTCGCGCCGCGGCGAACGGTCCATGCCTTCACCTCCATGGCACCCGCAGTGAAGAAGCTCTGCAGACCAAGGAGGCTATAGGCGGCTTGGGCAAGGGTCTCGAGACCGGAGCGCTCAAGGCCCAGGTCGGCGAGGTACTCGGCAGCCTCCTCGGGCTCGAGCTCGGAGAGCTCCGCCTCCACCTTGGCGCATATGGGGATGGGTGCCACACCGTCGATGGGCGCGAACTCGCCCGTGAGGTCGTCCTCGTCGACGTTGGCCACATAGAGCATGGGCTTCATGGTGAGCAGGAAGAGCCCCTTAGCCGCAGCGCGCTCCTCGTCGGTCATCTCCATGGACGCGGCGCGGTTGCCCTCGTTGAGCCAATCGATCAGGCGCTTGGCGACGTTGAGTTTGGGCAACAGGCCCTTGTCGCGCTTGGACTCCTTCTCGAGCTTGGGAAGCTGCTTCTCGAGCGTCTGGATGTCGGCCAGGACGAGCTCGGTCATGATGGTCTCGGCGTCGCTCGCAGGGTCCACGCGACCATCCACGTGAACGACATCGGGATCCTTGAAGTAGCGCACGACCTCGCAGATGGCATCCGTCTCGCGGATATTGGCGAGGAACTGGTTGCCCAGGCCCTCACCCGTGTTGGCGCCCTTGACAAGGCCCGCGATGTCCACGAACTCGACAGTGGCGGGGACGATGCGCCCGGGGTTGACGATATCCGCCAGCGCCTGCAGGCGCGCATCCGGCACGTCCACGATGCCGACATTGGGATCGATGGTGGCGAAGGGGTAGTTCGCGGCGAGACCGCCCTTCTTGGTGAGGGCGGTGAAGAGCGTCGACTTGCCGACGTTGGGAAGGCCGACGATGCCTATGGATAGCGCCATGTTGCATGCTCCTTTATCTGGACGGGCGGCGGCTGGCAGCACCGGACCCACCTGAATGACCTCTGGATATTGTACGCGAGGCGCAGGCCGGGGTCACGCCCGCTCTCGCGCGGGAATGGCTAGTCAGCGAGGCGCTCGACCTTGTCGAGAAGCGTCGAGACCTGCTTCTTGGCCTCCTCCTTCATCTTGCGCGCCTCCTCGCGCGCCTTGGCCGCCTCGACGGCGCGGCGCTCCTCCTCTGGATCGGGCACGACCAGGTCGGCGGCGTCCACCTCGACCATCTTGATCGCGCGGTCCGAGCAGACCTCGGCGCACAGCCCGCAGCCCACGCAGTAGGTCGACTCAATCTCGAAGCGCCCCGCGCCCACCAGGTCACAGGCGTAGGTGGGACACTGCCTGACGCACTCACCGCACATAGTGCAACGGGAGTGATCGCATTCGGGACGCGTCACGCGCACGTTCTGGGCGAGCTCGGGATGGGACTGCAGGGTTGAGAGCAGAAGCTGGTTTCTCTGCATGAGGATGCGGCGACGCTTCTGCGAGGTGGTGCCGCAGGCCTTGTTGAGCGTCCGTTCGAGCTCGGTGATCTGCTGCGAGTGCATCTTGAGCCGTTGGGTGACGGTGGCTATGGCCGCGGTGGCCGGATTGAGCTTGGAGACGGCGAGACCCGTCGTGCGCATGATGTTGTCCATGAACTCCTTGCGCTCGTACTCGCGGCGCTTGGCGCATTTGAGCTCGCGTGCATCCACCTCGAGGCCCATGCCGGCACCAGCCCACTCCTCCGCGGTCGCGATGGCGTCTCCGAGCATCTCCTCGCCGGTGACGTTGCGACAGGTGGAGCAAATATCGAGTGGGAGGAAGACGCTCACGTTCGAGAAGTCCGCAAGGATCGAGAACCACACCTCGCGGGTGACGTCACCCACGCAGGCCACGACGACCTCGTTGTCGCGCGGAAGGCGGCGCAGGGCGCGTGTGCAGGTCACATAGGCCGTCTCGTGCGCGGTCGCCGCCGCGGCGATGGCATCGTAGAGCCTCTTGGGCTGGAGGCGCGGGGAGACGAGGGCCTCGGTCGGGCATGCCGCCGAGCAGAGGCCGCACTTGCGGCATGCATCCGTGATCTCTATGCCACCGTCCTCGATGCCGATGGCGTCGACGGGACATGCCTCCAGGCACGCCGTACACGAACTACCCTCGTGCTTGCAGACGAGGCAGGGAATCGTGTTGGCGCGCGGACGCTCCTTGTAGTCGGCGGGATTCCAACGGGGCGCGTCGGGCGACGCAGCCCCCATGAGAGCCTCTGTCACGCCGCCGAAGGGGTCCTTGAGGGCTCCAAGGCCCTTGCTGATGTCGATGAGGTCGTCGAAGAGATCGTGCTGCTGCGCCATGGCGCGACCCTCCCCTTCCTTGTGCATGATGCCAACCCTGCTAGTTTAGAACAGCGCAGGGCCATGCGGGGCCATGGCATAGATTCTCTGGACCTCGATGCACGCAAGAGGCGGCGGCTCGCGGCGCAAGAGGCCGCCGATCAGATCGCCCGGCGATGTTCGCGGGCAACATCTCGAAATAGACCAGGCCCCAGTATCGCCGGCGCGCACCTCGCACGCGATTCGAGCGACACCTGGGGCCTGGACTCAATAGCCTCGCCCGGACAACCATCCATCAAGGGCCGAGCCGCCAAAAGCCTGGATCTGGACTACCGGTTCCTGCGATAGCCCCTATGAACAGAAGCGATGCCCGCCATCGCAAGCAGGCTCGAGCACAGCATGAACGCACCCGAAGCATCACCGGTGCCCGGCAGCTTTGCAGCCGCGCCGTCGTCTTGGCCGTCGCCCTGATCACCAGGATTGATCGGCTTATCGATCCTGATGGTGATCATCGCGGTATCGATGTCAAGGGCTCCACGGGTCTCATCTTCAAGCTCGGAGCGCAGGATGTACTCAAGCTCGCCCTCGTGCTCGCTCAGGGCAACGCGATCCGACCATGTCTTGCCCCCATCGATGCTCACCACATGCCCTTCGGGGACCTTGATCACAACCGGACCGCGATAGGTCCCGTCTTCGCGTTGCCCATCAGCGCACTCGATCAAAGCGTCGATCTCATAGGGCCTGATCTCGAAAACGGCAGCGTCCTCGGCCATGACAAGCTCATACCCCTCGGAAACCCTCATGCGATCCAAGGAATACTCGTAGCGGCCAGCCTGCTCGCCCTCGACGCGCGTCAGCTCTCCCGCGAGACCGATCTTTTCCGGATCCTCGTCAACAGAATAGCGAAGCTGCGGGTCCTCCTGCCCGAAATACTTCCAGCATGCCTCGGGAGTCAGGGTCACCGGACGGGGGACCACCGAAACCATCACATCGGCTTGAACCTGGGCGGAATCGCCGTTATCGAGTTTCACCACATCGACGACGAGGCGATAGCCATGCTCGCCCAGCGGCAGCGTGCCATCCAAACTCAATGTAGGGCCCGTGGCGCCTTCAACTGGCGAGCCATCGGCACGATACCACTGCATGGATGTGACTTCGCACCCTTCGGCAGGTGTCACCACGGCATCGATGTCCGCCTGCTCCGAAAACTCCAAAACAACCTCGGAAGGAAGATCGATCTTCGGAGCCGCAGCGGCGGGGCTTGTCTTCACCTTCAAGGTGTAGGACGTGTTGGTGGTCGCGCTGGGATCGCTGCCGCCGATTATCGTGGTATGCGACTTATAGAACAACCTGTCGCTTTGACCCGAAGATCCGTTTTCATGGTAGTAGCCGTAGATCTCCACGAGGTAATAATCGCCGCTTCCATAACGTGCGTCGGCGGCGTCGCGGATCTCGATCGTCTCCGACTCCTCAGGCCACCCAAAACCAGGATCATCGTTTCGAGGGCCCTGACCGGAGTCTTTGACGTCGGTCCAGCGGTATTTGAAATACACATACCCGCGCTCGTCGAGATCGCGATCGGCAAGGGCATGCTCTGCCCTCACGCCGACCGAGGCACCGTCGTCTGGTACGACAACCTCCATGTTGGCAACGCCATCTGCAGCGAGCACGCCGTCGCCCACATAGTGGATCTCGGGCTCTTTGAGAATCTGCCCGGCTCCCGCGGAATCCTCGGCGACCATATCGGCGAGCTTGGTGGAGGACGTCATGGGCTTCCCTTTGTATTCCCAACCGAACTCATAGCCGGGATCGGGTTTCACCGGAAGATCGTCCGGCATGACGGGCAGCGAATAATCAGCGTCGATGATCCAGCCCCCAGCGGACTTCGTCGCATTGACGGCTTGACGATACAGCTTGGGCTGAGTCTCCACCACCGAACCATCGGGGGCGATGAACGAGAACGGAATCTCATAGGTGCAGGCATCGCTATACACCTGAAAGCCGCTCGGCTTAAACGCCTTGCGTGTTTCCATGTTGGGGAACAACACCATGCGCTTGCCCGGTCCGTAATAGTTCGAACCGTTGCACTTGAACGCTGAGCCGTTGTACCCTTCAAGGCTCGCGCCCGTAGTCGCATCGCGTTCAATGATTATGGTGTTGATGGGGACGTAGTCGAGCGCGCCGCCCTTATCAGAATAGAACGCCTCGCTCTCAATTGTCTCGACGGAAGCGGGGATGACCACATCGCAGCTCACCGATGCTGCAAACGCCCCCTCGAAGCACTGCTTCCCTATGCTCAGCAACCCGTCGGGAAACACGATGGGGTCGATTGAGGCCGCAGGAGCAAGATGCTCCAAAGATCTCGCTCCGCTGAAAGCGGAGCTGCCCAATCGCTCCAGACTCTGTGGCACGTCAACTCGTTTGAGTGCAGAGCAATATCTAAACGCGGACTTGTTGATGAACTTCAGGCTCTCGGGCAATCCGATCACTTCAACCAGCTCATCTTGTCCCATGAAGACTTGGGATCCGCTCTGCACATCATCGGGAGAACCGAGCGCCACAAGGCTCACGGCGCGCGAGGCATCCACCGAGACGAGGCGATATTTGGAAGGGTTCGCGACGTCTTTGCCCGCAGTGTAGGATCCGAAGGCGTCCTGCCTGAAACCCACCACTTTTTTCCCGCCAAGCTGTGCGGGGATATCCAGCCTCAATTTGGGCCTGGCAGCGGGATCGGTGGATTCCGAAGCACCTGGAAACGCCTCGTCGAACCATGCGAGCGAGATGCCGCGCAGCTGCACGCCACCTGTGGCGTTCTCATATAGCAGCGCGTCATCTGGAATGGTGGTGACGTCAGAAGCCCCAGTTGCAAATGCCTGTGAAGCTACGCCCCCCCCCCCCGAATAAAACAAGGGTCGCCATGACTACGCCCAGGCAAGCAAGCCATGAAGCCCCGCGAAGCATCCGCTTCATCGAGTCCTCCTTCTCTCGATTTCTATAGACGTTTTAACATTCTAACGTAAAAGGCCCTACCAGAGCCTTTGCCACGAGCCATCGTGCGCCAAGCGGAACGCTTCTGCAAGCAATGGGGCCTGGATAGAACCGAGGGGCCGGAAAAGCCATGGGATCTGATGCGCGGTGCCGCCCTGGATGACCGCAGTGGCGGTCACGACGGCATTGGATACCCGGCGCCGTCGCGACGCCCCGATCCTCGACGCCTGATGGCCAGCTCCTCCACCGTGGGCAGCACGCACCCGGCGGCAAGTGGCACCATCGCCCATGGCAGCGCGCGAATGGGGATGAACGTCACGGCGATGAAGAGGGCGAAGGGAAGCTTCCTTGTGAAGCGACCCAAAAGCGAGGAGGCTACCACGATCATGGAGACATTTGGGTCGATCCCAAACACCGCCGAGAAACCCAGGCCAAGGCAGGCCGCGCTGAAGATCAACGGGAAGAAGGGGCCTCCGCGCCATCCCATCTCGAGGCACAGGGCGAGCAAGGCGAGCTTGAAGACCGAGGTGAGCACGAGCTCCGCAGTCCCCATTTGATCCCAGGTCTCCATGAGTCCCGACAGCTGCTCCGTCCCGGGGAAGAGCGTATAGGGAAGGAAAGCGGCGACGACAGCGATGATGATGCCACAGGCAACGGCGCGGAAGACATCACGGCCACCGAAATGCTCCGAGATCTTGCTCGCTAGGACTTGGAATCTCCTCAACAGCCAGGACAGGGCCATCCCCGCGACCGTGAGGGCCGGCACCCAAAGGACGGATTCCACGCTGAACTCCGGAATGGGGAGACGAGGCAGCCCGGCCCCTTCGAACAGAAGGGAGAAGATCCAGATGCCGAGCCCTCCCCCGACGATGCCCAATCCGTAGACAAATGCCCTCTCCGCCTTGGCCAGCGCGATGGAGCCGTCATCGCGAGATCCCACGACCTTTCGAAGCACCCGTCCGATCCGAGTGCAGCCATCGGCAGCGAATCCCGTGAGACCGGCCTCGGGTCCCACCGGAGCCCCGCAGGACAGCGGGAGGAGGAAGGAGACGAGCGTGGCGAAGGGACGATCCAAAAGGAACGAACCGTCTTGACGAGCCATCGACAGGACCTCGTGAAACGGTCTGGGACTGCTCTGGAACCGACGGTTCCACCAACCGAGGGCCAAGCCGCCGCAGATGCATATGGCGAGTGCCATGATCCGGGGAGCCTCGGAGGAGGCCACGGATCCCCATATAAGCTCCGTCAGGCCATAGGCGAGCGAAAGCAACGCCCACAGGGCGAATCCCAAGACGGCCCCGAGGCCGCATGACGCGAGAGTCGCCACCAGCACCTTTGCGGTGCGGCGCCCCAAAGTCCGATCATCATCGATTCGGTACATCGTCCTCCCCAGCTCCCTCCATCTCCATGCGACGGCACGGATCGAATTAATAGAGAAGGCCCCGAGGGCTCGGAGCGACGCGCGATGCATGGCATCGGATGCGCGTCGCTCCGGCGTCCCCGGGGCGCAAAGCGGTCGCTTGCCTGACGGCTTAGTACATGCCGCCGCCCTGGGCGCCCGCGGTGGCAGCCGCGATGGCATCCTCGAGCTGGGTGTTCTTGGGAACATCGGTGACGGTGGCCTCGGTGATGAGGATGAGGCTCGCCACGGAGGCAGCGTTCTGCAGGGTGGTGCGGGTGACCTTGACGGGATCGAGAACGCCCATCTCGATCATGTTACCCCAGGTGCCGTTGGCGGAGTTGAGACCCTCGCCGGCGGCCATCTCGGAGACCTTGTCGACCACGACGGCGCCCTCGTAACCGGCGTTCTTGGCGATGGTGGCGACCGGAGCGGTCAGGGCCTTCTTGATGATGTCGATACCGATCTGCTCCTCGGGATCCTCGACCTCGATGGCGTCGAGGGCGGGCAGCGCGTCCATGAAGGCGACGCCGCCACCGGCGACGATGCCCTCCTCGACAGCGGCGCGGGTGGCCTGGAGGGCGTCCTCGACGCGATGCTTGATCTCCTTGAGCTCGGTCTCGGTGGCGGCACCGACCTTGATCACGGCAACGCCGCCGGAGAGCTTGGCCAGGCGCTCCTGGAGCTTCTCGCGGTCGAAGTCGGAGTCGGTGTGCTCCATCTCGCCCTTGATGGCGGCGACGCGATCGGCGATGGCCTCCTTGGAGCCGGCGCCATCGACGATGGTGGTGTTGTCCTTGGTGATGGTGACGGACTTGGCGGTGCCGAGCATCTCGGCGGTGATGTCGGCGACCTTGATGCCGAGCTCGTCGAGGGCGGCCTGGCCACCGGTCAGGACGGCGATGTCCTCGAGCATACGCTTGCGGCGGTCACCATAGCCGGGAGCCTTGACGGCGCAGACGTTGAGGGCACCGCGGATCTTGTTGAGGACGAGCGTGGGCAGGGCCTCGCCGTCGATATCCTCGGCGATGATGAGCAGGCCCTTGCCGGCACGGGAGACGGCCTCGAGCACGGGCATGATGTCCTGGACGTTGGAGATCTTCTGGTCGGTGATGAGGATGTAGGGCTCCTTCATCACGGCCTCCATGCGGTCGTTGTCGGTGACGAAGTACGCGGAGACGTAGCCCTTGTCGAACTGCATGCCCTCGACGGTGTCGATCTGGATGTCGAAGGTCTGGGAGTCCTCGACGGTGATGACGCCGTCCTTGCCCACGACGTCCATAGCGTCGGAGATCTTGGCGCCGACCTCGGGATCGCCGGCCGAGATGGTGCCGACGGAAGCGATCTGCTCCTTGGTCTCGACGGGCTGAGCCTGCTCGCGCATGGCGGCGACGGCGGCGTTGACGGCCTTGTCGATGCCGCGACGGATGGCGAGCGGGTTGGCGCCGGCGGCGACGTTGCGCAGGCCGTCGTTCACGATGGCTTGGGCGAGCAGCGTGGCGGTGGTGGTACCGTCACCCACGGTGTCGTTGGTCTTGGTGGCGACCTCCTTCACCAGCTGGGCGCCCATGTTCTCGATGTTGTCCTCGAGCTCGATCTCCTTGGCGACGGAAACGCCGTCGT
>JAXDWR010000028.1:0-9065 GCA_034088265.1 Collinsella sp. | reverse complement strand
CGCTGTTCGCTGTATGCTAGGAAAATCTGCAGTTATCTTTGGGAGGAATACCATGCTGACCGATATCGAGATCGCCCGCTCCGTGAAGCCGCTTCCCATCACCGAGGTCGCTCGCGCCGCCGGTGTGGATGAGTCCCATCTCATCCCCTATGGCTTCGACAAGGCCAAGGTCGACTACTCCCTGTTGGGATCCGAGGCCGACCACAAAGCCAAGCTGGTGCTCGTGACCGCCATCAACCCCACGCCCGCCGGCGAGGGCAAGACAACCACCACGATCGGTCTTGCCGACGGCCTGCGTCGTCGCGGCGTCAAGAGCGCCGTCGCGCTGCGCGAGCCGTCGCTCGGTCCCGTCTTCGGCGTCAAGGGCGGTGCCGCGGGCGGCGGATACGCCCAGGTGATCCCGATGGAGGACATCAACCTCCACTTCACAGGCGACTTCCACGCCATCGGAGCGGCGAACAACCTTCTTGCGGCCATGCTCGACAACCATATCCAGCAGGGCAACGAACTCGGCATCGATGTGAAGCGCATCACCTGGAAGCGCGCCGTCGACATGAACGATCGGCAACTCCGCCATGTCATCGACGGTCTCGGCGGCAAGGCCCAGGGCGTCCCGCGCGAGGACGGCTTCGACATCACGGTCGCCTCCGAGATCATGGCGATCCTCTGCCTCTCGACGTCGATATCCGATCTCAAGAGCAGGCTCGGCGACATCGTCGTCGGTTACACCTACTCGGGTGATCCCGTCCGCGCCCGACAGCTCAAGGCCCAGGGTGCGATGGCGGCCCTGCTCAAGGATGCCCTGAAGCCCAATCTCGTCCAGACGCTCGAACACACCCCGGCCTTCGTCCACGGCGGTCCGTTCGCCAACATCGCGCACGGTTGCAACTCCATCATGGCGACGCGCATGGCCATGCGTTTCGGCGACATCGCCATCACCGAGGCCGGATTCGGCGCAGACCTGGGTGCCGAGAAGTTCTTCGACATCAAGTGCCGTATGACGGGACTTCGCCCCGATGCCGTCGTGGTGGTCGCGACGGCCCGTGCGCTCAAGTACAACGGAGGCGTGGCCAAGGCCGATCTCAACGAGGAGAACCTCGAAGCGCTCCGCGCGGGCCTGCCCAACCTCTTGCGCCATGTCGACAACATCCAGTCCGTCTACGGGCTCCCTTGCGTCGTCGCGATCAACCGCTTCCCGTCCGACACCGAGGCGGAGCTTTCCCTCATCTCCGAGGAGTGCGAGAAGCTCGGGGTCAATGTCCGACTCTCCGAGGTGTGGGCCAAGGGCGGCGAGGGGGCGCTTGCCCTCGCCGACGAGGTCATGCGCTTGGTCGAGGAGCCCAACGAGTTCCATTTCGCCTACGAGGATGGCGTCGATGTCGCCGAGGCGCTTGAATCCGTCGCCACGAAGGTTTATCGCGCCGACGGTGTGGACTTCACCCCCGCCGCGAAGCGCCAGCTGGCGGATCTGAGGAGGAACGGCTTTGGAAACCTGCCCGTCTGCATCGCCAAGACCCAATACTCCTTCACCGACCAGGACAAGGTCCTCGGCGCCCCCGAGGGATTCCGGATCACGGTTCGCGAGCTCAAGGTCTCCGCGGGAGCTCGCTTCGTCGTGGCCCTCACCGGCAGCGTGCTGACGATGCCCGGACTCCCCAAGGTCCCGGCGGCCGAGGGTATCGACGTTGATGACGACGGGACGATCTCCGGTCTGTTCTAAGACAGTCTCGATCGAGTGAAAAGGTGATAAGGAGGTCCCGTTGGCGGCTACGATAATCGATGGCAAGTCCCTGGCTTTGAAGGTGCGCGAGTCCGTCGCGTCCGATGTCCTCGAACTGCGCCGGCACGGCGCCGAGCCGAGCCTCGCCGTAGTGCTCGTCGGCGACGACCAGGCCTCCGCCACCTATGTCCGCTCGAAACTCCGCGACTGCGAGCAGTGCGGCATCAGGTCCGTCGACCACGCCCTGCCCGCCGACACGACCCAGGCCGAGCTCATGTCGCTCGTTCGCAGCCTGAACGCTGATCCCGCCATCACGGGCATCCTGGTCCAGATGCCGCTGCCCGCGCACTTGGATGCCGAGGAGGTCATCGCGGCCATCTCCCCCTCCAAGGACGTCGACGGCTTCCACCCTGAGAGCCTCGGTCTGCTTGTGCGCGGCCTTCCGGGTTTGCGCCCCTGCACCCCTGCGGGCATCATGGCGATGCTCGATGAGTACGACATCCCCATAGCGGGTAGGAACGCGGTGATCGTGGGGAGATCGTCTATCGTGGGCAAGCCCATGGCCTTCATGCTGCTTGCGCGCGATGCGACCATCCAGGTCGCCCACTCCCATACCGCTGACCTGGCTGAGAGCTGTCGCGCCGCCGATATCCTCGTCGTCGCATGCGGGATCCCCAAGCTCGTCAAGGGCGACTGGATCAAGCCCGGAGCCACGGTGATCGATGTGGGCATGGATCGCGACACCGATGGGCGTCTCTGCGGCGACGTTGACTTCGATGAGGCTGCGGTGGTGGCGGGGGCGATCACGCCCGTTCCCGGCGGTGTCGGTCCCATGACCCGCGCCATGTTGATGCGCAACGTCGTGGAGGCCGCGCGCATGCAAGCCGGATGTGACTGAACCACGGGCCCTGCATCGTCTGATGCATCGCAGGCGGGACGCCCCTTCGCGGGCGTTCCGTCTCCATAGCGTCCATCACATGGCGGGCGCTGCATTGAGTAGATGGGACGGCGCAGTCATGGACTGCGCGGAATAGGAGGAACGATGTCTTGCACAACGATTCTGGTCGGTAGACGCGCCAGCTACGATGGGTCGACCATCGTCGCTCGCAACGAGGATTCCCCCGGTGGTCAGTTCGATCCCAAGCGCATGCAGGTGGTCCTGCCAGAGGATCAGCCGCACATATACACAACGGTCTGCTCTCACCTCACGATCGAGCTCCCCGATGACCCCATGCGCTACACGTCGGTCCCCAACGCCCTTCCCGATGAGGGGATCTGGGCATCGGCCGGCTTCAACTCCGCCAACGTCGGCATGAGCGCGACCGAGACCATCGCGAGCAATGAGCGCGTCCTTGGCGCCGACCCCCTCGTCACCCTCGTGCCCGCCGTCGGCGTCAAGGGGGAGGAGGGGTATGCCCCCGAGGTCCCCGGCGGTCTTGGCGAGGAGGATCTCGTCACCGTCGTCCTTCCATATATCAACTCCGCCCGCGAGGGTGTCAAGCGCTTGGGCGCCCTGCTTGAGCGCTATGGCACCTACGAGATGAACGGCATCGCGTTCTCCGATGTCGATGAGATCTGGTGGCTCGAGACGGTGGGTGGCCATCATTGGATCGCGAAGCGCGTCCCGGACGACAGCTATGTGACGATGCCCAACCAGTCGGGTATCGATTGGTTCGACCTCGCTGATGCGGAGGGAGACCAGATCGACCATATGGCCAGTCCGGATCTGCGCGAGTGGATGACGGCACATCATCTTGACCTGACCATGCGCGATGTGCCTCCATTCGATGAGGACGAGGATGCGTGGGGATTCGACGATGATGACGAGATCGACGCGATGGATGGCGACATCGAGATCGATCCGGCCCGCGCTCTCGATATCTTCAACCCGCGCGACGCCTTCGGGACGAGCACCGATAGCGACCGCGTCTACAACACCCCTCGGGCTTGGGATATGCAGCGCGTCCTCAATCCCCATGACGGCTGGGAGGGGCCGTTGGCGAGCTACGGTACCGAGTCCGGTGACATCCCCTGGTCGCGCGTGCCGGAACGCAAGGTGACGATCGAGGATGTGAAGTACGTCCTCTCGCTCCACTATCAGGGCACGCCCTTCGATCCATACGGGAAGCTCGGCGATGCCGCGACGCGGTCGCTGTACCGTCCCATCGGCATCAATCGCAACAGCCAGCTGGCCGTCTTGCAGCTTCGCCCCTATCTCCCCGAATCCCATCGCGCCATCCAGTGGATGGCCTTCGGCTCCAACGTCTTCAACGCCCTCGTCCCCCTCTATGCCAACGTGGACGAGATGCCGGAGTACCTCTCCAACACCACGGGGCGCGTGACGACGGAGAACTTCTACTGGGCAAACCGTCTCATCGCCGCCCTCGCGGATGCCCGCTTCCGCGATAACTCGGCCCATATCGAGCGCTATCGCGAGAAGATCGGGGGCATGGGGCACCGCATGCTGCACGAGACCGACTCCCGTGTCGCCGACCTCCCCGCCTCCGAGATCCCCGCGCAGCTTGCCGAGGCCAACGGCCGTATGGCGGCGCAGCTCCGAGACGAGACGGACAGCCTGCTCTCCAAGGTCCTCTTCACGACGAGCCTGGCGATGAGGAACGCCTTCGCGATGTCGGACAACTAGGGGCATCCGATCCGCTGCGTCTGCATGGGTTCGCCTTGGGGTAGAAAGTGATGCAAAGGGGCGAGGGGGATGGCCTCTCGCCCGATAAGAGGGGAGTGCTTATGGGCACGAGGTTCGATGAACTTGTCAACGGTATGATCAACGTGGGATTCGGCGTCGCGGCGACGGCGGCCGAGAAGGGCAAGGAGGTCCTCGACGAGCTCGGTGCGAAGGGACAGGAGGTCCGTGGCGATGCGGCGACTCCTGATTTCGCCCGGTCGATGTCGGATGTCTTCGAGCGTGCAGGCGGGGTTTTCAGCGACGCCACCGAGCGGCTTGGAGCCCATGGCGACAGCGTCGCGGTTCGGGTCCTCGACGAGCTCATCCTCGCGCGCGCCCGCTCTCTCGATGCTCCGGGCCGCGCGGCGTTCGTCTCCCATGTTGCTGACCTCGTGAGGGTGGTCGATGGGGAGGCGGTCTCGATCCCCGTCGAATCGGTCGAGGACGTCGATCCAGACGCCGAGCAGGGCGAGTAGACGACGCCCATGCCCAACGTCGACGAAAAGAGCAGATGGGGCGCATCAGCGCATGTCGACATGCCTCCGATTGACGAGGCCGCCGTCGAGGGGTTCATGGGGTCCCGCCATCGCGAGCGCGCGGTGGACGAGTTTCCCGATGAGCCCGTCGTCGCCGCCCCGGGCGAGCGATACCAGCTCTCGCGCGCGGGAAGGCGGAAGCGGATCGGCGAGATCCTGAAGCTCATTCGGAAATACGAGGTCTGGCGCGATATCACGCCCGTTCGCCTGCGGTGTCTGCTCGAGGAGCTCGGGCCGATGTTCGTCAAGATGGGTCAGATCCTCGCGAATCGATCCGAGATCCTTCCGCAGCGTTTTTGCGATGAGCTGCGCAAGCTGCGCACCGATGTGGAGCCGGTTCCCTATGGGATCGTCAAGGAGTGCCTCGAGGCTGAGTACCGCCGCCCCCTATCCGAGATCTTCGATCGGATCGACGAGGAGCCGTTGGGCAGCGCGTCCCTGGCCCAGGTGCATCGAGCCCGTCTCGTGACGGGCGAGGAGGTCGCGGTCAAGGTGCAGCGTCCCGGTGCCCAGCAGGTCATGGCCCAGGACATCGACATCATGCGCTCGATCGTGCGGCTCGCCTCTCATTTTGTGAAGACCGATCAGTTCGTCGACCTCCATGACGTCGTCGAGGAGCTTTGGGTCTCCTTCCGCGAGGAGACCAACTTCCTCATGGAGGCGCGCAACCTCGATGACTTCCATGCCTTCCATAAGGACTCAAAGGGCATCTCGTGCCCACGGCCCTATATGCGTTGGTGCACGGAGCACATCGTGGTCATGGACTACATCGACGGAGTGTCGATCAGCGATCCCGATCGCCTCGCCGCCGCCGGGTACGATCTCAAGAAGGTGGGCGCGCGAATCGTCGATGACTACTCGACCCAGGTGCTCGACGACGGGTTCTTCCACGCCGATCCCCATGCCGGCAACATCATCCTCAAAGACGATGTCATCTATTTCATCGATCTCGGCATGGTCGGTCGCATGTCGAGCCATGACCGCCTGATCGTCAAGGACATCATCTACTCGGTCGCGGAAGGGGATGTCCCCAAGCTCAAGGACTCCCTCATGCGCTTCGCGGTGTCGCGCGGCGATTCGGAGTCGCTCGACCACGCCGTCTTCCTCAACGACCTCGACTACATCGTGGCGGATTTCGCGGGACTCAACCTGAAGGACCTCGATATCGGCGAGTTCCTCACCTCGCTCGTCAACCTCGCTCGCAAGAACGATGTCGAGCTCCCGAGCGTCGTCACGATGTTCGCGCGCGGGATGGTGACGCTCGAGGGTCTGCTTACCGAATACATGCCCGACGTGAACATGATCCAGATCATCTCGATGCACATAGCCAACGAGAAGAGCTCGTATCGCCGTCTGGAGGAGGGGGCCAAGGCCCTGGGCGAGGGTGGTCTGAGGGCTGTCAAGGGCGCCCTCGAGGCGGCTGAGCACCTGGGATTGGCCACGCGGATGCTCACGCGCGGCCAGCTCAAGGTCAACGCGCAGGTCATGGGTTCCGAGGACGTGCTTCGTCATTTCGGCGGCATCATCGACCGCATGTCGATGGCGATCGTGATCGCGGGGCTGTTCATAGGGTCCTCGGTCGTCTACTATGCCGAGATCGAACCGGTCATCTTCGGTATCCCGGTCATCGGATTCCTTGGTTACTCGAGTGCGCTCGTCTTGGCGCTGGGGCTTGGTCGCGAGATCTGGCGCAACAGCCACGCCGGGCGCTGAGCCGTCTCGCTCAGCCCGCTCGGGCCACCAGGATCTCGGCGTCGACGGTGATGCGCTGCAGCGTGGACGTATCGATGGTGCCGGGATCGATGCCGAAGGACACGGGGCTCATACGCACGATGTCCTCGGTCATGTCGACCGGGATCTCGTGCGTGCGAAGGGAGCGGACTCGGTCGATCAGCCTGACGTTGCGCTCGAGATGCTCGACGATGTCCCGGTTGGAGTATGCGCCCAAGTCCCGACCCGGATGCATGATCTCGCGGAGCTCTCGCATATGAAGGGGGCCGGGCACAACCTTGATGATGAGCCCTCCGGGTCTCAGGACGCGCTTGAACTCGGCGTAGTTGGCGGGTGTGAACACGTTGACGACGCATCCGGCGACAAGGTCGCGCAAGGGGATGTTGGCGAGGTCGGCCACGAGCCATAGGACATCGTCGCGACCTCGGGCGGCGCAGGCGATGGCATCCTTGGAATAGTCGAGCGCGATGACTTTCTGGCCCGTCTCATTCGCGAGGCGCTTGGCATGGTGCCCCTCACCGCATCCCGCGTCGACGATCGGACCTGTCGCGCCGTGTGTGTCCAAGGTGGCGAGGAGGGTGTCGGCGACGGCGTCGTAAAGACCCATCTCGCAGATCCGCGCACGGCTTTCGAAGAACGTTCGATCATAGCCCTTGAGCGGCGCGTGTCCTCCAGCGAACGTGAGATGCCCCTTGGAGGAGATGTCGAAGGTGTGCCCCTGCTCGCAGCGAACGGAAGGGGAGGAGGCGGTCATCGGGCCGCCACATATCGGGCAGCGGAAGAGATGGGCCGCATCGAGGAACTTTTGGATTCGGGCTTTGGTCACGGGTCAGTCGAGCTCCTTCTCGAAGGCGACGCGTATGGGGTCGGCCTCATTTGCGCGGGGGAGCTCTATCGTGCCGCAACGGCTGTAGCCAAGCTTCGAGAGCAATCCGCGCATGGGGTGGTTGCGCTCATGGGTGTCGATGCGGATGCTCAAGGCGCCCCGCTCGCGGGCCACGCGCTCGGCCTCGATGAACATGGCGCTCATCACGCCGCGGCGAGTGGCGCGTTGGAGGATCGCGCAGCGGTGTATGACGGCATAGCGGGCGTCGAGCGAGCTCGATTCCGTGAGCCAGGCGCCATCGATGTCGTCATAGGTCCCCTCGCCATCGAAGGAGAGGGCCATGACGCCCAGGACGCTCCCCTCATCGTCGACGGCGACGTATGAGGATCCGAGCTCCATATCCCGTTCGATATCCGCCCGATTGGGATAGGCTCCTTGCCACTGGGGGATCGATAGGGCTGCGAGCGCCCTCTTTCCGTCGAGGAGCGCGCGTTCGGCAGCGTCGATATCGTCGATCTGGGTGGGTCTCATCGTGATGCCCAAGAGGATCCTCCTGGCTCATGGGGTGGGGTACAACCGCCGTGCCTCCCCGCGACCCGTTCCAGTTGGCCGGGCGGTGCGACGCGGCGCGGGTGTTCGCATCAGTACTGGCTGGGATGCTTCTTGAAGAAGTCGAAGCGGGGTGGGAGGGGCTTCACCAGATGGCTCCCCGGCTCCTCGCCCAGATGTCCGATGAGCTCGTCGAAGGTGTCGAAGATGTGCTCCCATGAGAAGAAGACGGTGGGATCGATGGCGAAGTGCTCGCAGATCAGCTCGCAGCCGCTCGGCACGATACCGTGCATGAGCACGGTCGCGACGCGGAGTTCGTGGAAGGCGTCGACGAGCGCCTGGCGCATGGCCTCATCGCTCGATGCTCCCTTGGCGGCCTTGCTCGCATCGCTCCAGCGCTTGTTGGCTGTGCGGAGGAACTCGTCGCAGACCCCAAGGGCATGATGGAGCTCGAGCGCATGCATGGCGCCCTCGAAGGCGAGGACGGCCTGCTCGGCCGCCTGGAGGGCTTCGGGCCCGGGGGTCCCTGCCGGGATGGCGCCCGTGCGATAGGGGGCCTCGTCCCCCTCCTTGGCGGCGACGCCGTAGAAACAGGAGCGCGCAAGGCGGTTGAACACACCGGTGAGCAGCGCTCCCTCCTTGAGGGCGGGGTCGATCACGCGCTTGTCATCGCAAGCGGCGAGGGGGTTGCCGTCCGCGTCCCTGCCGGTGATGCGGGTGTCGAAGGCCTTGGGTGAGAAACTGACCGGCTTCTCGCCGAGGCCGAGCGAGAGCCAATGGGCGCGCAGCTGCTCGGGAGTGTAGTGGTTGAGCATCTCCTGGGCGAGGGGAGGGGGCGTTTGGGAGCTCGAGCTCGCTTTCTTGCCCATATAGAGGATGTGATGGTTCGCCGCCACGCACGATTGCCCCATATGCCAGTCGAGGGCTTCCCACAGCGCGGATTGCGCGATGCAGTAGAAGTAGATGTTGTCCTGGCCGATGAACTGGTAGGCGCGGGCATCCTCGCTGGCCCACCAGTCG
>JAXDWR010000027.1:0-5891 GCA_034088265.1 Collinsella sp. | reverse complement strand
AGATGGCCCGCGTCGGCCTGCGTATGCAGGACATGCTCGACGAGGGGGTCTTCCGCTCCAAGCTCGCCGTGGCCCTCGCGCGCGCCAACGCTCAGCTCGAGAAGATCTATGGTCTCCCCACCTACACGGTCGACCAGATCTGCGCCGATTACCTGCCCATGGCCGAGCGCCTGCGCCCCTATATCTGCGAGACGGGTATCCTGCTCAACGATCTCGTAGAGGCCGGCAAGTCCATCCTCTTCGAGGGCGCCCAGGCGACGCTGCTCGACATCGATCACGGCACCTATCCGTTCGTGACCTCATCCAACTGCTCTGCTGGCGGTGCCGTCACCGGTACGGGTGTGGGCATGAAGAACATCGACCGCGTCCTCGGTATCATGAAGGCCTATATCACGCGTGTCGGCTCCGGCCCCATGCCCACCGAGCTCCCCTATGAGGACGGTCCGGGCCATGTCCTCACCGAGGTGGGCGCCGAGTATGGTGTCACGACCGGTCGCCGTCGCCGCTGCGGTTGGTTCGACGGCGTGATCGCCAACTACTCCGCCCGCGTGAACGGGCTGACCGACATCGCCCTCACGAAGCTCGATGTCCTCTCCGAGTTCGACACGATCAAGGTCTGCGTCGCGTACGATGTGGAGGGCAAGCGCTACACCACCGTCCCCGAGCACGAGCAGCTCTTCAGCAAGGCTGTCCCCGTCTACGAGGAGCTTCCGGGTTGGAAGTGCGACATCTCAGCCTGTCGCACCTATGACGAGCTCCCGCAGAAGGCGAAAGATTACGTCGCCTACATCGAGAAGCTCGCCAAGACGCGGATCTCCATCGTGGCGGTCGGTCCCAAGCGTGAGCAGACGATCATGCGCAGCTGGTAGCGGCATACTGGGTGAAAACATGAGTCAAATCGGTCGGTTCCGATTTGACTCATTTCTTTGAAGGAGGAGTCATGAACGCAAAGATCGAGGCCATCGACATCCTGTTGCTTGGTAGCGGCGGGCGCGAGCACGCCCTCGCCAAGAAGCTCGCCGAGTCCCCGCGTTGCGGCAAGCTCTACATAGCCCCGGGCAACGGCGGCACCGTCGCCGTGGGCGAGAACGTGGCCATCGACGAGGCGGATCCCGTTGCGGTCGCCGATTTCGCCCAGGGCGCCTGCGTCGGTCTCGTGGTCATCGGTCCTGAGGCGCCCCTCGTCTCCGGCGTCGCCGACGCGGTCCGCGCCGCGGGCATCCCCTGCTTCGGGCCGGGTTCCGAGGGTGCCCAGGTCGAGGGTTCCAAGCGCTTCTCCAAGGAGCTCATGGACCGCGCGGGGATCCCGACCGCTGCCTACGGGAGCTTCGATGATGAGCAGGCCGCCCTCGCCTATGTTCGCGAGCAGGGCGCGCCGCTCGTCGTGAAGGCCGACGGCCTCGCGGCCGGCAAGGGCGTCGTCGTGGCCCTTGAGCAGGCCGAGGCCGAGCAGGCCGTCCACGAGTGCTTCTCGGGTGCTTTCGGCGACGCGGGCACCACGGTGGTCATCGAGGAGATGCTCACCGGTCCCGAGTGCAGCCTCCTCGCGTTCACCGACGGCGTGACCGTTCGTCCCATGAGCACCTCGCAGGATCACAAGCGCGCTCTCGAGGGTGATCTCGGTCCCAACACCGGCGGTATGGGCGCCTATTCCCCGGTCCCCATCGTGACCGCCGACGAGCTCGCCGAGATGGAGCGCATCATGGTCGCGACTGTCGACCAGCTCCGCTCCGAGGGCATCGACTACCGCGGATGTCTCTACGGCGGCTTCATGCTGACCCCGAAGGGCCCCAAGGTCCTGGAGTACAACGCGCGCTTTGGCGACCCCGAGACGCAGGTCGTCCTGCCGAGGCTCGAGAACGACTTGGTCGAGGTCATGCTGGCGGTCGCCGAGCAGCGCCTGTCCGACATCGAGCTCTCCTGGTGCGACGAGTGGGCCGTGACCGTGGTGCTCACCTCCGCGGGATACCCCGGATCCTACGAGAAGGGCAAGGTCATCACCGGTATCGACGATGCCGAGGCCATGGAGGGCGTCACGGTCTACCATGCGGGCACCAAGGCGGAAGATGATCGGGTCTTGACCTCCGGTGGCCGCGTCCTCGCCGTGACGGCTCTGGGCGACACCTTCGAGGCCGCTCGCGACTTGAGCTACGCCGCATGTGAGAAGATCGACTTCGAGGGCAAGACCCTGCGCCGCGACATCGGCCTGCGCGCCCTTCGCGGCCGTGCGGCCTGGGAGGACTAGAGCGCCCAGAACAGAGGATCGCGTGAATCCCCGATGGTGAGACGAGGGTCCCCATCGGGGATTCGCGTATCGATGAACCGCCCCTCCAAAGGGTGTGGAGACTCCCGGCATGCCCCGGCGCCATGGTATCGGGGTTTATAATGCGGGACGATCGAAGACGGAGGAAAGAGAGGTGGGACCATGATGGAATCCCAGGAGGGCGCCCTGGGCGCCGATACCGTGGAAGAGGACGCCGTGCAGGTGGAGACCGAGACCTTGCCTCTCGAGGAGACGGACGACGGCCGGGGCGCCGCTGAGGAGCCACCTGCGCTCGTCCTTGGCGACGAGGACCCCCACGACGCCGAGCTTCACGAGAGGATCCTCTCGGAAGAGCAGGTATATCGTGGCAAGATGCTCGATGTCCGCTCGCTCGATGTCGAGCTCCCCAATGGCCGTCGGTCCAAGCGCGATATCGTGAGGCATCCCGGCGCGGCCGCCGTCGTGGCCCTCACGAGCACCGGCAAGATCGTCCTCGTCCGGCAATATCGTACGGCGCTCGACCGCGTGACCGTCGAGATCCCCGCCGGCAAGCTCGATCCCGGCGAGGACCCGCTCGAGTGCGCCCGCCGCGAGCTCCATGAGGAGACGGGCTTCCGCCCGGGCAAGATCCGCTATCTCACCTCGATCGTCACCTCATGCGGGTTCTGCGACGAGATCATCCATATCTACTTCGCGACCCAGCTTGAGTTCGACGGCGCCTCGCCGGATGACGACGAGTTCGTGAACGTCGACCTCGTCCCGCTCTCGGAGCTCATCGACGCGGTTCTCGATGGGAAGATCGAGGATGCCAAGACCGTGGTGGGGGCCCTTGCCTGCGACGCCATCGCGCATCGCCTGGGAATCGAGGAATAAGGTCCACGAATGATGTTCAAACGATTCCTGTCCTACTATGGACCCGAGCGATGGCTCTTCATCGCCGACACCTTCTGCGCCCTGGTATACGCGGGCATCGACCTGGCGTTCCCCATCATCCTGCGGACGCTGACCTCGGGCCTATTCCAGCAAGACGGCGATCAGATCCTGGATGCCCTGCTCTTCATAGCGACCTGCCTCGTGGTCATGTACCTCGTTCGGACGGCATGCGTCTACTTCGTCTCGGCCCAGGGGCACATCATGGGCGCCCGCATGGAGTCCCGCATGCGCGAGGATCTCTTCGACCAGTATGAGCGCTTCAGCTTCGCCTATTTCGACGCCCATAGCTCGGGCGACATGATGAGCCGTGTGGTGAACGACCTCTTCGACATCTGCGAGGGGGCCCATCATCTTCCCGAATGGATCATCATCTGCGGGATAAAGATCGTCGGGGCGCTGGTGATCCTCTTCACCATATCGCCTGTCCTGGCGGGGGTCCTGACCGCGGTGACCGTCCTGTTCTTGGGCATCATGATCAGGCAGAACATCTCCATGCGAGCCGTCTTCGCGGACAACCGCAAGAAGATCGCGGGAGTGAACTCCCAGCTCCAAGATTCGCTCGCGGGCATCCGCGTGGTCAAGTCCTTTGCGAACGAGGACACGGAGCGCAGGAAGTTCCGCGTTGCCAACGACCGCTACCTCGCCTCCAAGGTCAACCAGTACCATGCCATGGGCGCCTATCAGGCCACAAGTGCCGTCATGACCGGGGTCCACTACATCACGATCGTGGTCTTGGGCGGCTATCTGGTCGCCACGCAGCGCATGAGCGCGGTGGACATGGCCACCTTCGCGCTCTACATCAGCCTCTTCACCGCCCCCATCGAGACGCTCGTCAACTCGACTGAGACCTTCCAGAAGGCCATCGCCGGATTCCGGCGCATGGACGAGGTGCTCTCGACCATGCCGGATATCCAGGACAAGCCCGGTGCGCCTGAGCTGGAGGTCACCCAGGGGGCCATCGAGTACCGCGATGTCTGTTTCTCCTACGAGGATGCCACCTCGAGCGACGACGGTGTGGTGCGACCCGTGATCGACCATCTCGATCTGCGGATCCTCCCCGGCCAGACCCTGGCTCTCGTGGGTCCTTCAGGTGGCGGGAAGTCGACCACCTGCGCACTTCTCCCGCGATTCTACGACGTGGCGAGCGGGAGCATCATGATCGACGGCCAGGACGTGCGCGATGTGACGCAGGAGAGCCTGCGTCGCCAGATCGGCCTGGTCCAGCAGGACGTGTATCTCTTCGATGGGACGATCCGCGAGAACATCGCATATGGCGATCCCACGGCCTCCGACGACATGATCGAGGAGGCCGCGCGCCGGGCCAACATCCACGACTTCATCGCGAGCCTCCCCGAGGGCTATGACACCGTCGTGGGCGAGCGGGGAAGCCGCCTGTCCGGAGGCCAGAAGCAGCGCGTCGCCATCGCCCGCGTCTTCCTCAAGGATCCGGCGATCCTGATCTTGGACGAGGCGACCTCGGCGCTCGACAACGAGAGCGAGGAGGCCGTCCAGGAGTCCCTCGAGCTCCTCGCACGCGACCGGACGACGATCATCATCGCGCACAGGCTCTCGACCATCAAGAACGCCGACGTCATCGCGACCGTGGAACATGGCAAGGTCGTGGAGCGCGGCTCGCATGAGGAGCTTCTCGCCCGCGGCGGCATCTATGCCCGCTACTATCGAATGCAGTTCGAAGGCGTCCGCGCCCGCGACATCGCGGCGTGCGACGAGTCCCGTTAGGCAGATCATGTCGAAGAAGCCCCTTACCGCGGATGAAGCGAAGCAGCTGTTCTCCGAGATCGATGACTCGGGTGTCCTCGATCCAACCCGATCGCGCGACCGATCTCGTCGCGGTACCCGTCGACCGAGGATAGATCCCCTCTCCGAGGAGGATCCCTCCGGCTCAAAGGTGGGCAAGGCCATCTCGCGAACATCCCTGCTCGTGATCGTGGGCGTCCTGGCCTTCGTCGTAGGGATGCAGGTCGTCTACGGCATCAATCGCCGCCTCAGCACCGCCAACCTGTCCGAGAACGTCGACAGGAGCTCCGTCGAGCATGCGCTGGAGAGCGGCGTCGAGTGGGGCAACGGCTTCACGCAGTTCCCGTCCGACTTCACCGTCGAGGAGGCCGATGAGCGCACCGGCACCGTCGAGGTCACCGTCGTCGACACCGATTCGAGGAATGAGCTCGAGCTGCTCTCGAACTCCCAGATCCAAGCGGCCGCCCTCGCCACCAACGCCCTGCTCAACAACAAGATCGACCGCGTGGTGTACAACGTGTGCGCGCTGGTGAGGAAGGACGGCTCCTTCGCCCATGACGCCTTCTTCGGCTTCATCCCCGCTCAGGGCTCGCGTCGCGCGATCCTCACCTTTATCTGGACCAAGACCCCGTCCTCCAGCACGAGCTACATAGATTGGGAGCTCAAGATCGTCGGCATGGATGACAAGACGGCCGAGAAGATCCAGATGCAGGTGAACTCGCTCAGCAACCTCATCGAGGATCCAGCCGTCACCCAGAACCAGATCAACGAGGAACGCGATGAGATGGATCGCGAGCGACTCCTCCACGGGCCGGGGATCTTCCGCGGTCCCTCGGCCAAGGAAGCCGGGGAGCCGCAGGAGGGTTCCGAGCGATAGGGGGCATCCTCGCAGATCTATCGGATGCGCATCACGGCTATGGACGGGGCGCCCGCGCGG
>JAXDWR010000026.1:0-18504 GCA_034088265.1 Collinsella sp. | reverse complement strand
CACCGCGAGCAAGATCGCGCGGGGGTCCTTCGTTCGATGGATGGCCGAAGAGCGCATCGAGGATGCGGCCGAGCTCGTTCGCTTCGATGTCGGCTATGCGTTCTCCCCCGAGCTCTCGGCGAGCGACGGCACGACGCTGGTGTTCATGCGCTCGGGGACCTGAGCGCGCTATAATCCCCTGTGGACGCATGGGCGTCCGACCACAATCGCATATCACGGGGAGCTTGCGGGAGCGAACGGCAGGCTGAGAGGGGGTGCGCCCATCCCGACCCGAGGAACCTGATATGGGTAATGCCAACGAAGGGAGCGAATGCATGGACAGGACCATCAACGCACATCGGCCGCCGGAGCGACCCATCACCCAGATGGACTTCGCGCGAGCCGGCCAGATCACCCCACAGATGCGCGCCGTGGCCGCGAGGGAGGGGCGCGACGCCGAATACATCCGTGAGCGCGTCGCACGCGGAACCATCGCCATCCCCGCGAACATCCGACACATAGAGCAGGGCCTCGCGCCCCGTGGCGTCGGGGAGGGCCTCTCGACCAAGGTCAACGTCAACCTGGGCATCTCGGGCGACAAGGCCGATGCGGCCGAGGAGTGGCGAAAGGTCGACATCGCTATCGAGCGCGGCGCCGACGCGATCATGGACCTCTCCAACTCCGGCAAGACCCGCCGCTTCCGCCAGCAGGTCATCGGGGAGTGCCCCCTCATGGTCGGCACCGTCCCCATGTACGACGCCATCGGGTACATGGAGAAGCCCCTGATCGAGCTCACCGCGCGCGACCTCCTCGAGGTGCTGCGCGTCCACGCCGAGGATGGCGTGGACTTCGTCACGGTCCACGCCGGCATGAACCGCTCGGTCGTCGAGACCTTCAAGGCGACGGGCAGGCTCATGAACATCGTGAGCCGAGGCGGGAGCCTGCTCTTCGCATGGATGGAGGTGACCGGCAACGAGAACCCCTTCTTCGAGTTCTTCGACGAGGTCCTCGAGATCTGCCACGAGCACGATGTGACGATCTCGCTCGGCGACTCCTGCCGACCGGGATGCCTCTTCGATGCGAACGACGCCATGGAGACGGCCGAGATGATCGAACTCGGAAAGCTCGTCAGGCGCGCCTGGGACGCCGGCGTCCAGGTCATGGTCGAGGGTCCTGGGCACATGGCCATCGACGAGATCGCGGCCAACGTCAAACTCCAGAAGCGCCTGTGCCACAATGCGCCCTACTACGTGCTCGGCCCCCTCGTGACCGACATCGGCGTCGGGCACGACCACATCACGGCCGCCATCGGCGGCGCGATATCCGCCTCGGCGGGAGCGGACTTCCTCTGCTACGTCACCCCCGCCGAGCATCTGTGCCTCCCCGACGCCGACGACGTGCTCGCGGGCCTCATGGCCACCAAGATAGCCGCCCACGCAGCCGACATCGCGAAGGGCGTCCCCGGCGCGCGCGATGTCGACGATCGCATGGCCAAGGCGCGGCGGGAGCTCGACTGGGAGGAGATGTGGCGACACGCCCTCGATCCCCAGACGGCGCGAGGGCGTCGGGAATCCTCCCCCGCGGCGACCGAAGGCACCTGCACCATGTGCGGGAAGATGTGCGCCGTCCGTACGGTCAACAAGGTGCTCGAGAAGACCACCATCGACCTCGATGCCTGATATCCCATCGCAGGGGGCGCCCCGACGCCCCCTGCTCCCAGCAAGGAGGGCCGCGGGCCCTCGCCCATCTCTTGGAAGGAGACCCCATGTCCATCACCAACGCCGACCTCGCCGCCGCGCTCGATCGCGTCCGCTCATCCGTGCCGCTCGTCCACTGCATCACCAACTACGTCACCGTCAACGATTGCGCCAACGCCCTGCTCGCTTGCGGAGGATCGCCCATCATGAGCGATGAGCCCGAGGACGTCTCCGATATCACCAGCATCTGCGGGGGTCTCGTCATCAACATCGGGACACTCAACAAGCGCTCGATCGAGAGCATGCGCGTCGCCGGGGCGCGGGCGGCGGAGCTCGAGCGCGCCATCGTCCTCGATCCGGTCGGCGCCGGCGCCTCCACCCTGCGCACCCGCACCGCCTCGGAGATGGTCGACACGCTTCCGGTGAGCGTCGTCCGCGGCAACATGAGCGAGATCAAGGCCCTCGCCGGGTCATCGGCCACCACGCGCGGCGTCGACGTCGACCCCGGCGACGTGGTGACCGATGAGAACCTCGCCGAGAGCGCCGCCTTCGCGCGCGCCCTCGCCGCCAAGCTCGATGCCATCGTCGCCATAACCGGCGCCATCGACATCGTCGCCGACGCGGACCGCTCGGTCGCGATCCGAAACGGCGTCGCCCTCATGGGCAAGATCACCGGTGCGGGATGCATGCTCTCCTGCCTGGTGGGAGCCTATGTGACCGCGAACCCCCAAGATCGCTTCGCCGCCGTGGTCGCGGCGATCGCCGGCGAGGGCCTCGCCGGCCAGATGGCGTCCGAGCGCATGACATCGCTCGACGGCAACGCCAGTTTCCGCACCTACCTCCTCGACGCGCTCTACAACATGGATGCCGCGCAGCTCGCCGCCGGCGCCCTCATCGAGGAGATCCGCTAGGGCCCCGTGCACCGCGACGGACGCGGCGCGCGAACGGAAAGGAGAACAGCCATGGCAACCGCACGCGGGCGCTGGAGCGCCCAGGACATACGCGAGGGCATGCGACTCTATGGGGTCACCGACCGCACCTGGTTGGGTGACAGGGATCTCGCCGACGTGGTGGCTGACGCCCTGGCGGGGGGCGCCACCTTCATCCAGCTGCGCGAGAAGCATGCCCGGCCCGACGAGATCCGATCGCTCGCCAGGCGCCTCATGCCCATCTGCCGCGCCGCAGGCGTCCCCTTCGTGATCGACGACGAGGTGGAGCTCGCGCGCGAGGTCGGGGCCGACGGGGTCCATGTGGGCCAGAGCGACATCGCCTGCGCCGAGGCGCGTCGCATCCTCGGGCCCGACGCCATCATCGGCGTGTCCGCCCAGACCGTCGAGGAGGCACGTGCCGCCGAGGCGGCGGGAGCCGACTACCTCGGCGTGGGGGCCCTCATCCCCACCGCCACCAAACCCGACGCCGTCGACGTGTCCGCCGATGAGCTCCAGCGCATCTGCGAGGCCGTGAACATCCCCGTCGTCGGCATCGGCGGACTCAGCGCGTCGACCCTCGACGTGCTCGATGGGACGGGGGTCGCCGGCGCGGCCGTGGTCTCCGCCCTCTTCGCCGCGCAGGACGCGCGATCGGCGGCGCGAGAGCTCAGGGAGGCCTTGGACGAGATCCTGGATGGAGGGGACGTCTTCCCCGACCTGCCCCTCCCCGAACCCGACCTACCGGCCGTGCTCTCGATCGCCGGATCCGATTCCAGCGGCGGCGCCGGCATCCAAGCCGATATCAAGACCATCACGGCCCACGGGCTGTTCGCCGAGACCGCGGTGACCGCGCTCACGGCCCAAAACACCACGGGTGTCCGCAGCGTGCTCGAGTCCACGCCACGCTTCGTCACCGACCAGATCGATGCGGTCTTCGAGGACATCCCCCCTGCGGCGGTGAAGGTCGGCATGGTCTCCTCCGCCGCGATCATCGATTCGATCTCCGACGCGCTCGCGCGATGGGATGCGACGAACATCGTGGTCGATCCCGTCATGGTCGCGACGAGCGGCGCCCGTCTCATTGACGAGGACGCCGTCTCGGCGCTCGTCGGGCGCTTGATACCGCTCGCCACCGTCATCACGCCCAACATCCCCGAAGCCGAGACGCTCCTCGGCGCTCCGATAGCCACCGAGGCCGACCAGGAGCGGGCGGCCCTGGAGCTCGCCGATCGGCTTGGGTGCGCGGTCCTCGTCAAGGGGGGCCACGGCTCGAACGACGCCAACGACGTCCTCGCCACGCCGGATATGGACGAGGGATCGCCAGATGGGCAGGCGTCACGCGCGACTTGGTTCCGCCATCCCCGCATCGAGACGGAGAACACCCACGGAACCGGATGCACCCTCTCGTCCGCCATCGCCTGCGGGTTGGCGCGCGGTCTCGAACTCGACGACGCCGTGGCCGCAGCCAAGTCCTATCTCACCGGAGCCCTCGCCACAGGCCTCGATCTAGGGCAGGGCTCGGGGCCCGTCGACCATATGTGGCCCCATAGGATCTGATCGCTCCAGACCGGGAGCTGGATCATCGTGAAAAGGAGGGGGAGAGGTCCCTTAGGGCCTCTCCCCCTTCCCGCGTCAGCCATCGCCAGCCGTCACAGACCCTTGATATAGCGTCTTAGGACCGGGAGGAAACCGATCTTGTCGGGAGCCTGGCTGGGCATCTGGGGGAAGGCGTCGTAGCCGGGATGGTTGTTCCCCTCGATGAACAACGGCCCCTCCTCGGTGATGGCCACATCCCATCCCACGTAGCCCATCTCGGGGACGACGAGGGCCGCCTCGCGAACCAGATCGAGGACCTGATCCCATAAGGGGATCTGATAGCCCGTGAGGACCGTCCCCGTGCGGGGGTGCGCCTCGAAGATCCTGAACTGCTTGTCGCACGCCGGGCCGGCGATCCTCCCCGTCTCCATGTCGATCGGCGAGTACATGCCGCCGGCATTGATGTTGTCGACCGGACGGTCGCTGTTCCCCATCCGTATGCAGGCATACACCGCATGCGCGACGCCCTCGGAGAGGACCGAGTAGACGCGGATCGTGTTCACCGATCCGGGGTTGATGCGCGCCATGTCGGGATGCTGGACGACCACGTCCTCGATGATGTCCGCCCCACTCTCCTCCAGATGCCTGTGGAGATCCTCGAGGGACGCGAAGTCCGACCGGGAGAGCTTCTCGACTCCCACGCCGCAAGCCGCATCCCGAGGCTTGGCGATGATCTGGTCCCGGGCGGCGAGGAACTCCATCGCCTCGTCTTTGGACGCGGAGCCGAAATCGAGCCACGAGCGGCCAAGATAGCGCCCAAACGTCGTGTAGAACTCGTTCTTGTTGTCGAAGATGTGGTAGTAGCTCGAGTCGTTGAGCATGCTCACGATCGAGTTGTTGATCCCTCGGGTCACGAATGTCGCGCGTTGATCCGGCGTCATGCCCTCGAACTCGAGAAGGAGATAGTCCTTGTATCCCGCACCGTACTTGAGGCCGCACGAGACGATGTCGAGGAAGAGCCAGGGGCGGCTCTTCCCGCTGCGCTCATGGACCTTCCCGACCGTCTCGAACAGCGCGCCGTAATCCATATGGGCGATGCATCGGGCGATATAACCCAGACGTCCCATCTATCGATCACCGAACCCTTCGTATCCCGTCCGCACCCATCTCCGCATGCGCGTTAAAGGTACCGACGCCAATCATCGTCATCCTTCTCCTTGACGGGCTCATCCTTGACAGGTGTCCGATACCCCTGGGGGTTGGGATCGGGGAAGGTGGCGAGGACGTGGGAGAACTTGGGGAGGTTCTCGTCGAACCGTCGGGCGGGGATCGCGAAGATGACCTCTTTGGCAACATGCGCGCCGCTCGCGAGCTCGGAGCGGAACATCTCGGCGACCTCGAGGGCCTCCCACCCGAAGACCCCGCAGCCAAATGCCCCCAAGACCAGCCGCTCATGTCCCAGGGTGTCGGCCAGGGAGAGCGCGAAGCGGATCCGGTCGCGCATGGCCTGCGCGAGGATGTCGTCGGCCACGTTGTACTCGGCGACGGCGCGTCGGGCGTTGGGCGCCGCGACGACGAGGACGTCGGCGAAGGCATGCACCCTATCCCGCGCGAAGCGAACCGCCGGCACCACGATGCCGCGATTCTTGTACAGCTCGCAGTTGATGTGCCTGCGGCGGTTCTCGCCATACCATTCGCGCTCGCGCTCGAGCACGTTGTACAGCGTGGACTCGGCGCAAAGCGATTCCTCCTGGGCCATCGTGCCCCTCATGAACCCGCCTCCGGGCGTGGTGAACGAGGCGAAATCGAGCAGGGCCATGTCGCAGAACTCAGCGCGGCCACGTCCGCGCTCGAGAACGACCGTCACGGCGTCCTGGTCGACCATCTCGATCGAGGGGATGCAACCTTCCGCCTGGACCTTGGGAGAGGCCTCGAACCTCATGACGCCCGCATGGGATCTCTCGATATCCTTGGAGCGCGTCCGCTCCATGGCGGCGACGTGATCCCGAGCCGCCTCGGAACGGGCGATCCTGCGCGCGTCCCGCGCAGCGTCCCTATCGCCTCTCGATCGAGCATTCCCGTTGCCCGCCATCATGGACCTCCTCAACATCCGGTTCCTTCCACAAGCCCGCCGAAAGACGGGCCCATCCGTCCCATGGTACCCCCTTTTCCCCCTTCCGATGCGCGCCGCCGGGGACCTTCGGCTGCGGCGAATCGGCGGGTGAGGAACCACCCACCGGCACGAAGGGACCGGTCGGGACGGCAGAGAGCCTATGGGGGCCGAGGACGGACCGCTCCCCGATTGGACCGCGGCCCCTCTGGGCGACGGGTACAATGCCAGATATGCCGTGCGAATCGGGAGGCCCCCATGAACGTCGATGAGATCCTGCGCCACAGCAAGATAGCCGTCCTCGACGAGGTCAAATCGACCAACGAGGAACTCATGGCCCTCGCGCGCGCCGGCGCACCCTGCGGGTCCGGCATCCGAGCCCGCATCCAATGGGCGGGCAGGGGCAGGCGAACCCATCGTTGGTCATCGCCCGAAGGGGGTCTTTACCTCTCGATCCTCATCAAGACCGACATCCCCCAGCGCCAGCTCCCGGGACTGCCGATCGCCTGCGGCATCGGGGTCGCGGACGCTCTCATGGAGGCAGGCGGGACGGGCATCAGGCTCAAGTGGCCCAACGATGTCGTGGTCGACGCGGGCAAGATCGGGGGCATCCTCGTCGAGGTCTCCCAATCCTCGGGCGAGACGCTCGCGGTCTGCGGGATGGGCATCAACCTCGAGCCCCCAAGCGACTGCGCTCGCGAAGAGGGGTCCCTTCCCGTCACCGGCCTGCTCGCCAACCGCTCCTCAGACCGCCCCGCACCGAGCGTTGAGGAGCTCGCCGAATCCGTGCGGCTCCATGTCCTCGAGGCCGTGGCCGCATGGACGGACGGACTCGCCGAGGCGGGTGCGGACGCCGCGCCGCTCACGGGGATCTTGGAGGCCTACAACGAGCTCCTCGCCTAC
This sequence comes from Collinsella sp., assembly GCA_034088265.1. GTDB lineage: Bacteria > Actinomycetota > Coriobacteriia > Coriobacteriales > Coriobacteriaceae > Collinsella. The sequence continues at coordinate 11,350 of JAXDWR010000026.1, read as the reverse complement.
AAGGACGGCAGGGTGCGCGTCTTCTCGCCCGATGGCACCATATCCACCACCGGCATCCTCAAGGGGATCGATCCTTGGGGACGGGCCCTCGTGGAGCGCGCCGACGGGGCCGTCGACCCCTTCGACGCGTCGCGCGTCTCGCTCCGCCCCCTCGCCTAGCCCGACTTAGCACACAATTAGTTTTCCTGCAAGCCTTAGGGACTTGATGCACCGTTTCCCTTTAAACCCATCGCTTTGACCGATTTCCTGAATGCTTTGGCTCGATGGGGGCGCATAGTTCTGCCTATGAGCATGCGTCTCAAGACGAGACGAACCAAGAAGGAGTGGTCAACATGATAGGAACCGTCCTGAAGGACCTTGGCATCACCTGCGATCGGGATCGCGTGCACGTCGACTGGTGCCCCGCCAAGCTCGTCGCGCACGCCGTCGCCAACGGCGAGGGGGTGCTCACCTCCTCGGGATCCCTCATGGTCGAGACCGGGAAGTACACCGGCCGCTCCCCTCAGAACCGCTACATCGTCGACGCCCCGATCGCGCACGAGAACGTCAACTGGGACAGCCCGCAGAACCGACCCGTCGATGTCGAGACCTACGATCGCCTCTACGCCAACGTCGCCGCTTATCTCTCGGAGCGCGAGCTCTTCGTCGTCCGCGCCTACGCCGGCGCCGACCGCACCTATGCCCGGAAGGTCATCGTCGTCTGCGAGCGCGCGAGCCAGGCCCTCTTCATCAGCCAGCTGCTCGTCCGTCCCACCGCTGACGAGCTCGAGACCTTCGGCCGGCCCGATATAACCGTCCTCGCGGCCCCCGGCTACACCACCAGCAAGGAGCGCGACGGTGTCGATGGCGACGCCGCGGTCATGCTCAACTTCGACACCAAGGGCATCGTCGTGGCTGGAAGCGGCTATTCCGGGGAGATCAAGAAGGGCATCTTCACCACGATGAGCTACCTGCTCCCGGTGGAGGACGGCGTCCTGTCCATGCACTGCTCCGCGAACGTGGACCCCGTCACGGGCAAGACCGCGGTCCTCTTCGGCCTCTCGGGAACAGGCAAGACGACCCTTTCCGCCGATCCCGACCGTCGCCTCATCGGCGATGACGAGCATGGCTGGAGCCCGCGCGGCATCTTCAACATCGAGGGCGGGTGCTACGCCAAGTGCATCGACCTCACCCGCGAGCGCGAGCCCGAGATCTATGACGCCATCAAGTTCGGATGCCTCACCGAGAACCTCGTCCTCGACCCCTTCTCCCACGAGCCCGACTACACCGACGGATCGATCACCGAGAACACCCGTGCCGGCTACCCGCTCTCCCACATCGCGAGCGCCGTTGAGCCGAGCGTCGGCGAGACCCCCTCGGTCATCCTGTTCCTCACCGCCGACGCCTACGGCGTCCTGCCGCCGATCTCGCGCCTCGACCGCACCGAGGCCATGTTCCACTTCCTGACGGGATACACCTCGAAGGTGGCGGGCACCGAGGTCGGCATCGTCGAGCCACAGCCCACCTTCTCGGCGCTCTTCGGCGAGCCCTTCATGCCGCTCGACCACATGGTCTACGCCTATCTGCTGGGAGAGAAGATCGCGCGCCACAACACCCGCGTCTACCTCGTCAACACCGGATGGACCGGCGGCCCCTATGGGACCGGCCACCGCATCGCGCTCTCCCACACGCGCGCCTTGGTCCGCGCCGCCATGGACGGATCCCTCGACTACGCCGGCTATCGACACGATGACGTCTTCGACGTCGATGTGCCGCGTGAGTGCCTCGGCGTCCCCTCCGACCTGCTCGAGCCCCGCAAGACCTGGGCCGATCCCGAGGCCTACGACGAGGCCGCGGCCAAGCTCGCCAGGCTCTTCAAGGAGAATTTCGAGAAGCGCTATCCCGGCACCTCCCTCGAGGACCTCACCTCCCTCAAGCGCTGACGCGCTCGCATCGCGGGTCAACCGATCCCCCGCTCCACCCCGAGCCCTCCCATCTGGCTCCTCCGACCGGATGGGAGGGCTTCTCCATGCCCTTCGATCATGTCTTCACATGAATCGGGCCCGCCATCCCATATCGGGGATGACGAGCCCGAACTAAGGGCCTTATGTCGTCGGCGCCTGTCCCTGAAGGTCAGGAGACGTCGATCGAGACCTCGACCTCCTGGACCGGGACGTCGTAGAACGGATCCTCGCGACGACCGAGGAAATCGCGCGCCTGCTCGGGGAAGAGGGCATAGGAGAGGACGTCCTCCTCGGAGCGCGCGTACTGCTCGATCTCCTTGCGCAGGCGGGGCATCTGGGGCTCGATCAGGTCGGCGGGACGGCAGGTGATGACCTCGTCATCGCCGATGATGGTCTCGCGCATGGAGCGGGTGATGCTCACCGGCGGACGGCCGTAGTTGCCGCGGACGTAATCCTTTATCTCGGACGGGACGATCTTGTAACGCTCGCCCGACAAAACGTTCATCAGGGCCTGGGTGCCCACCATCTGGGAGAGCGGGGTGACGAGCGGCGGATAGCCCAGGTCCGCGCGAACGCGGGGCACCTCGGCCAGGACCTCGGTATAACGATCCTCGACACCCAGGTCCTTCAGCTGGTTGAGCAGGTTGGAGAGCATGCCTCCCGGAACCTTGTAGAGCAGCGCCTTCGGCTCCGTGCACAGGACCTTGGGATTGAGAACCCCCTCATCGAGGAAGCGGTCGCGGACGGGCATGAAATGCCTCGCGACGACGTCGAGCTTCTCGATGTCGAGCCCCGTGTCGTAGCCCAGGTCCTCGAGGGCCAGGGCCATAGACTCGGTCGCAGGCTGGCTCGTGCCCTCGGAGAGGGGCGACATGCAGGTGTCGATGATGTCCGCGCCCGCCTCGACGGCCTTGAGATAGGTCATCTGGCCGATCCCCGCGGTGCCGTGCGTGTGGACCTGCAGGGGAAGCGATGTGGCCCCCTTTATCTCCCTGACGAGCTCATAGGCCACATCGGGGGTCAGGACGCCGGCCATGTCCTTGATGCAGATCGAGTCGGCGCCGGCGCGCTCCATCTCGTTGACAAGGGAGACGAAGTAGCGGATGGTGTGGACCTCGCTCGTCGTGTAGCAGATCGCCGCCTGGACCTCGGCTCCCGCCTCCTTCGCCGCGCGGATGGACGTCATGAGGTTGCGCGTGTCGTTGAGGGCGTCGAAGATCCTCAGGACGTCGATGCCGTTCTCGACGGATTTCCTGACGAAGGACTCGACGATGTCATCGGCGTAGTTGTGATATCCAAGGAGATTCTGCCCGCGCAAGAGCATCTGGAGCTTCGTGTTCCCGACATGCGAGCGAATCGTGCGCAGGCGCTCCCAGGGGTCCTCGTTCAGATATCGCAAGCACGAATCGAACGTCGCGCCGCCCCATACCTCGAGCGCCTCGAAGCCGCATTGATCGAGCGTCTCGAGGATCGGGACCATGTCCTCTATGGGCATGCGCGTGGCTATCTGGCTCTGCTGGCCATCGCGCAGGATGGTCTCCATGAAACGGACTTTGCGTGCCATAGGCGGAGCCCGCCTCCCTTCCTAGTCGTCGTGGGACCCGTCGTCACTCGCCCGTCTTGGGCGGGAAGAAGCGGGCGAGGCCCATCGAAACCACGTAGATGATCAGCATGACGAAGAAGATGCCGCCCCATCCCAGAAAGAGGATCTCGACGGCGGTCATGAGGTCGCTGGAAAAGATGTCTGGCATGTCTCCCCCTTACAGCAGCAATCCGAGCACGAGTCCGCCGGCGACGACGGAGGCGATCTGGCCCGCGACGTTGGCGCCCGCGGCCTGCATGAGGATGAAGTTCTGAGGATCCTCCTCGGTCGCGATCTTCTGGATGACACGCGAGCTCATCGGGAACGCCGAGATGCCCGACGCGCCGATCATGGGATTGATCTTCTCCTTGCGGAACAGATTGAGGATCTTGGCGAACATGACGCCGCCGATGGAGTCCATGACGAAGCCGAGCAATCCGAGGGCCATGACGAGCAGCGTGTCGAACTGGAGGAAGTCGGTGTGGACCATCTTCACGGAGACGCAGAGCCCGAGCAGGATGGACACGAGGTTGACGAGCTCGTTTTGAGCGGAGACCGAGAGCCTGTCGAGCACGCCGCATTCACGCAGAAGGTTGCCGAACATGAGGAAGCCGACGAGGGGAAGGGACACCGGGGCGATGAGGCCGGCGACGATGCAGATGATGACGGGGAAGAGGATCTTGGCCGTCTGGGAGACCTCGCCGGGACGGTAGGCCATGCGGATCCGGCGCTCCTTCTTGGTTGTCACCGCCTTGATGGCGATGGGCTGGATGATGGGGACCAGCGCCATATACGAATACGCGGCGACCATGATCGCACCCATGTATTTTGACCCGAGGGAGTTAGCGACGAAGATCGATGTGGGGCCATCGGCCGCGGCGATGATGCCGATCGAGGCGCTGTCGGCGATATCGAAGCCGAGCAGCGTCGACACGATGATGACGAAGAAGATGCCGAACTGTGCAGCGGCTCCGAACAGCAGCAGGAACGGGTTGCTAAGCAGGGGCCCGAAGTCGATCATCGCACCGATGCCGATGAAGAGCAGGAGCGGGAAGAGCTCGGTCTCAATGCCCATGTCGAAGAGCACCTGGAAGGGTCCGGGGGCGCCGCCCGTCATGAGCACGCCGGTGTTGGGGATGTTCACGAGGATCGTGCCCAGACCCATGGGCACGAGCAGGGTCGGCTCGTACTCCTTCTTGATGCCGAGGTACATGAGGAGAGCGCCGATGAGGATCATAACGATGCGGCCGGGCTCGGCGCCGAGAGCCAGCACGCCTTCAATCAACGTTTCCAAAGAACAGGCCTCTTTTCCTTATCGCATGGCAGCCGGGTGGACAGGACCCCCCGGGGCCGTGGGCACGGGCTTAGGAGATACTGAAGAGCTCGTCTCCCGGGTTGACCATATCCCCCTTGGAGACGCCGATGGAGGCGATGACGCCATCGCGCTCGGCGACGATCTCCGACTCCATCTTCATGGCCTCGAGGACCATGACGGGCTGGTTGACCTTGACGGGGTCCCCCACCGCGAGACGGATGTCGAGGATCGTCCCAGGCATGGGAGCTCCCTGGACATAGGCCCCACTGGGAGCGGGGCTCGCCGGGGCGGCGGCGGGCGCCGGGGCGGCGGGCTCGGGGGCGGGCGCCGGAGTGGGCGCCGGGGCGGCGACAGGTGCCGGCGCTGCGTCGGCGGGAGTGGGCGTCGGCGCGCCGACCTCCTCCATCTCGACAAGGTACTGGGTTCCATCGATTGAGATCTTGAACTTACGAAGCATCTTCGCTCTCCAACTCCCTCTTCTTATAGATTCTCTTGACAGTGAACGAGCTTTTCTCCAAAGCTCCGGCGCCGAGCGCCGTTGCGATGCACGCGACGCGACGATACTCGGGATTCGACATGCTCACACGGCGCACGACCAGCGAGCTCTCAGCTCGAGCTCCCGCTGCCAACGCCGATGCGACGACGCAGGCGACCTCGTGCTCGCGGGGATCGACCGGCAGGTACGCCGAAACCTCATCCCATTCGCGAGCGGGACATCCCGGTGCCAGGAGCACCTCGCGGGCCTCCTCGGCCTTGAGGGCGGCCCCGCGCTCGAGTCCCCGCCGCCGCTCGGCGGCGCGGCGGGCGCGCTCACGCAGCCAGGAACGCAGCCCCATGGAATCAATCCTCCCCCCACATCCCGCCTGTTCGATCGGCGGATCGGTTCAGTCCATTATGTTGATTGTATAGAGGAATCGCGCTCTTTTTAAGGTGAAATCCGTCAGCGTCGGCTGTCGATTCGCGCTTGACAATCGGATGGGGGCAAGGGTCCCAAGGGGATGTGATTTTGGTTTGCTTCCGGTCGCGAGAATCTTGCCACCTGCGAAATGAACCCCCTAGTATTGAGAAAATGCCTGATGAAAGGGTCTTTGGGACCTCGTGACATCGGGCCCGCACCTCCTGATGATCGACCACGGAAAGGCCGACATGATCTTGCAACTCATCTTCATCGCAGTCGGATTCGCCCTCCTCATCGGAGGCGCCAACCTCCTCGTGGACGGGGCGAGCCAGATCGCCCAACGCATCGGTCTCCCCGACCGCGTCATCGGACTCACCATCGTCGCGGTGGGGACCGCCATGCCCGAGCTCGTCGTGAGCGTGGCCTCCGCGGTGGAGGGTCACGCCGACATCGCCTTCGGCAACGTCGCGGGGAGCTGCATAGCCAACCTGCTGCTGATCCTCGGCATGAGCGCGATCATCTCGCCCCTGGGCCTCTCGCGGCACACGCAGCGCTTCGAGATCCCTGTCGCCGTGGGCGCGGTGGGCCTGCTCGTGATCTTCTCCAATAGCGGCGGGGCGCTCGACGCCGTCGAGGGCGCGATACTGCTCGCCTGCTTCCTGGCCTTCGTGGCCCACACCGTCGTCTTGGGCCTGCGGGAGGGGGAGAGCGGTCAGGACGAGCTCGATCCGGAGACCCAGCTCGAGCCGCGCGAGCCGACATCGGGCACCGGGGCGCGGGGGGCCGTCGCCTCCGTCCTCTTCGTCGCCATCGGCATCGCGCTGCTCAAATTCGGGGCCGACCTCGTGGTCGACAATTCGGTCCGCCTCGCCGGCGAGGTCGGGATCAGCGAGCGCGTCATCGGGATCACGGTGATCGCTCTCGGCACCTGCCTGCCCGAGCTCGTCACCAGCATCGTCGCCGCACTGCGCGGCAATATAGACATCGCCGTCGGCAACGTGGTGGGATCGAACATCAGCAACGTCCTGCTCGTCATGGGCGTGCCCGCCCTCTTCTCCCCCATCGTCTATGACACGGGCTACAACTTCGACTTCCTCCTGCTCGCCGTCTTCTCGATCATGCTCGTGGGGTTCGCCTTCGTGGGCGTGCGTCACACCATGACCCGTCGCGAGGGGGTCGCCTTCGTCTTCCTCTACATCGTCTACATCGTCATCAGCGCGATCGCGTGACATCGCTGGCTCGCGGCCTCACCACCATCAGTAATCGCGTGCGCCAGGGCTCTGCATCCAGTCGTCGAGGAACCGGGCGTAGCGCCCCTCGATGATGGCGCGGCGGGCGCGCGCCATGAGGTCGAGCAGGAAATGGATGTTGTGCTGCGAGAGCAGTATGCCCCCGAGCATCTCCTTCTGCGTGACCATGTGCCGGATGAGGGCCCTGCTGTACCCACCCGTGCAGACCGGGCAGGTGCACTGGGGATCGATGGGGCCGTCGTCGCGTGAGAAGCGCGCGTTCCTGAAATTGAGCCTGCCCTCGCTCGAGAAGGCGGTGCCCATGCGCCCGGTCCGCGTGGGCAGGACGCAGTCGAACATGTCAACGCCCATCCCCACGGCCCGCACCAGCGTGGTGGGGTTGCCGACACCCATGAGGTAACGGGGCTTCGCGCGCGGCATGTGCTCTGAGACCAAGGGCTCCATGCTCTCGAACATCACCTCGTGATCCTCCCCGACCGAATAGCCCCCGATACCGTAACCGGGGAAATCGCCGCACTCCTCGAGATGCCTGAGGGAGCGCAGGCGCAGATCGAGATGCATGCCGCCCTGGACGATGCCGAAGAGCGCCTGATCGGGTCGGGTGTGCGCCCTATAGCAGCGCTCCGCCCACATGCTGGAGAGCTCGACGGCGCGCTCGACGTAGGCCCTCGTCGCCGGATATCCCGGGCATTGATCGAGCTGCATGCAGATATCGCTGCCGAGCTTCTGGGCGATCTCCATGTTGTCCTCGGGGGTCCAGAAGACATGGCTGCCATCGTAGTCGGTGGCGATGAACCGGACACCCTCGTCAGTGAGCTTGACCGCGTCGTTATGCGAGAAGACCTGGAATCCACCGGAATCCGTGAGGATGGGGCCATGCCAGTTCATGAACGCATGGAGCCCGCCGAGCTCCTCGATGAGATCGGCTCCGGGGCGCATCGCGAGATGATAGGTGTTCGCGAGCACGATCTGGGCGCCGAGCGATCGCACGGTCTCGGTTGGCATGCCCTTGACGTTCGCCTTGGTGCCCACGGGCATGAAGATGGGCGTCTCGATATCGCCATGGGGGGTATGGAGGACTCCGGCACGGGCATGCGTCTTGGGATCCTCCGCGACGATATCGTAGGTGAACAGGCTCTGATCCATGCGCTCGGCGCTCCTTCCCCATCCTCCCCGACGATCGATTGGCGCGGGGACTCGCGTTCGGTCCATATTGTAGGGGGACGAAGGCCCGCGAACGTCCCCATGGGGCTTCTCCGGAATGTTTCCGTCATTCGCCTCAAAGCGCCCACGGGGGCGGGCGCGGAAGGTAACATAGCTACGCGAGAGACTGCACGAAAGGGCCGCGTGGCCGGCGAGGAGGAACGCACATATGGATGACACGCGAAACGTAGACGATCGTGACGCGACTCCGACCGAGGCGTCCGAGACGGACCACCCCGCGTCCATCCCCACCTTCCTGACACGGGAGGAATATGAGCTGATCGGGGACGATCCCGATCCGCTCCCCAAGGGTTTCGAGGTCATAGACGGTGGTGCCAAGGAGGCACCGATCGGGAACGAGTCCCTCATCGAGAGCGTGGAGGCGCCCACCGTCGACGAGCCCGATCAAACGGAGACTCCCGATGAGGGGGGCTCGCCGACAAGGGCCGTCGGGGCCTTCATCAGCGAGGGAGTCGGAGCGGTGCGCGCGGCCCATGCCGCCAAGAAGGCCCATGCCAGCGCGCGGGACCGACTCGACCGGATATCGAGGACCGTCAGCGAGCGCGAGGCCGAACTGGAACGCCGTCGCGACATAGCGCGGAGGTTCGACCAGATCGTCTCCGAGGGGGCCGATCGACGCGATGCCGCCGACAAGGAGGCTTCCGAGGCCCGGGACCTGCAGGCGGAGGCGCAGACCAAGATCGCCCAACTCAAACAAGACCTGCAGGAGATGAAGGACGAGGATGCGCAGACCGAGCGTCGCCTGCGCGCCGCGGTCGAGGCGGCCGAGGCGAAGGAGGCCTCCTCGCGCGAATCCAGCAGCAGGCTCAAGCGGCGCCTCGACGATGCCCAGCGCGCCCTCGACAAGGCCGTCACCGATCAAGAGAGCGCCCTCGAGGCGGCCCAGCGGGCCATCGAGAGCGCCGCTGCGCGCCTGACGACCCTGAGGGAGGAGTTCGCCGAGGTGCAGCGAAACCCCTCGGCGAACTCTGCGGCATATTCCGTCCGCTCCAGCGAGCTCGAGCTCGAGATATCCGACGCCGCCGAGGAACTGCGCGGCGCCCAAGACGCCTACCCGGTCATCGCTCGCGAGGTGGAGCAGGCCGTCAAGACGGCCGAGGCGATGCTCGCCGAGGCCCGGAAACCCATCGAAGCGGCGAAGCGGTCCCACAGCGCCGTGACGGCGGAGGCCGACGAGGCGCAGGATGCCCTCGAGACAGCCAAGGGCGAGGCCGCCGAGCGGCAGAGGGGGCTGAGGGAGGAGATCTCGATCCAGGAGCGGGAGCTCAAGGCGCAGGAGCGACGTGAGGCAGAGGCCCTCGAGGAGGCTGGTGACGCCCAGGCCCTCATCGACGAGGCGATCGAGATCCACGATCATCCCGAGAGGACCGAGGAGCTCGCCCGTGAGCAGGAGGAAGACAGGGCCCTTCTTTCTGAGCAGTCCACGGAAGTCGAGCACCTTGCCGCCACTGAGCGAGCCGTCCGCGAGCGCACCCGCTCCTCTCGCCTCCGTTTCATGGCCGCGATCGTCGCCATCCTGCTCCTCATCGCCTCCATCGTGGTGTTGGGCATCCTGTTTGGCTGAAACCTTTTTGCAGGGGGCATCGGGTGATGGCCTCCCTGCAAAAAGGGGGCGGCGCCACTTGCGCGGCGCCGCCCCATTCTCTGTACTTTGGAATCCCCTCAAATCTCTTACCAAAGGTATCGGTATGCGATTTGCTTGTTGGACCCGGGTGGCGATCCTTCTATGCGGTCGTCCCCGATACGTCGTCGGGCCACCTCATGGACGAGTCCGCTCGTCCCAACTACCTCTCGACCTCGGTCTCGCCACCGGCGGGTCCAAAAGCTGATGCCTCTTCACTGTCCACCGGTACCACCTCCTCGGTCGGTCGCCTTGTTCGGGGCGACGATCCTTCGTTCATTGGCTTTATTCCCATAAAGCACTGGTTGCATACATGACAGTCCAATCAACCGTGAACGGTTGTTTTTTACCCGTGAACGGAATCCGTGGAAACATCCTCACCCATGTGCCGCAGATGAAGATGGAGCCGGACGGCCTCAGGCCCCCGTCGCTCCGGGGTCGCGGAGGCGATGTCAGACGATGAGCATCGCGTCGCCGAAGCTGAAGAAGCGATACCGCTCATCGACCGCCGCCTGATAGGCCCCCATGATCTGCTCTCTCGTCGCGAAGGCCGAGACGAGCATCATCAAAGTGGAGCGGGGCACGTGGAAGTTGGTGATCATTGCGTCGACGACATGGAAGGTGGAGCCCGGCATGAGGTAGAGGTTCGTGGTCGCATCCTCGCGGGCGACCAGGTCCCCGCGGCCGGTCAGGGCGGCGGAATCGGGGGCGTTCTCGAATCCGAGCGCGGTCACAGCCGGGTCGGAGGCGGCATGATCGGCCTCCCAGGAGCTTTCGAGAGACCGAACCGCGGTGGTTCCCACCGCTACGACGCGATGGCCGGACGCCTTGGCCTCCCGTATTGCCGCGACCGTCGATTCGGGGACATGGTAGCGCTCGGTATGCATGACGTGCTCCGTGGGATCGTCCTCCTCGACGAGGCGGAAGGTGTCGATGCCCACCTCGAGCTCGACCGTGAGGAAGCGCACGCCCTTCGCCTCGATGCGCTCGATGAGCTCGGGGGTGAAATGCAGGCCCGCCGTCGGTGCCGCGGCGCTGTGCTCCTCCTCCATGGCGTAGACGGTTTGGTATTTCTCGGGATCCCCGTCATAGCTGGTGATATAGGGGGGAAGGGGAACATGGCCGGCGGCGTGGATGGCCTCGTCGAGCGTCATGGGGCCCCCTTCCGCGGTCTCGCCGCACGCCTCGAAGCGGACGAGCCTCCCCCCGCGGCTCTCATCCACGAAGCCCTCGATGGTCGCGCGCAGCACGACGGGAGCCCCCTCGGGAGCGTGGAGCCCGCCGGAACGGAACTCGATGACCGCCCCGGGCTTGAGGCGCTTGCCGGGATTGACGAGGCATTCCCAAACGCTCCCGAGCGGATCGACGTCCTCGCGACGGTTCAGCAGGAGCGTCTCGGCGACACCGCCCGTGGGCTTGCGCCCGACGAGGCGCGCCGGCATCACACGCGTTTTATTGGCGACGAGGACGTCGCCGGGCTCGAGGTAGTCGATGACATCCCGGAAGATCCGATGCTC
>JAXDWR010000025.1:0-27181 GCA_034088265.1 Collinsella sp. | reverse complement strand
GGATGCGCGGCGTCGAGGCCGCAGCCGTGCTCGGGGCGGTGGGCGGAGACGCCGCCGCCGCGCTCGAGGTGCTCGAGTCCATCACCGACGCCGATCGCGCGAGAGCCCGCGAGCTGCTCTCCGTTGCGGGATATTGCGACGTCGAGTTGGTCGAGGGGGTCCCCAACCTCTACATAGAGGTGCGTGCCGAGGCCCTGGGCCATGTGTCCGAGGTGGCCATCTCCGAGCACCACACGAACGTGGTCCGCTGCACGCGCGACGGCGTGGCGGCCATCCAGCTCTGCCCGGCGGCGCATGGCGGGGACGTCGAGGACGCCTGCTCGGGGACCTGCGCCCTCATGAGCATCGTGTCGCCGCAGGACGGCCCCTCCCGTCCCTCCCAGCCCGTCGAGGGGCTCTCCATAGACGTCATCCTCGATTTCGTCGAGTCAGGGGATATCGAGGCGGCGCGCCCCGCCCTCACGCGCCAGATCGAGCTCAACAGGGCCATCTCCGATGAGGGCCTCGCCAACGCGTGGGGCGCCGAGGTTGGTCGCACGCTTCTCGCGACGCGCGCCGACGATGTCGCCTGCCGCGCCCGCGCCCGCGCCGCAGCAGGTTCCGACGCGCGCATGAGCGGGTGCGCTCTCCCGGTCGCCATCGTGTGCGGATCGGGCAACCAGGGCATCACCTGCGCCCTTCCGGTCCTGACCTATGCCGAGGAGCTCGGGGCCGACGAGGATCGCCTCGTCCGGGCGCTCGCCCTCGCCGATTTGGTGGCGATCCACACCAAGAGCTATATCGGTGCGCTCTCCGCCTTCTGCGGCGTGGTGTGCGCCGCGTGCGGCGCAGGCGCCGCGATCGCGTGGTTGCGAGGAGGCACGCGCGACCAGATCGGCGCGACCGTCGTCAACACGCTTGGCAACGTGGGCGGCATCGTCTGCGACGGCGCCAAGGCGAGCTGCGCCGCGAAGATCTCGGCGGCGGTTGACGCCGCCATCCTCGGCTGCGACATGTCGCTCGCCGGTCGTGGTTTCAGGGCGGGCGAGGGCGTGGTCCAGGAAACAGCCGAGGAGACGATCGCGGCGATGGGCCATGTCGGCCGTGTCGGCATGAAGGACACCGACGTCGAGATCTTGAACATCATGATCGGTAAGACGGACGTCGAGGTGTGCTGAGAGGTGTTGAGGGGCCCCACGGGGCTCCTCAACGGGCTTCCTGGGCCTCGTCGTCCTTGTTGAAGCGTTCGATGATCGCGTCGAGCTCGGTGGCGAATCCTGCCATCGATCCCGACCACAGCGCGTCCGGATGGCTCCCGTTGCCAACATATGCGGTCTTGATCCCGCAGTCCGGACTTGGGAAGTCGCGTTTGGGGTCGTTACCGACCATCAGGACCTCCTCCGGGGCGAGCCCCATGCGCGAGGCCGCTTCGAGGTAGTAATGGGGCGAGGGCTTGCAGCGCGTCGAGTTCTCCATGGTCGTCACAAGCTCGAAGGGCATATCGAGCAGATCTCCCCAGGCCATGCGGCATTCTATGCAGGATCGGGTGAAGCAGGGGTTGGTGAAGAGCGCCGTGCGCAGCCCGCGGGCGGCCACGGCCTCGACGGCCTCATGGGCCCCCTCGCGCGGCCGGGCGCCGATGAGCGCGTCGTTCCGAGCGGGGAGCACCTCGCGCTCATAGTATTCGAATGCATCGGCGATCACGGGATCGTTGAGGGGCACCCCGCATCTCCTCATGATGAAATCGTCGAAGAAGTCGCGATTCGTGAGATCGTCATCGCGGTCGGGGTCATTGACCTCGAGCATGGCGGACGCGAAGAGCGCGAACATGGAGAAGGGGTTCTTGCCGGCGATCTGGGCGAGGATGCCCGCCTCGTTCTTGGCGAGACGGACCACGAAGGCCCTGAGGTTGATGTCGAGCAGCGTCTCGTCCATGTCGAACACGACGGCCTTGAGCATGCGGCGCCTCCCTTGCAAGATGGTGGGCGATGCGGTCGGGGGCCTCGGGCACCAGGCGCCGAGCGCCGGTCGTATCGCGGAATGATAATGGTACCCCAAGTGCCCTCGCTCGAGTCGGCTCGATCGCGATGGGCGCCCTGGCCGCGTCGTCCTCGTCGGCTCTTGACATCCGCCGCGATTTTGCGCCGCCTGCGTGAAACTCGCCGATGACGCTTGAAAAACCTTTCGAATCCTCGTACCCTAGACAGACGTGAATGCAAAAGCTTCACATCCGTATCTGTCGGCCCCCGAGATGTTCCAAACAGTGAGCAAATGCGCCCGGGTCACGCGACCCAATGCAGGCGTTCATCTGCAGGTCCTAGCAATCGGGGCCCCGTAGTTCGAAAGGGGTCCACCTTTGAGTGAGATTCAGAACTCGTCCATCTTCTCCCTCGACGACGTCAATGAGGAGGAGATGAACAACCTTATCGATGGCACCATCACCGACTTCGATGAGGGCGATCTCGTTAACGGCACCGTCGTGAAGATCGAGCACGACGAGGTTCTCGTCGACATCGGATTCAAGTCCGAGGGCGTCATCCCCGTCCGTGAGCTTTCCATCCGCAAGGACGCCAACCCTGCAGACATCGTCGCCCTGGGCGATCCCATCGAGGCTCTCGTTCTCCAGAAGGAGGACAAGGACGGCCGTCTCGTGCTCTCCAAGAAGCGTGCCGAGTACGAGCGCGCCTGGAACCGCATCGAGGAGAAGTTCAACGCCGGCGAGAACGTCGAGGGCGAGGTCATCGAGGTCGTCAAGGGCGGTCTCATCCTCGACATCGGCCTGCGCGGCTTCCTGCCCGCCTCCCTGGTCGACCTTCGCCGCGTGAAGGACCTCACCTCCTACATGGGCACCTCCATCGAGGCTCGCGTCATCGAGATGGACCGCAATCGCAACAACGTCGTCCTCTCCCGTCGCGTCGTCCTCGAGGAGTCCCGCAAGGCCGAGCGCTCCGAGATCCTCTCCAAGCTCAAGAGCGGCATGCGCCTCAAGGGCACCGTCTCCTCCATCGTCGACTTCGGCGCCTTCGTGGATCTTGGCGGCATCGACGGCCTCATCCACATCTCCGAGCTCTCTTGGAACCACGTCAACCACCCCTCCGAGGTCGTCAAGGTCGGCCAGGAGGTCGAGGTCGAGGTTCTGGATGTCGACCTCAACCGCGAGCGCATCTCCCTTGGTCTCAAGCAGACCACCGAGGATCCTTGGCGCGCTCTCGTCAAGAAGTACCCGGTCGGCGCCATCGTCGAGGGCAACGTCACCAAGCTCGTTCCCTTCGGCGCCTTCGTCGACCTCGGTGAGGGCATCGAGGGCCTGGTCCACATCTCCGAGATGGCCAACAAGCACGTCGACCAGCCGAGCCAGGTCACCCATGTCGGCGACACCGTCCAGGTGAAGGTCATGGAGATCGACCTCGACCGTCGTCGCATCTCCCTCTCCATGAAGTCCGCCGCCGAGACCCTCGGCGTCGAGATCGAGGTTGCTCCGCTTCCGTCCGAGAAGAAGGACGAGGCAGAGGCTGACGCCGAGTAAGGCGCTTCAACTTCGCTCAACGTGAGAGTTCGAACCCCCGGTGCGTTCGCGTGCCGGGGGTTTTCCTTTCCATCGACCTCGGGGCTCCCGCGTCCGTGTCGGGATGGCGGGATCGGTGGATGGCAAGGGGAAGTGAAGGAGGGATCGAATGCTTGAGGGTCAGTGCTTCAAGGCCGGTGCCGTTCCGTGCCGCCCGGTGGTGCTCTTTGATTTCGATGGCACGGTGGTCGACTCGACGCCCGCGATTTTCCGGGTCGCGGGGGAGGTCATGGCCAAGCACGGATGCGTTCGCACGCACGAGGAGATGCGACCCATGATAGGCCCACCGCTCGAGGAGGGGTTCCGGCTGGTCTGCGGTTTCGATGATGACGAGGTCGCGATCTGCGCGAGGGAGTACCGCGACATCTTCTCTCAGACGGTGACGGCTCGCGAGTTCCCGCTCATGCCCGGAATGGCCGACCTGTTGGACGATCTTCGCAGGGCGGGCCGCCGTCTGGCCATAGCCACCTCGCGCATGGAGTCATCTGCGGTTCAGATGGTCTCGGCGCTTGGCTTGGACCATTTCGAGGCTGTGATCGGTCGCGTCCCGGGTGTCCGCTACTCAAAGGCCGAGTCGATCGGTGGGGCGCTCGAGGCGCTCTCGATCAGCCCTAAGGACGCCATCATGGTGGGGGATCGCGAGCACGATGTCCTCGGTGCCGCCGATTGGGGCATGCCTTGCATCGGCATATACACCGGGGGCGCGAGGCCCGGTGAGCTCGAGCGCGCCGGAGCTATCGCGACCTGCGACTCAGTCGGCGCCTTGAGGGAGCTTCTGGGACTATGGACATGTGATGCGTGCGGTGTGTCCGCACGGGGAGATCGAGGAGTCTGATATGGATAGGGAACTTGAGTGCCGGATCGATCGATATATCGAAGAGGTCTGGGAGGATGTGGTTTCGGATATCTCCGAGCTGGTGTCCCATCCCTCGATAGCGGATGCGGACACGGCGCAGGATGGGTCTCCTTTCGGGCCCTCTGTCCGCGGGGCTCTGGACTGCGCCCTGGGTATCGCCGAGCGCCTTGGGTACGAGGTCTCCGATGACGAGGGCTATATGGGGATCGCCGACATCCCTGGACGCCTGCCCGGGCATATCGCCACGATAGCCCATGTCGACGTCGTGCCCGCCGGTCCAGGTTGGCGCACCGATCCCTTCGAGATGGCTCGACGCGAGGGATGGCTCCTCGGCCGTGGCGTCATAGACGACAAGGGCCCCGCCGTGCTCTCGCTCTATGCCGGTGCCTTTCTGCTGCATGAGGGCATCGTCCCCCGGCACGGTTTCCGTGCCCTGCTGGGCTGCGATGAGGAGGTGGGCATGACCGACGTCCACCATTATCTCGAGGGGCATGAGGAGCCCCTGTTCCTGTTCACGCCCGATGCCGAGTTCCCGGTCTGCAATGCCGAGAAGGGATGCTTCGGGGCCACCTTCATCATCCCCCTCGCGCATGTCCCCGAGATCCTTTCATGGGGCGGTGCCGAGGCGACCAATGCGATCCCCGGACAATCCGTTCTCGAGCTCGCGCTCGACGCGACCGCGCTCCCGGTTCCGATGAAGCATGCCGACCGCATAACGATCGAGCCCCTTGGCCCGGGAAGATCGCGCATCACGGCGCTTGGGATCGGTGGGCATGCCTCGCTTCCCGAGGGAACCATCAACGCGATCGGGCTTCTCGTCGGCTATCTCATCGAAAGCGGGATCCTGGGATCGGGTGCGGGCTCGATGCTCGAGCTCATGGGGGCGATCCATGCCGATGCCCACGGGACGGGCTTGGGGATAGCTGCCCAGAGCCCCACCTTCGGGGCCCTCACATGCAACGCCGGCACGGTGTGCGTGAACGATGATGGGGCGATAGAGCAGACGATCGACGTGCGCTATCCGGACACCATCACGGCGGATGAGCTGCTTGCTCGCTGCTCCTCCGTTGCGGCGGCGTTCGGCGCCTCTGTCGCCGTGAGTCGCTCCAAGCCGCCGTTCTCCGTCGACTCCTCGTCCCCTCAGGTCCAAACGCTGCTGAGGATCTATCGGGATGTCACGGGTCGCGAGGCGGAGCCCTTCGCAATGGGAGGGGGGACGTATGCCCGCAACTTCGAGCGCGCCGTGTCCTTTGGACCCGAGGAGTCCGATCTCGTGCTTCCCCCATGGGCGGGAAGCATGCACGGTCCCAACGAGGCGGCGAGCGAGGAGCTGCTGCGGCGCGCCCTCAAGATATACGTGATGGCCATCCTCAAGCTCATGGAGCTTGATTGCGAGGGATTCAGCGAGCCGGCGTCCATGGGTTCTCGATAAGGAGGTCGATGGCGCGCCTGGCGAGCTCCGCTCGATTCCTGATGCCCATCTGACGATATATCGCGTTCACATGCTTCTTGAGGGTGGACTCCGAGATGCAAAGGCTTTGAGCCATCTTGCCGTTGGTCTGCCCTCTCAGCATGAGATCAAGGGTCTCGGCCTCCCGCTGGCTGAGTCCGTATCTCCTTGCCAGATCGGCCCCGATCATCTCGATCGGGACACCCGGCATGTCGTCGATCATGCCTTCGAGTTTTATGCTCAGATGTCGTGAGACCTGTCGGAGGGCCTCGAGCTCGGTCTCGTCGAACTCCCCCGCGTCGATGCTTCGAAAGAGTGTGATGGTGCCGCGCAGGACCCTATGATGGACCAGCGTGGCGCCGCATCCATAGTAGAGGTCCTGGGGGGCCATCCAGTCGAGGTAGATCGGAGACGAGTCCCGTATGCGGGGCTCGACGATATCCAGGTCGCGATAGACGACGATATCCTTTGAGTTGAAGCGCCAGGTCGTGTAGTCTTGGGCGGCGTACTCGGCGTAATATCGCTCGAGGTCCAATGCGGACATCCCGTCCGCCCTGGCCTCCCGATAGCATATCGAGCCGCCGTCTGCGCCCTCGCAGAGATCGAACATCGCCGCACGGTAGGGGATTATCGATCTCAGATGCCTGAACGTGACGGCCTGCAGGTCCCCGACCGATCTTGCCTCGTGTGCGGCGATGGCGAGCTCGTTGATGGAGCTCCATGTCCTCGGGTCGATGGGAGTCGGTTTCCCTTCCATTTCCCTCCTCGCGTCCTGGCTCGCTCATTTCCATCTTCCCACAGTATAGGCGGACAGCCGGCAAAGCGGATGAGATGGAACTTTTGGTCATCGATGGCACTTCTCGTAAAGGAATGGTCGAGAGGCCCCATTGATGTGCAGGGGCCCATGCCGGACCATTGTCTCAGCCAGGCATTGGACCTGGATGCGAAACGTTGAAGGCGAGGATATCAATGAGGACCATCTACGAGAGCGAATCGACGCCGAAGGCTGACGGGTACAGGATGCCCGGGGAGTTCGAGGAGCAGGAGAGAACGTGGATACTCTGGCCGCACCGCTCCGACGTGTGGCGCTGCGGCGCCAAGCCGGCTCAGAAGGTGTTCGCCGAGATCATCAGGACCATAGCTCGTTTCCAGCCGGTCAGCGTCGGGGTGAACAGCGAGGATTTTCCGGCGGTGTGCCAGATCTTCGATGGGGTTGATAACGTCCGAGTCCTCCATATGGAGTACAACGATTCCTGGATTCGCGATCCGGGTCCGGCGTTCCTCGTCAACGATGATGGGAAGGTGGTCCTCTCCCACTTCCACTTCAATGCATACGGCGGCTTCATAGACGGCCTGTACTTCCCGTGGGACAAGGATGCGTCGATCGGGCTCCAGGTCGCCCAGTTGGAACAGGTCGATCGATATAGGCCCGATGATTTCATCCTCGAGGGCGGATCGTTCAACTGCGATGGCCAGGGAACGGTCGTGACAACGGAGATGTGCCTGCTCAACGAGGACAGGAACCCCCAGTACACGCGTGAGCAGATCGAGGAGAAGCTCTGCGCGTACCTTGGCGTCGAGAAGGTCATCTGGATCCGCGACGGCATAGATCCGTACGAGACGAACGGGCACGTCGACGATGTCGCCTGCTTCAGCGCTCCGGGAGAGGTATGCTGCATGTGGACGGATGACCCGAATCACAAGTTCTATTCCGAATGCCAGGCGGCATTTAAGACGCTTTCAGAGGCCACCGATGCGCGCGGCCGGAAGCTGAAGGTCCACAAGGTCATCATGCCGAGCTCCTCTGTCTACATGACCGAGGAGGAGGCCTCGACCATAGATCCCGTCGAGGGGGTGCTCCCCCGCACCCCTGAGGATGCGTTCGAGCCGAGCTATCTCAACTTCCTGCCCATCAACGGCGCGGTTCTCGTCCCGCAGTTCGGGGACCCCAACGACGCACGCGCCTTGGAGGATATCAAGGCGGCGTATCCGGATCGCGAGGTCATAGGCATCATGACGAGGGAGATCATCTACGGCGGTGGAAACATCCATTGCATCACCCAGCAACAGCCCAAGGGGTGCGCGAGATAGGAGATTCGTCCCGATGGAACGAAGACAGGGCCCCGACCTCGACGAGACGTCGTGTCGGGGCCCTGTTCCTTTTGGTGCGTCAGGGCGCGGATGCCGGGTCGATCCCTAGGCTTTGTCGCCATAGATGTATACGGTGAATCCATCGCCTGTGTCTTGGCTGTGGTCCTCCGCGACACGCGTCATCCCGAGATGGTCGTAGAAGCCATAGTCCGATTCGCTGTCGGTCATGAGGAAGAACGTGGTGCGACCCTGTGCACGGATCTCGGTGCGCGCCTTGTCGAGGAGCCTCCTGCCGAGCCCGCGGCCTTGCCACTCCGAAAGGATGATGATGAGATTGATCTGGGCCTGGGCGAACTCGTTTCCCGTCGCGGCGAAGCGGTCTGCGGTCGCCTTCTCGCGGCTGTCGCCGAACAGGGATCCCTCGAGGTCGGAGTCGGCGGTTTTGGCGCGCTCGGTGGCTTGGGCGAGGAGGTCCTCATAGAGGTCGATCCATTCCCCGTTGCGACGGGGGTGCCCCTCGTCGAAGATGCCGACGAAGCATGCCGCCACGATCTTCCCCTCGTGCTCGGCGACGAGGGCGATAGGGGATCGTTGGAGCTGCATGGCCACATTGAATCGAGAGGCGAGGAGAGCATCAGCGACATCACCGCGGTTCCTCAGGTAGTTGCACCAGAGGGATGCGTAGATATGCGCGATGGAGTCGAGGTCGTCGAGCTGCGCCGTGCGGATCGTCACGTTGTCGGTGTTCATGATCGCTCCAATCGTGTGCGGGGTGCTTGGCGCCCGTGTCCGAGCGCCAGGGGCTTTCCCCTAACATGTATCACAGGTGCGCCTGAGCGCGCGACGCCCCTTCGGTGGACGTCGGTCAAAGCGGCCATCTGTGGAGGCGTCGCGCCTCGTCGCACATTCCCCGTCGGCGCTTTACAATGAAACGTCATGGATCTTGGTACCTCAAGGAGTGGATCATATGGCCATCTTGCTCGGATGCGATTCCATCAGGCTCGACTATCCCACCAAGCACATCTTCGGGTCGGTGACGCTCGGGGTGAACGAGGGGGATCGCATCGGCATCGTCGGCAGGAACGGCGATGGGAAGTCGACGCTGCTCTCGGTGCTTTGCGGCGCGGTCGAGCCCGATGAGGGTCGCGTGACGCGACGCAGAGGGGTGTCCGTCGGCGTGCTGGGACAAGTCGACGCTCTCGACGACGCCATGACCGTCCAAAAGGCCGTGGTGGGGGACATGCCCGAGTACGAGTGGGCGGCGAGTCCGCGCATCAGGCAGATCCTCGAGGGCTTGATCTCCGATGTCTCCTGGGAATCTCCGGTCAGCGAGTTGTCAGGAGGCCAGCGCCGCCGCGTCGACCTCGCGCGCCTGCTCATCGGCGACTACGATGTGCTCATTCTCGACGAGCCGACCAACCATCTCGACATGCGCACCATCAATTGGCTCGCCCATCATCTGAAGGGGCGGTGGAATCCGGGAAGCGGCGCGCTGCTCATCGTAACGCACGATCGTTGGTTCCTCGATGAGGTCTGCGGATCGATGTGGGAGGTCCATGACGGCCGCGTCGATCCGTTCGAGGGCGGTTATTCAGCATATATCCTGGCGCGCGTCGAGCGCGATCGCATGGCGGCCGTGACCGAGGAGCGCAGGAGGAACATGGCTCGCAAGGAGCTCGCCTGGCTCTCTCGCGGTGCCCAGGCCCGGAGCACGAAGCCCAAGTTCCGCGTCGAGGCCGCGCGCGAGCTCATCGCCGACGTCCCGCCCATGAGAAACGAGCTCGAGCTCAAGCGCCTCGCGGTGAGCCGTTTGGGCAAACAGGTCATCGATCTCGTCGATGTCCGGGTCGGTTACGACGAGGCGGGTGTCGGGCGCCCCGTGCTGGAGGGTGTCACCTGGCTCATGGGCGCAGGGGACCGCTACGGCCTTCTGGGCGAGAACGGAGCGGGGAAATCCACCCTGCTCCAGGTGATCCAGGGCAAGCTCGCCCCGTTGGGCGGCAAGGTGAAGATCGGTGCGACGGTCAGGTTCGGCGTCCTGTCCCAGCAGCTCGACGAGCTCGCTCCGCACTGGAACGAGACGATTCGGGAGGTCCTTTCGCGATATAGGCGCGTCTATATGGTCGATGGGAAGGAGACGAGCCCCGAGAAGCTCTGCGAGCGACTCGGATTCTCGGCCCAGCAGCTACTGAGCCGCATCGGCGATCTTTCCGGTGGCCAGAGGCGCCGGCTCTCCCTTCTGCTCACCATCCTCGACGAGCCCAACGTCCTCATCCTCGACGAGCCGGGCAACGACCTCGACACGGACATGCTGGCGATCGTCGAGGACCTTTTGGACAGCTGGCCGGGGACCCTGATCCTCGTGACGCACGACCGCTATCTCATGGAGCGCGTGACCGATCAGCAGTGGGCGATCATCGACGGCGTGTTCCGCCATGTCCCGGGAGGGGTCGATGAGTATCTTCGGCTGGTCGAGCGCGGTTCCGAGAGCGCGCGGCCCTCGGCGGTCTCCAACAAGGAGGTCAGGGCCGGGGATCGGGTCGAGGGGAGGGCGGACGGCCTCTCGAACGCCGAGCGCCAAAGGCTCAAGAAGGAGCTCGCATCCTTGGAGCGGAAGATGGCGACCCGTCGCTCTCGCATCGAGGATTTGGAGCGCGGGATGTATGAGATAGATTCAACGGATTTCGTGGCCCTCTCGGCTCAGCAGGACCGCATCGCAAAGGAGCGCGCAGCCCTCGAGGAGCTCGAGTTGGAGTGGCTCGAGGCAAGCGAGCGACTGGAGGGCTGATTCATGCCAGGCCTGCGGGCCAGCGGCACGAGGAGAGGTCAACGCGGCCATCGGAAAGGAAGGCGACGCCTTCCCCGTCGAGCAGGTCGCGCTGCGCCTCGGGCCCGCCAAAGGCGAAACCCGGGGCGAGCCTGCCGTCGGCGAAGACGATTCGATGGCACGGGACGATGCCCGGTCGCGGGTTTGCGTGGAGCGCGTATCCGACATAGCGGGCCTTCCTCGGCTCCCCGATGAGCGAGGCGATCTGTCCGTAGGTCGCCACCATGCCCTCGGGAACCTGCTCGACCATGTCATAGACGCGCTCGAAGAACTCGGTCCGCCTGTCTTTCGATCCGTCCAAAGCCGCCCCTGTCTTATGCCCTGTCGGGGCCATCCGAGCCCACGAGGAATCGATCGACGATCTCCATGAAGGCCCCTTCCTCTCCCGATGTGTCCAAGACGACATCGCAGTGCGGGCGGACGTCGTCGGATACGTTTGAGACGCCCAATCCGAGCCCCGCGGCCTGGATCATCTCAAGATCGTTGGCGGAGTCCCCGACCCCTATGGTCTGATCGATAGGGATGCCGAGGATCTCGGCGAGCTTGATGAGGCCGGTGCCCTTGTTGACGCCCGCGGGCATGAACTCAAGATAGCGCCCCGACGAGTAGGTGAGATCGATTTCGTGGTCGCGGGCGAACCCTGCGAGATCGGATCCGAGTCCACGTAGATACTCGAAATCCTCGCTCATGTAGAGGATCTTGACGATGTCGAGGCCGTCGAGGAAGGAGAGATCGGGTTCGTCGGCCGCCTTGAAGTAGACGATCCCGTTCAGGGAGGAGAGGTAGTCGAGCTCGCTTTGGGGGGCATCGCAGATGAAATAGCGCCCGTCAGCGACGGCGATGTGCATGCACAGTCCGAGCTCGCGTCCGCGGCGGTAGACGAGCTCGGTGCGCTCCTTGCCCAGGCCGCAGGTCGTCAAGGGTTCGGGATCGCCGAACCGATTGATGAAGCCCCCGTTGTACGAGATGATGTAGCTCCCCTCGAAGAGCTCAGGGTCGACGTGCTCGAAGTTGTGCATGATCGAGGGGTAACTCCGACCGGATGAGGGGACGAGGAGCACGCCGAGCTCGCGCATCCGACGGAGCGCCTCGAGGTTGGCCTCGGGGATCTGGTGGTCATGGTCGAGGAAGGTCTCGTCCATATCGGTCGCGACGATTTTGTACACGGTGTCTCCTCCTTCTCGATGTGTTGATGCTGGGATTCGAAGCGCTTTCCGGGCTCCCGTTCGGAGGGGGCGCATCGGGCTTGGATGCAGGCGCTTTGCCACGGTGGCTAATAGACCATCCCCATGGCCTCGCGCACCTCATCGAGGGTGGCCGACGCGATCTCATTGGCGCGACGATTGCCCTCGTCAAGGACGTCCTTGATATAGTCGAGGTCCCGCTCCAATTCCGCGCGACGCGCGCGGATGGGGGCGAAGTAGTCGTTCACGACTTGGGTGACGTACTTCTTGAGCTGGCCGGACCCTCCCATACCGATCTCCGCGGCGATGTCCTCCTCGCTGCGCCCGGTGCAGATGGCGGCCGTCGAGAGCAGGCCGGAGACGCCCGGGCGGGTTTGGGGATCGAAGGTGATCATGCGCTCGGAATCGGTCTGGCTCTTCTTGATGCGCTTGGCGGTCTCCTCCGCGGTCATGGAGATGGAGATGGCGTTGCCATAGGACTTGCTCATCTTGCGCCCATCGAGTCCGGGGAGCAGCGGGGTGTCGGAGAGCAGCGCGTCGACCTCGGGGAAGACCTTGCCGTAGCGATTGTTGAAGCGACGGGCTATGGTACGGGTGAGTTCGATATGCGGAAGTTGGTCGCGACCGACCGGGACCACGTTGCCCTTGCAGAAGAGGATGTCGCACGCCTGATGGACCGGATAGGTGAGGAGCAGGCCGGTGAGCTCATGGCCGCTCGCCTCCTGCTCGGCCTTGACGGTGGGGTTGCGCTGGAGCTCGGCCTCGGAGACCAACGAGAGGAACGGGAGCATGAGCTGGTTGCAGGCCGGCACCGCGGAATGGGCGTAGATCATCGTCTTGTCGGGATCGAGACCGCATGCCAGATAGTCGATGACGATGTTGTAGACGTTGTCCTGGATGTGCTCGGTCGTGTCCCGATCGGTGATGACCTGGTAGTCGGCGATGAGCACGTTGGTGTGGACGCCCATGTCCTGGAGCTCGACACGGCTCTTGAGCGTTCCGAAGTAATGGCCAAGATGGAGCCTGCCGGTCGGGCGATCCCCCGTCAGCATCGTGTAGTTCTCGGGGTGGATGGGGAGGTCCGCGCGGATCTGCTCGCTGCGCTTGAGGCTGACCTCGTAGCTGCCTTCGTTGGGCATGGGATTCTCCTTAGGTTTCGTGGACGGACGGGTCGGTGTGGGGATGCGGTCAGCGGCGGTCGCGATCGCGCCGACGGCGCCCCATCGAATGGGACGGATGCTCGCGCCGACGCCGTTGGGCGAGCTCCTCCTCGAGGAAGGCGGGGTCATCGGGGGCGACGATCTCGTCCCGATGCGTCTTCGGGTTGTAATGATGGCGCAGGACCGGTTCGAAGAGATGGAGTCGCATGGCGAAGAGGGCGGAGCAGGCGAGCAGCAGCGCGAAGATGACGATGCGCCAGACGACCTCGACCTGGTTGATCGCCGCCGCGCCGAGGTTCAGCAGGATGCACCACAGGTAGATGAGCAGGACGGCTTGGCGCTGGTCGTAGCCCTCCTGTATCAGGCGATGGTGGATATGGCCCTTGTCGGCCTGACCTATGCTCACATGCGCGCGCATGCGGCGGATGATGGCGGAGAAGGTGTCGATGATGGGCACGCCTGCGACGATGAGGGGGATGATGAGCGAGGTGAGCGCGGCCGTTCGGGTGACGTTGAGCAGGGAGATGGATCCCAGTGCGAATCCGAGGAGCAGGGAGCCCGAGTCGCCAAGGAAGATCTTGGCGGGATGGAAGTTGAAGCGCAGGAAGGCGAGGCACGATCCGATCAGCGCGATCGCGAGCGCCGCCGCGTCGCCCCGGCCCCCCAGGATTGCGAAAGAGAACATCGAGCATGCGGCGATGGCGCTGATGCCGGTGGCGAGGCCGTCGAGGCCGTCGATGAGGTTGATGATGTTGGTGTATGCCACCAGGTAGATGACCGTGATGGGATAGGACACGAGCCCGAGCGATATCTCGGTTCCAGGGGAGAACGGGTTGACGACCACATTGATGAGAAGGCCGCTCGCCGCGGCGATCGCGGCAGCGAGGATCTGCCCCGCGAGCTTCGTCTTGGGGCTGAGCTGGAAGATGTCATCGATCGTGCCGACGAGGAAGATGATGAGGAAGGAGAATCCGAGCAAGGGGTAGTCGACCGTCATCCTGGGGTGGGGGATGAGGGCCGAGGGCCATCCCCACTCGATCGTGCCGAAGATCTGGAGGGCGCTGGCGACGACAAGTCCGAAGAAGACGGCGATGCCGCCAAGCCGGGGGGTTGGCTGCGTGTTGATGCGGCGCTTGGAAGGGTAGTCGACGGCGTCGAGGCGCACGGCGATCTTCTGCGCGAGGGGCGTCAGGACGAGCGTCGTGAGGAAGCTCGCGACGGCGATGCATATGTAGGGAATCGCGAACTCCACGTGGATACCGCTCACAATCGGAAAAGGTGCATAATCGCACCTATGATAGCCCAGGGGATGGCGATTCGATTCCCCCATCGGCGTTCATCACGGTCATATCAGATATGGAGCGGCCATCTCGTGCCTGGGTCGGCCTCGGGAGGTGCAAGAAAAAAGCGGACCACATGAAGCGGCCCGCTTGCGAAGTCATTGGTGGAGACGAAGGGAATCGAACCCTCGGCCTCTGCCATGCGACGGCAGCGCTCTCCCAGCTGAGCTACGTCCCCAAGACAAGTGACTATTTTAATGGCTGACCGCTCCCTGTCAATGGGAAAGTCAAAAGAAAACCGCTCCCCGCTTCACGAAAATGAACCCACCTCTGCAAGGTGGGTGCCCTCATCGCTCTCTCCAGCGTCCTTAACAACGAAGGATACCTGTACCATAAACGACTGTGTGGGCTCCCTAAATAAACGCGACGGTTCACCCAGTTGCTCCGCGGGGAGCGGAACACCTATTATCTTAGAGCGTGTCGCCCGCAATACCAGTCTTGACTTGGGAAACCGCATAGTGGATGATTGAAGCGACGCTTCTCGACCGTGCTCGTGAGGTCGCAAACCCCCACATGAACAGCATTATCATCGCATTCTCGCCCGCTGTCAGCATCGTTGTGTGCGCGGGCGCTACAATGGGCTGACCATCTATCAAGACGACTCGTCGCGACATCTTGGGAGGCGACATGACCGGACAGCTGCTCACCCCGAGCGCCCTCGAGGCATGTGAGCTGTGCCCCCGGCACTGTGGGGCACATCGCGCGCGCGGCGATCGAGGGGTCTGCGGTGCGGGGCCCGAGCTCAAGCTCGCGCGCGCCGCCCTGCATCTCTGGGAGGAGCCCCCCATCTCGGGTGAGCGTGGATCGGGGACGATCTTCTTCAGCGGTTGCCCCCTCAAATGCGTCTTCTGCCAGAACCACGAGATCTCGACAGGGGGCTTCGGCCTTGCGGTCGGTGAGGGGCGCCTCGTCGAGATCATGCTCGAGCTCCAGATGCAGGGGGCCCTCAACATCAACCTCGTGACCGCCACCCACTACGCGCACCTGCTCCCTCGCGCCATATCGGAGGCTCGTGCACGGGGGCTCTCCATCCCCATCGTCTACAACACGAGCGGCTATGAGCGCAAGACGGCCGTCTCCGAGCTCGGGGACCTCGTCGATGTCTGGCTCACCGATCTGAAATACGCCGACCCCGGCCTCGCGGGTGAGCTGTCGCATGTGCCCGATTACCCCTCCGTCGCCATCCGAGCGCTCAGGGAGATGGCCGCGCGCATCGATGCGCGCGGCGGCATCGAGTTCGATGGCGATGGCATGATGACGCGCGGCCTGATCGTGCGGCATCTCGTTCTCCCCGGTCATGTCGAGGACTCCCTGCGCGTGCTCGAGGCGATCTGGCGTGCCGTGGGGGACGTGCCGATCTCAGTTATGAACCAATACACCCCCAATGCGCGCATGCGCGCGCGGGGAGGGGAGCTCTCCCGCGCCGTGACGGAGGAGGAGTACGAGCGCGTGCTCGATCATGCGGACGACCTCGGCTTCACGACGATGTTCTGGCAGGAGGGCGGCGCGGTCGACGAGAGCTTCACCCCGGCCTTCGACACCACCGGCGTGCTCGGGCCCGCGACGGGCGCGTGAGGTGCAGGGCCCCAAGGGCCCGAGGGACCCTGCGTCGGCGCGATAAGGGTATACTGCATGTCATTCAGTGTCATGCACTCGAGGGTTCACGCCCTCGCCAAGATGAGGAGTTCGGCACCATGACCGACAAGAACACCCCGCTTTCCGACGAAGAGCGCGCGGAGCTCGAGGAGCTTCGCGCCGAGAAGGCGCGTCGGGAGCGCGCCGAGCTCGAGCGCCTCCGCTTGGAGCGCCCCTCCCGCCCTGTCGTGACCCCCGAGCCCGAGGCGCCCGCGATCGATCCCGAGAATCTCACGTTCGGCCAGAAGATGGTCATGACGAGGGGTGAGGAGGACGAGGACGGCATCCCGCCGATGCCTCCCGCCCAGAAGATCATCATCGGCCTCTGCTTCCTCGCGGTCGCGGTCGCCCTTGCCTGGATGGTGCTCGGAAACGTCGGCTGATCCCCCTGCACCCCCAACCGCGCCGGGATCTCGCGCCCGTGGGCGGATCGCCCGATGAATCATTGGAGAGGAAGCTCGCATGGCTTTGACCGATATCTCCCGACCGACCGACATCTCGATGCTCACCGATCTCTATGAGCTCACCATGGCCCAGGGGCTATGGGAGAGCGGAAAGCTCGACGACCAGGGCTGCTTCACGGCGTTCCACCGCGACCACCCCTTCGGCAGCGCGTTCGCGGTGATGTGCGGGACCGCGGATCTTCCCGACCTGGTGGAGAACATCCGCTTCACCGACGAGGACGTGGATTATCTCGGATCGCTGCGCGCTCCCGCCGGCGGCGCGTTGTTCAAGCCCGGCTTCCTCGACTTCCTTCGCACCTTCCGCATGCATGTCGACATCGATGCGGTGCCCGAGGGCGAGCTGGTGTTCCCGCGCGAGCCCATGGTTCGCGTGACGGGCTCGGTCCTCGAATGCCAGCTCATAGAGACGGCGCTGCTCAACACGATCGGCTTCCAGACCCTTGTCGCCACGAAGGCCGCGCGCGTCGTCCTCGCCGCGAAGGGGCGCCCCGTCGCCGAGTTCGGCCTCCGCCGCGCGCAAGGGCCCGACGGTGGCTTGGCGGTGGCCCGCGCGAGCTATGTCGCCGGGTTCTCATCGACATCCAATGTCCTCGCGGGGCGTCGGTACGGGATACCCGTCTTCGGCACCCACGCCCATAGCTGGGTGATGAGTTTCGAGAGCGAGCTCGAGGCCTTCCGGGCCTTTGCCAGCTCGAGCCCAAAGAACTGCACGCTGCTCATCGATACCTATGATGTTCGCGAGGGTGTCGAGAACGCCATCGTCGTGGCCCGCGAGATGGAGGCTCGCGGCGATCGGCTCGCCGCGATCCGCATCGACTCGGGCGACCTCGCAAAGCTCTCGGCCTATGTCCGCTCCCGTTTCGATGAGGAGGGGCTGGGGTACGTGAGGATATCGGTCTCCAACGACCTCGACGAGCACACGATCCAATCGCTTCTGGACCAGGGCGCCCCGATCGACTCGTTTGGCGTGGGGACCAAGCTCGCCACGTGCTTCGACCAGCCCGCCCTTGGGGGCGTCTATAAACTGACCGCTCGTCGCGAGGGGCCGGACGCTCGGTGGACGCCCGTCGTCAAGCTCTCGGAGCAGCCCTACAAGCGCACGATCCCCGGCGTCCAGGGCGTCAGGCGCTACGTCGACGCCGATGGGTGCCCCGTGTGCGACATGATCTACGATGAGGCGTATCTTGAAGGGGAGGGGGACTCCCGCGGTGGCACCCTGGTCGCGGTGAACGACGCCGCCCTCGTGACGGATGTCTCGGGCTTCGAATACCGTGAGCTGCTCGCGCCCTGCGTCCGCGACGGGCGGGCCGTCTCGCCCCGGGAGGAGCTCGCGGTCGCGCGCGATCGATGCTCTTCGGCGCTCTCGGCGCTTGATCCCGCATACAAGCGCTTCCTCTATCCCCAGTCCTACGTCGTCGGCATGGAGTCCGGACTCGCGAGCGTGCGCGACGAGCTCGTGCGCCGGCGGATGGCGGAGGCCTCGAGCGCCCTGCCATGGCGCTCGTCGCATCGTTAGCGGCCCCGGGCGTTTGGGTCCGCTTGGGGAGCCCGGTTCCTTGGGGTATGATGTGCCCCGTTCGTTCCGATGCTTTTCGCGCCCTCGGGCGCGCATGATCGAGGGGTGTGCCCATGCTCGAGAGAACCGCTGCCGCACGCAAGACGATGGTCGTCAAGATCGGGTCCTCGACCTTGGTGGGGGAGGACCGCATCCTGCGCCGTGATTTCATCGCGGGGCTCGCCAGGCAGGCTGCGGAGCTCAGGTCGATAGGTTGGAATCTCGTGGTGGTGAGCTCGGGCGCCATCGCCTGCGGCGCCCCCCGTCTCGGATTCCCCTCAAGGCCCCAGGACATGCCGAGCCTCCAAGCGTGCGCCTCGGTGGGTCAGTGCGTCCTCTCCGCTGCCTATGACGAGGAGTTCCGAGGGGTCGGACTGGACACCTCCCTCGTCCTGCTCACGCGCCACGACACGGCGCGTCGATCCTCCTACCTCCATGCGCGCGACGCCTTGACGCGCCTGGTCGAGCTCGGTGTCGTCCCCGTGGTGAACGAGAACGACACCACGACGGTCGATGAGATCAAGTTCGGGGACAACGACACGCTCGCCGCCCTGGTGAGCTGCCTGGTCTCCGCAGACCTCTGCGTCACCCTTTCCGATATCGAGGGCCTCTACACGGCCAATCCCTCTATCGACCCCTCGGCGGAGTTCATCCCTCGTGTCACGAGGATCGATTCCGCGATCATCGGGTCCGCGGGGGACTCCAGCACCTCGGTGGGGACGGGGGGTATGATCACCAAGATCCGCGCCTGCCGCATCCTCATGACCGCGGGAATCCGCAGCGTCATATGCAGTGGAGCGGCGGATGATCCCCTTGTGCGCCTGGCGCGCGGCGAGGCGCTCGGCACGCTCTTCGAGCCGCCGGCCGACCGACTGGAGATCGCTCCGCGCAAGCTTTGGATTGCGCTCGGCGATGGCGCCCACGGCTCCGTCGAGGTCGATGCGGGCGCGGCGCGGGCGATCGTGGAGCGAGGCAGCTCTCTGCTTCCGGTGGGCGTCACCTCGGTCGAGGGTGATTTCGCACCGGGCGACGTGCTCGATGTCCGCGATCCGAGCGGGTTCGTCATCGCCCGCGGGATCGCCGAGGCGGGGTCCGACGAGCTCGAGCTCGCTCGGGGAAGGCGGCAAGAGGATATCGCCGGCAACCGCCTTCTCTCGTCGCTGGCGGGCAAGCCGGCTGTGCATCGCGACAACCTCATCGTGTTCGCCTGAAGCCGCGCCATCGGGCATCCTCATCGCCCGTGTCGGGCCGCTTTGGTTCGATAATCGGGTACCATGGTCTGACAAGACGTATGAGAGGAGCCGAGATGGCCGAAGACACCAGGGCATATGTGGAGCAGCTCGCCCGCGCCGCGAAGCGCGCATCGCGAGAGCTCGGTTTCGCAGGCGATGAGGCCCGCTGCAACACGGTCCGTGCGATGGCCATGGCACTGCGGGAGCATGCTGGCGAGATCTTGGCGGCGAACGCCCTCGATATGTCGGCCGCCCGTGAGGCGGGGACATCCGAGGGACTGCTCGATAGGCTCCTTCTCACGGAGGAGCGCATAGAGGGCATGGCGCAGGGTCTCGAAGCGCTCGTCGACCTCCCCGATCCCGTGGGACGCGTCCTCGAGGAGCGCACGATAGACTGCGGACTCCTCCTTCAGAAGGTGAGCGTGCCGCTCGGCCTTGTCGCGATGGTGTACGAGGCGCGACCCAACGTGACCGCCGATGCCGCGGGCATCTGCATCCGCACGGGGAACGCCTGCGTGCTGCGCGGGGGATCGATGGCCCAGCGCTCATGTGTCGCCATCGCCCATGTCCTCTCCGAGGCCGTCGGGGCATGCGGGTTCCCGCGCGAGGCGGTCTCGATCATCGAGACGACCGATCGCGACGCCACCGCGGCGCTCATGGGCCTTCGCGGGGTTGTCGACGTCCTGATTCCCCGAGGTGGCGCCGGACTCATCCAGCGTTGCGTCCGCGAGAGCCTGGTCCCCGTCATCGAGACGGGGACGGGGAACTGCCATGTCTATGTGCACGGAAGCGCCGATTTCGACAAGGCCCGCGCGATCGTCATGAACGCCAAAACCCAGCGCGTGGGCGTGTGCAACGCCTGCGAGACCCTGCTCGTGGATGAGTCGATCGCCGCCGACTTCCTTCCCGACATGCTCTCCGAGCTCGGAGCCGCAGGGGTCGTCGTCCATGGGGACGAACAGGTTCGAGATCTCGCCTTCGTCAGCGAGTTCGCCGATGCGACGGAGGAGGATTGGGCGCGCGAGTACCTGTCGCTCGAGATCGCGGTCCACGTCGTCTCCGATCTGGACGAGGCCGTCGCTCACATCGAGCGCTACGGCACCGGCCATTCCGAGGCGATCGTCGCGGAGGATGGGGATGCCTGCGAGCGCTTCCTGACCGAGGTCGATGCCGCGGCCGTCTACGCCAACGCATCCACGCGCTTCACCGATGGTGGGGAGTTCGGCCTGGGCGCCGAGATCGGCATCTCCACCCAGAAGCTCCACGCCCGCGGCCCCTTTGCCGCCGAGGCGCTCACGACATACAAATTCAAGGTCCGCGGCGACGGCCAGATCCGTCCTTAGCACCGGACGCGTCCCCTCGCCCGACGTGAAACGGCCGCGCCCCCCGCTGCGCAGGTCGATGTGCAGCGGGGGGCGCGGATGGTCGTTCGCAGGCGCGCGAGGGCCTCCCCGCGCATCCGCTTGCTATTCCGCTTGGAAGGTGTCGCGGTCGGGGGCGAAGCTCTGCATCGCCTCGATGGTGCGCGCGAAGAGCTCGTCGAGCTCCCAGCCGAGCAGCTCGGCGCCGGAACGGATGACATCGCGCGAGACCCCGGCGGCGAAGCGCTTGTCCTTGAACTTCTTCTTGAGGGATTTGACGTTGAAATCCATCACGCTCTTGGAGGGGCGCATGACCACGGCGGCGCCGATGAGACCGGTGAGCTCCTCGGTGGCGAAAAGGATCTTCTCCATCATGAGCTCGGGATGGGGGAGTGCGGTGTTGTAGTCGCTCGTATGCGTCTGGATGGCGCGGATGAGCTCGGGGGATCCGCCCGCCGCCTCGATGTCCTCGGCGGCGTAGAGGGTGTGGTTCATCGGGTCGTCGTCGTGCTCCTCCCAGTCGAGGTCGTGAAGCAAGCCGACGATGCCCCAGAACCCCTCGTTCTCGGGATCGTATTCGCGAGCGAAATAACGCATGGTCTGCTCGACCGTCTCGGCATGCTCGATGTGGAAGGGGTCCTTGTTGTGCTCCAAGAGCAGGTCGTAGGCCGCTTCGCGCGTCATGCCCGCATTGAGTTCCGCCATGTCGTCCTCCTGTCGTTTTGGCCCTCTATGAGAAAAGGCGCCCGAGACCCCGCCTTATAGCGCGTCTGGCGACGCGCCGTACCTGCGGACTGGGGTCGGACGCCTTGTGTCCCCCACCCGGTGATGGGGGAGGCTTGTTGGTGCTGGTTATACCACGGTGGCCGAACGCGGTCAAATCCCCGCTCGCCCTGTTCGGTGGGGGGGACTAGTTGTCCGAGAAGCCCCACGCGGCCGCCTCGATGCGGGCTCGGGCATCCTCCTCGCTCGTGCCGAGGGCGACGGCGAGCTCCTCTATCACACGGCGATCGGCCTCCTTGAGGATGCGTGAATAATAGCTGCTGGGTTTCTTGTTGCGGGCCTTCGCGTCGCGGATGCGCGTGCGCATCGTCTTGGCGACGCGCATGGTCTCCGGCGCGCCCGATTTGATCTGGCGCTTGAAGTAGGCCTCCTCGAGGGAGCTGTTGCGCTCATGGAATCCGTCGCACTCCATGGTGCCGTAGTGCTCGATGAGGCGCTCGGCCTCGGCGCGCGAGACGCAGGGATGCAGGCGGTCTTGCTGCGCGGCAGGATAGAGCAGGCGGGTCTTGGCGCGCCCGCTGCGCGCCTCCAAGACGATCATGGGCGAGGGCGCATCTTGGAAACCGACGACGGTGCAGACGCCCTGCCCAGGGTGGATGACGTGCTCTCCGATACGATACATGCTCTCTCCATCTTCTCCGTGCTCATACATCGCGTTCCATACTGTCGAAAGCTTAGCACGATAAAGGCTCGAATCGGAGCATTCGATCATAAAAACACCAGCTTCAAGCGGGTATTCGAGGACGATGGGGGGAGGCTGTGCCCCGGTCGGATCCTCCATCTCGGCCATGAGTTCTCCTCGCGAGTGCAAGCTCCCCGATAAAAAGCAGACGAGTGCATAATTTAAATGCTAGGCAACACGTTAGTGTGTTAAAGTAGATAGCACATCCATGCATCCGCCCTGCGAGAAGGACATTTCAGGGCGAAACCAAGAGGAGGGCTTATGCCAGAGAAGATTGAAGAGCTGGTTCGCGCCGCGCTCGCCGCCGCGCAGGAGGCCGGGGACGTTCCCGCGTTCGATTTGGATGACTGCGGCCTCGAGCGACCGGCTGACACTTCTCATGGCGAGTGGACCTCCACCATGGCCATGAAGTCGGCCAAGCTCGCCCATTGCGCCCCCCGCAAGATCGCGGAGGCCGTCGTAGCCCATATGCCCGAGGATGTCTCGATCGACAAGGTCGAGGTTGCCGGCCCGGGCTTCATCAACTTCTATCTCAGCGCCGCCGCATGCAACGCCATCCTGGCCGAGGCCCGCGCCAAGGGCATGGAGTTCGCCAAGTCCAATGTCGGCCAGGGTCTGCACACGCAGGTCGAGTTCGTCTCCGCCAACCCCGTCGGCCCCATGCATGTCGGCCACGGCCGCTGGGCCGCCCTCGGCGACTCGCTGTGCCGCGTCATGAGCCATGCCGGCTACGAGATCCAGCGCGAGTTCTGGATCAACGATTACGGCAACCAGATGAACACCTTCGGCAACTCCATCTCGAAGCGCTACATGCAGCTCGTCGACATCATGCGCAAGAACGATGTCGATATCGACGAGGCCCGCGACCTTCTCGCCCAGGATCGTGACAACTATGTCCAGGACGAGGCCGACGAGCATCTCGACAGCTATCCCTATATGGACGACTTCACCGCCGAGCTCGGCAAGGACTCCTATGGTGGAACGTACATCATCGACGAGGCTGCCGAGTTCTATCGCACCGACGGCGACAAATGGGTGGACGCCGACCCCCAGGAGCGCATGCTCTCCTTCCGTGAGCGCGGGTATCAGAAGATGCTCGTCGACATGCGTGACCTGTGCCATGACGTGCGCTGCGATTTCGACGTGTGGATGAGCGAGCGCACCATGTACCAGAAGGACTGGACGGGAACCTCCCCGGTCGAGCGCGCATATGCCAAGCTTGACGAGATGGGCTATCTCTATCGCACCGACGACGGGGCGCTTTGGTTCAAGTCGACCGCTTTCGGCGATGACAAGGACCGCGTGATCCAGAAGTCCAACGGTGACTACACCTACTTCTCCTCGGATATCGCGTATCACTGGAATAAGTTCCAGCGCGTCGACCATGTCATCGACATCTGGGGCTGCGACCACCATGGTTACATCGCGCGCGTCAGGGCCGTCTGCGACGCGCTCGGGTACCCGGGGCAGTTCGAGGTTCCGCTGGGCCAGTTCGTCAACCTCCTGCGCAACGGCAAGCCGATCCGTATGTCCAAGCGCAAGGGCACCATGGTCACCTTCCGCGAGCTCGTGGACGAGGTCGGGGCCGATGCCACGCGCTATACGTTGATCAGCCGCTCCTCGAGCCAGGCCATCGATTTCGACATCGAGGCCGTGAAGGAGAAGAGCCAGAACAACCCCGTCTACTACGTCCAGTACGCCCATGCGCGCACCTGCTCCATCCTGCGTCGCGCCGCAGGCGTCAGCGTCGAGCAGGCCAGCTGGATGAAGATGGATGCCGTGGCCACCAAGGCGATCGGCGCCAATGTCGATTACTCCCTGCTCACCGACCCCACCGAGCTCGCCTTGTCCCGCAAGATCTCCGAGCTCGAGGACCTCATCGCCTCCTGCGCGCGCGATCGCGCCCCGTTCCGCCTCACGCATTTCGCCGAGGAGCTCGCGGCGGCCTTCCACAGCTTCTATCAGGCCTGCCAGGTCCTTCCTTCCGAGGGCCGTCCCGTCGACCCCGAGCTGTCCCGTGCCCGCCTCGCCGCGTGCGATGCGGTCCGCAACGTGCTCGCGCTCACCCTCTCGCTGATCGGCGTCTCCGCTCCCGATCAGATGTGATCGATATCGGATAGCGATCTTGGTTCGAAAGGCGCGCACCCTTGGGTGTGCGCCTTTTCCCTTTGCGTGCTTCCCCGCGCATTGCGTTGATCAACTATGCTAAACTCGAGGTGCGCTCAGGCGCCTCCATATCTTCACGCCACATCTCACCTCATGATTCTTCGCCTCGTCCATTCATGGCGTTCATACCATGTGCCCATGGGTTCGGTTCATGGCACGTGAAAGGCTAAGGGAGGTCCCATATGAAGTTCTTCATCGACACCGCCAACCTTGACGAGATCGCCGCTGCGAAAAGCTGGGGTTGTCTTGCCGGGGTGACCACCAACCCCTCGCTTTACGCGAAGACCGGTGGCAAACTCGCCGATTTCGAACCGCATATGCTCAAGATCGCTAAGCTGTGCGAAGGCCTCCCCGTCTCCGCTGAGTCCACCGCGAGCACGGTCGAGGGAATGGTCGAGGAGGGACGTCGCCTGTCCACGCTCGCCCCGAACATCGTGGTCAAGCTCCCTGTCTGCGAAGCGGGCCTCGCCGCGTGCCGCATCCTTGCCGATGAGGGCATCCGGGTGAACATGACCCTCGTGTTCTCCGCCCCCCAGGCCCTCCTCGCCGCGAACGCGGGCGCGCGTTACATCTCGCCTTTCATAGGGCGATTCGACGATGTCGCCGAAGATGGAGTCTCCCAACTCGCCGATGTCATCGCGTGCATCCGCAATTTCGATTGGTCGGGCAAGAACGTCGACGATCGCGTGGAGATCATCGCCGCCTCCGTCCGCACACCCAACCATGTGACCCAGGCCGCGCTCCTGGGGGCCGACATAGCGACGGTCCCCTTGGCGGCCATGAAGAAGTGCCTCAGGCACCCATTGACCGACCAGGGCCTCGCTTCCTTCGAGGCCGACTGGAAGAAAGTTGAGCAAGCATAGTGTCAGAAGAAATCAAGAACGAGCCGTCTGTCGCGTCCTCCGAGGCCACCGTCCCTTCCGATCTCTCTCGCGTCGAACCCCAAGAGGAGGCTCCCAAGCCCCGTCGTCGCGGGCGAAAGCCCAAGGCCGAGGCCGAGGTCGCTGGACCGGCTCCTGCCGCCGATGAGGACGGCAAGGCCGCTCCCAAGGGGAGGACTCGCTCCAAGAAGGCCGCTCCCGCCGAGAAGGCGGACTCTCGCACGGGGGACCCGTCCCCCGAGATCGTCCAGGCTCGCGCCCTGGCCCGGGTCTCCCAAGCCTCCGTCGTGCGCAAGCAGCGCCGCAAGGAGGAACGCGCGGCCAAGATGATCGAGGGTGACGCCCCGATCGCCGCCCCCGTCATCCCCTCCACCTCCGAGGGCTCCCAGATCGTCATCCCCATCGTGGACTCCTCGCTTCGCCCGCATAAGCGCGGCCGCAAGCCCAAGGCGTATCTGGAGGCCGAGCGAGCTGCTGCGGCGGCCATGGAGGCGGCACAGAAGGCCGCCCTCGATCAGGCGCGCGCCGCTCAGATCGTCTCCGAGGAGGGGAGGGAAGGCAAGGTCTCCGAACCCGTTGTCGAGGTCGCTCCGACCGCAGGAGCCGCCGTCGAGGCCCCGGAGTCCGACAACAGGCCTGGTCGATCCCAGCGCACGTCGTCCGCCAAGCAGCGCCGCGATTCTGCTGAGGCCATCGTCTCCGAGCAAGAGGTTCCCGAGAAGGGAGAGGATGGGGGACAGCAGTCCCGTCGCTCCCACACCTCCCGTTCGCGCGACCGACATGCCGGGGACGATCGGTCTGAAAAGCGCGAGGAGCGTTCTCGCAACCGCCAACAGGGGCGCAACAAGCGCAACGGCCGCTTCAACGCTCCGGTGGAGCCGAGCGTCTCGCGTGAGGACCTCGCGGCCCTCAAGGTCGCCGAGCTGCGCCAGAAGGCCAAAGAGCTCGAGATCGACTATGTCGGCAAGAAGAAGGCCGAGCTCGTCGAGGAGATATATGTGACCGTGGCCCGTGCGGAGGGCTTCCGCGATATCGAGGGGATCCTCGACATCGCCAATGAGGGATTCGGCTACATTCGCGCCCATGGGTACATGCCCAGCCGTGACGACGCGTTCGTGCCCGCCAACATGATCCGTGCGGCCGGACTCCGTTCGGGTGACGTCGTCTCCGGGACGCTGCGCCCCTCGCGCGCTAACGACAAGTTTCCGGGGCTTGCCAAGATCAAGTCGATCAACGGGCAGGATCCTGAATCCATGAAGCGTCGCCCCAAATTCTCAGAGCTCACGCCCATCTATCCAACCGAGCCGCTCAAGATGGAGCATGGTCGTGAATCGATCACCGGGCGCGCCATCGATATCGTGAGCCCCATCGGCAAGGGTCAGCGCGGACTCATCGTCTCGCCACCTAAGGCGGGCAAGACCACGATCCTCAAGAAGATCTGCCAGTCCATCGCCGCGAACAACCCCGAAGTGCACCTGATCTGCCTTTTGGTCGACGAGCGTCCCGAAGAGGTCACCGATATGGAGCGCTCCATCAAGGGCGACGTCGTCGCATCCACCTTCGATATGCCGGCTGACAACCATACGCGTGTCTCCGAACTCGTGATCGAGCGTGCCAAGCGGATCGTCGAGATGGGAGGGGACGTCGTCGTCGTGCTCGACTCCATCACCCGTCTCGCCCGTGCGTACAACCTTGCCGCCCCCGCTTCGGGTCGCATCCTCTCGGGCGGCGTTGATTCCGCAGCCCTCTACCCCCCCAAGCGCTTCCTGGGCGCCGCGCGCAACATCGAGAACGGAGGCTCCCTGACCATCCTCGCCTCGGCGCTCGTCGACACGGGCTCCAAGATGGATGAGGTCATCTTCGAGGAGTTCAAGGGGACGGGCAACATGGAGCTCAAGCTCGACCGCGACCTGGCCGATCGCCGCATCTTCCCGGCGATCGATCCGATCCAGTCCGGAACCCGCAACGAG
>JAXDWR010000024.1:0-14277 GCA_034088265.1 Collinsella sp. | reverse complement strand
GTTCCCGGAGATGACGGAGAGAGTCTTGGTGCCATTGACGGCGACATTGGCAGACGCCGAGCTACCGTAGACGTTCACGAACTCGAGCTTGTCCATCCCCTCGGGATAAACAACTGTTGCGGTCAGCTCTCCCGCGCCATTGTCGACGACCTCGACGCGGATCGTGAAGGAGCCCTTCTCCACCGTCACACCGGAGTTCGCATCAAGGGCGTCCTCGGTCACCGTGTAGGTGTATGCGTAGGTGGATGTGCCATCATCATGGAGCGAAACCGTCGCCACACCAGACTTGACATCAGCGTTGAGCTTGTCGATGTCGAAGTGGAGGTCATCGAAAGCGATCTGGCCCTGGGCATCGTTGGCGGCCTCCATCACGACATCGCCCTGGTTGTCAACCACCTTGAATGTGAATTGACCGTCGACGAGCGTGTCGTTCTTGAGGAGCTTGGATGCCTTGATACCGGCCACAGCCTCCGAGCTCGAGGCATAGCTGTTGTTGAAGACCAGCGTCACGGGGCCGGATTCGGCCATCGTCGATACGGCATGCTGCTCGGAGACGACCTTCCCGTCGACGAACGTCTTCACAACCAGGGTACCATCGCCTTGGTCGATGACCTCGATCGAGAGCTGGTAGACATGAGGGTCGTTGACGTAGCCATCCGCTCCGCCCTTGGTCTCGCTGACCGTGAAGTCGTAGGTCTTGCCAGCGTCCTCAAGCGTGAAGACCTTGCCTAGCTTGACGGGGACGAAGCTCGTGGCGACGTTTCCACTCTCCCCGCCCAGGTCCGCGGCCCCATTGAGGTATGTCCTCGACGTGGAGCCCAGGATCTTTTGGGCATCGTCGTTCTTCGCGTTGAGGGTGAACTCGAACTGACCGTCGTAGAGCGGGCGACCGGTCAGGTTCTTCTGGATCTGGAGGCCGACGACGGCATCGTAGTCAACCGACCCCGCATTGTAGACGTTGACGAACTCGGGATTGGCGACGGAGACGCTCGCAGCTAGGCCGCCGTGCAGGTTATCGGTCACCGTCACCGTCACCGTGGCGACGTTCGTGGAATACGTGATACCTGCGTTATCGCCATGAGTCTCGGTCACCTGATAGGTGTAGGTGCCAACCGAATCGTAGGTGATCGGCCCGAATCCAAAGCTGGCGGTGTCCGCGGATCCCTCGTCGGGGGCGGCAACCGTCACCTTGGCGTCGGCAGGCATGGGAACATTCTCAGGGGCTATGGAAGAACCATGGGAGTCGGTGCCGCCCGTCGCGACCAGATTGAAATCGAAGGCGTAGCCATCGGTCCACGCTCGTCCCGTGAACCTCTTCGTCAGCTTGAAGGAGTCCGCGGTGACATCGACCGTGCCACCCGGCTCGTACTCGTTGACGAAATCCATGCCCTTGTTCTCGACCGAATCGATCTTGAGGGAGCCCGCTCCATCGTCGACGACCTTGATCTTGACCGTGGCCTCATGGTCATCGTAGGTCATGCCACCCGCCTGCGGGTCGGGCACGACCTCAGTCACCTTGAAGGTGTAGGTGCCAGGCTCCGTGAACGTGGCGGTTCCGAAATCAAATCCCTGTTTGACCCCATCCTTCAGGTTGGAAACCTTCGCGTCTTGCTTCTGCAGGACGATCTGCCCCGCATCGATGGCGGACCTTGTCGCAAGATCTGCGGGGGTGAGGAGGAAGTCGAATTCCTCCCCATCGAGGGAGTCGCGACCGTCGAGGATCTTGGATGCCTCGAACATGGTCTTATCGCCTGTCACCTGATTAGCGCTGTAGGCGTTGGTGAAGGAGACGCGCGGAGCCTGACCGGCCGCGCTATCGAAGGTGGCGGTGCCCCCAGTCGCGCCGTTCTTGACCGTGGTCAGGGTGTGCATGGTTCCATCACCGTTGTCAATCACCTCGATCGAGACGGTGTAGGTGGTCTCGTCGTAGGTGACGCCACCAGAGTCGCCCTTGACCTCGCTTACCTCATAGGAGAAGGTCTTGCCGGCATCGTCCTGGTCAAAGGACATGCCGCGCATCTTCTTCATCTCGATGGGGACGCCGTCGGTGCGCTGCTCGCCATTCTTAAACGAACGATCATCCTCACCGAGCTTTGCGTCGGCCTCGTCGGCGGCAACGGAATCACCCGCGTCGACCCCCTTCATGGTGAAGGAGAACTCGCCCATCTTCATGTCACGACCATTGAGGGTCTTGACCACGGTGAGACCGCCGGCCGCACCGTAATCGACACTGGCGTTATAGGTGTTCGCGAAACTGTTGCCCGGATCGGTTCCATAATCGACATCTGCGACAAGGCTGGCGGCATCGCGGTCGAGGGTCACCTTCACCGTCACCTTGCATACATGCGTGTCATAGGTTATGCCACCGGCGGGCTGGTCCGGCATGATCTCGGAGATATCGAAGGTGTAGGTGCCCGCACGGGAGAACGAGATGCCGTCGAAGGCGAAGCTGCCGCCTGCCGTTGCGGATGCGGTCTTTCCCTCCGCACTGATTCCGCCGACGTATCCCTGATCGATGGCCTTGATCGTATCCCCTGTCGGAACAAGCTTGAATTGGAACTCGCCGTCAGACATGGTTCGTCCCGTGAGAACCTTGGTGCCCCCAACGGCGGCATTCCCCTCGAGCACAACCTCGTTTGCGTCATAGCTGTTCTTGAAGACAGCGGTGCCGTCACCACCATAGGAGACGGTGGCGGAGATTGCCCCATCGCCATCCTGCTCCACAGCGAGCGTCACAGTTCGAACGGACGCGTCG
Organism: Collinsella sp.; assembly: GCA_034088265.1. Lineage (GTDB taxonomy): Bacteria > Actinomycetota > Coriobacteriia > Coriobacteriales > Coriobacteriaceae > Collinsella. The sequence continues at coordinate 11,522 of JAXDWR010000024.1, read as the reverse complement.
TAGGTCATACCGTCAAGGGTCTTCGTGCCATCCCCGTTATCGGTGGCACCCGCAGGGATCACCTCGACCATCTCGTAGCTATAGGTCTGTCCAACCATATCCTGCGTGATGGTGAGGCCGCCGAACACAACACTGCCATTCTGGGCGTTCCCGGCCTTGGACACGCGGTTGGCGCCCTCGCCAGCCGCACCGGCAGGCATGGGGGCCTGAGCGGCGTTGTCCCCAGTCGGACGGAGCGTGAATTCGAACATGTCCGCCGTCAGCGGGTTCCCACCGGAGTTGTCGGTGTAATCCTTGCGAGCGGAGATGGAGGTCATGATCTCGTCGGCCCGGAAGACGTTGGTGAAATCGATGACGTTGGACTCGACCGTCACATCCGTCAGCGCTGCGCCCGCGTCATCCGTGATCTGCCTCGCGTCGACCTTCGTGCTCATCGTGCCATCACCGTCATCGGAAACCGTGACGGTCACCATGTATTGGGCCTGGGAGTATGTGATCCCGGAGGCAGAACCCTGCTGCTCGGAGATCGTGTAGATATAGGTTCCCGGCACCTCGTAAGACAGCGTGCCGAAATCGAGGTCGAAGATGTCTCCCGATTCAGGACGCACCGTAAGGGTTCCCCGATTCTCCGTACCGATACGCTCGACCTTATTCGGCAGCGGGACCTGCGTGAGCTCCGTGCTCCCCTCGAACTGAACGGCGACTTCGAACGTGAAGCTGTCGCCCTGCTTGAAGTCGCGGTGGTCGATGCTCTTGTGTCCGCTGAAGAAAGCGGTCTGCGTCGTGGGCTCAGCACCATACGCGTTGGTGAACTTCGCGATCACGGTCGAACCGGATGCGATTGCTCCCTTGTCGCCCTCGGCTTCAGTCTGCTTGAAGCCCGCCGGCAGGTCGATCTCCTCCACGCTGTAGTTGGATCCAGCGTCCAGCCCATAGATATAGAGCGTCTCGTTGGGCTTAATGGAATGGGAAGCCGTCCCGTCTGTGAAGATCAATGCGAAGCCAGAGTCACTCACCACTTCACCGCTGCCATTCTTGACCTCGGCGCGATAGGAGCCATTCGCCCCTTCGACCGTGATCTTGAACGTGAACTCAGCGTCCTGGTACTTCGAGGAGTCGAATCCCGAAGGAACGGTGATCTGCTTGGTGAGCGACAGTGATCCAGGAAGCTCCAGCGTCAGCCGTCCATTGTTACCCAGATGGGATTCGATGGTCTTATAGGAGTTCCATTCAGGGCGCTGAACCTGGCTTGCAGTGCCGGTGTGATTTCCATCAGCGTCTTTCGGCGTGAAGAAATCATTGGCACGGGTCAGGTGCGGAGCACCCGCCTTGATGTACACATGACCTTCGCCGTCCGTTCCGCGGTAGCCTTGGTCGAGCTCCATAATGCGCTCGAGCTCGTAGCTTGCGGTCACCTTCTTGTATGTTCCGTTGTCTTGGCGCTCGAAGTACTCCCATTTAGAATACAAGGACGCTCCGGAAGCAAGATCCGACTCGGTCGCCTGATTCTTGCAAGCCACGTCTGTATACACCGGCGTGTCTTCGGTGAAGTAATAGAACGAGTTGGTGGGCGAGGGGTCAAACGAGGCGATCGTGTCACCGGTCACTTTGTTCGTCCACTTGTTTGAATAGAAGGCCGCCTTGCCATCGACTTTGTTGCCCTGCAGGTAGGTTTCGAGCTTCTCGTAATCGGCAGGCTTGATGGGGTCGATCGCGCCACCGGCCTTGAGGGACTCGGCAACGCCATCCTTCAGGCTCACGTTGTAGAAGACGCGGATGGGATAGGTGTCGCTCACATCCATGGTTCCCGCGTCAAGATTCACCTGGAACTTGCGTACAGGGATGAGGGAGGCAGGGATCTTGACGGTGACCACGTCACCTGAGGCAAGATCATCCCCCTGCTTGACCTGGATGATCATCTGATTCAGGTCCCCCTCAGGATAGAGCGGCGTATCCGTCTTTCCTTCGAAGGTGTAGGTCGTCGTACCATTCCCATCATCGGAAACAGTCGGATTGGTGAACTGATTGCCAGCGAACACAACGCTCTGGAAGCCGTCCACCTTCATGTAGTCGCCGAGCGCATCGGTGAAGGTGATGTAGCCCCCTTCCGTTGGACCAAATCCCTCTTCGACATGCGTCGGGAACTGCAGACCGCTGCTGATCTCCCCCGAGATGTCCTTGAAGATCTGGTTCAGCTCCTCGGAATCCTTCGCGGCCTTGTAATAATCGGACCCTTCGGCGCGATCGCCGAGATTTCTGTATGATTCTGCCTCGGGGAAGTTGCTCGACACACCATGCATGTAAGCGTTGAAACGCCCACTCGTGTCCGCCGGATCCGCATCTTCGAACACGCCGATCGAGTAGACGAGGGTCCCAGCGGCCTTCATGCTTTTGGCTGCTTCGATGGCCCCGTTCGCTACGTCTCTATCGAATTCGCTGCCGTGAGTCGGCTCGCCATCGGTGAAGAACACGACGACCTTCTGGGCTGCGGGACGGGCTTCCTCCAGAACATTATTCACAAGCTGCATTCCGTAGTCAGCGGACGTCGCCCCAGCAGGCTTGATACTATTCACCTCTGCCTTAGCATTGTTGGCATTGACGTCTGTACAGGGTGTCAACTTCGTAATGACCTGGGTGTAGTTGTATCTTCTATTAAATGACTCCCAGTAAGTGCCATTACCTATTTTATCGGTTTTTTTGCCTGCAAATTTGACGAGCGAGATGCGGTGCTGCTGGCTTGGATCAGAAATCGACGAGTTCATCTTCTCAGTCTCATCGATGAACTGGTTAACCGATGCCTGCAGTGCCTCCATCTTCGTAGTGGAGCCTATTTCATCCTCCATGGATCCAGAGGCATCGAGTACGAGCACGATGTCCAAGGGCTTGGTCGAGGTGGACGTCGTGTTGGAGACCGAAGACAACGCGGAGAGCCCGACCAAGAAATCGGAATCCTCGCCCTTGTTAACGGTCACGGTCTTAGCACCGTCCAAAGACGTGAGGTTCACATCATCCGTGAAGACGCTCTTGTCGTTCCAGATACGACCGATGTTCTCAGTCGTATAGGCGGCGTAATCTCTCCATTTATTGACTGTGGGCTCATCGGCGACCGCTTGGGAATCGCCCGCCGCAAGGGGCGCAGGCTCCTCACCCGTGAAGAATGCGGATATCGCACCCAGGGGATCAGCCCAGAAATCTGGAGCTTCGTTCGCGAATGCCGCAGCCGGAGTCGCCACCACAAGGGCGAGCACCATCATCAGCGACATCACGAGGGTCCTTAGTTTAGAGGACCCCCCCCCCCCGCTCTCGTCTTACTTCGCGCAGCCTGCACGACCGCGCCGCGAGCACCTCCTTGACGGAAGTCCTTCGCGAAGACCGTCCTCTTCAAACCGATCACGCTCCTTAACACCGTTCCATATTCCGCACGACAAGGACTCGAAGATATCGAGCGGCCCCTCGATGCTGCCGGGACGGAGACCCGACCTGGGAGGCGCAATATGATGCCATAATGCACCCATAGTGTTCTTATTCTACGCCATCAACCAAAGGCGGCATCTTTATTTGCAGATGGCAAACCATTTTCTGACTACCCGCCCCTAGTCTTATTGATATAACGTTTTTTCATTGATACTTATGAGACATCAGTAATTTATCTCAGAGCATGTTCGTTCGAACATGCCAAGATGGCACTCATCTTTTCATATTATCTACATAATTATGTTGATCGCCGCCCGTTCATGCGTACGGCATTCCCCACACCCAAGACACCGTTGTGGTCGGGACCCCTGATGGGTCCCGACCACAAAACATGACGCCTGGTGGACAGGCGGTATCGTAGCGCCTTGCTAGGACGAGCCCTTGTCCTCTGCTAGTCGAAGCTCAACTCGCCAAGGCGATCGAAGACCACATCGGCGCGCGTGAGGAACGCACGGGGATCGAAGATCTCGTCCAGCTCCCCAGCCGAGACCGTGCAGCGGGGATCGGCCTCGAGCTTCTCGCGGAAGGTGGTGCCGGGCTCGCACTGCTGCACCTCGCGCCACGTGGCCATCGCGTTCTCCTGCACGATGGCATAGGCCTCCTCGCGGGTGATGCCGGTCTCGACCAGCGCGAGAAGCACTTTAGAGGAGAAGATGAGGCCGCGGGTCTTGTTGAGGTTGGCCATCATCTGAGCCGGATACAGGATGAGCCCGTCCACGATGCGGATGAGGCAGTGGAGCATGTGATCGAGGGCGATGAAGCTGTCGGCCTGGGCGACGCGCTCGGCGGAGCTATGGGAGATATCGCGCTCGTGCCAAAGCGCCACGTTATCGAAGGCGACCTGCGCGTTGGCCTTGACGACGCGAGAGAGGCCGCAGACCTTCTCGAGCGTGATGGGGTTGCGCTTGTGGGGCATGGCGGAAGACCCCTTCTGCCCTTTGCGGAACGGCTCCTCGGCCTCGAGGGTGTCCGTCTTCTGAAGGTTGCGTATCTCGGTCGCGATGCGCTCGCAGGTGGACGCCGTCGTGGCCAGCACGCCTGCCAGGTACGCATGGTGATCGCGGCTGATGACCTGGGTGGAAAGCGGATCGTGGACAAGGCCCAGATGCTTGCAGACATACTCCTCGATGAACGGGTCGATGGAGGAGTAGGTGCCCACGGCGCCCGAGATGGCGCCGAACGCGATGTTGGCGCGGGCATCCTTGAGCCTGTCGTAGTCGCGTTTGAGCTCCCATGCCCAGCTACCGAACTTCATGCCGAAGGTCATGGGCTCCGCGTGGATGCCGTGGGTTCGGCCGGCGCACAGCGTGTCGCGCTCCTCGAAGGCGCGGCGGACGCAGATCTCGCCCAGGCGGCGCACGTCATCCAGCAGGATGTCCGTCGCCTGTACGAGCTGATAGCAAAGGGCGGTGTCGCCCAGGTCGGAGCTGGTCATACCGAAGTGCACCCAACGGCTGGGCTTGGGATCGTCAGCCGGGACCTCGGCGTCGATGTAGGACCCCATGTTGGTGAGGAAGGCGATGACGTCGTGGTTGGTGACCGCCTCGATCTCGTCGACCTCCTCCTTGTTGAAGCGCGCATGCTCGCGGATCCAAGCGGCCTCCTCGCGCGTGATGCCGATCTTCCCCATCTCGGCATGGGCCTCGCAGGCGAGGACCTCGATCTCCTGCCAGATGGCGTACTTGTTCTCAAGCGAGAAGATGTGCCCCATCTCGGGACGGGTGTAGCGATCGATCATAGCGGCTCCTTTGTGAATGCTGGCGCGCGGGCATGTCGCCTCCATTGTACGGCGGACAGCCTGGCGCTTTCGCCGTGGATGGTCGTGAACATCGGACCCGCATGGAATCGCGTGGGAAGGATAAGGGGACGGTCAGCTCGAAAGGGTTATTCACTTTCATCCTTTAGCGTGCAGACAAGAGTCATGAGGTTGCCACCACATCTGTCTGCCTGAATTGATGTGCGACCCCTCGCCACACGAGGGAAGATCGCTTCGATGTGCGTCATGTGAATGGCGCCGTCACCTCGAAGCTCGACGCGCTCGCCCGGCGTTCCATCCTCCATCGTTTCGCCGTGGAGAGCGTTCATCTGGATGCTGAGTCCCAGAACGATCACCCCGAGCACCCAGTTTCTCTCTGGGCTGTTGGGAGGCTTAGCATTCAACGAAAGAAAGAAAACCTCACAAGGGAAAGGCTGTTGCTGAAAAGAGCCCAGCCATCCCTGCTAGCTGATCCGGATGAGACGTACTGGAAGAGTCAGTTCCCCAAGCTGTTCAGCAGGGGATCGTGGATAGCGCGCGACGGAGAGGCATCCCTGTCCCTGAGCCCCTATATGATTGTCAGCCACGGAACCGAGGCGGATGCTGCGCGTGGATGGAAGGCGGCTTTTGCCGTGTTCTGGCGCGACCCTCAGTGGAATGACACCAGTTGCATGAGGGGACAGCTCTTCTGCCATCACCGCAACGCAAAGATAAAACCCCGATGGGATCTTGAGCCGGGTAAAATGAGCATCAACCCTATACAAGGAATTAATTCGTTGGGAGGGCAAGATGAACGTTGATGCGGTTAGCTTGGAATTGGGGATGATACTGGCCAGCGGCTTGGCGTCCATCCTCGTCCTTGCGCTCTCTCTTTATCGGTCGCTGGGCGTCAAATCGAAGGTCTCGCTAGCCGTGGTTGGAAACTTGCTGTTTTCGGCGAATCTTCTGCTGCAGCAATACCACACCTACAGGGACCTTGAGCGGGATAACATAAGTTGCATTCTTGACACGCAAGGGACTTTCGTTGCGTGCACGCTGGCGCTCGCAGTGCTTGTTGTGGCGCTGAGCCTCGCATCCATCTCCCGGGCTCATCGGGATATGGCGGGCTGACGGAGCCGAACGTCCGTCTGGCTCCTATGTTGAAGCGAGGAGCACGATGAGTTTGGGGTGCCGACATCGTCGTCACCCCATCTTTAGCTGCTCGAACGCTATCATGTACGCTGCTTCTGGAGTACGTCGCAGGTTTCGCCGGAATCGACGGATGCGCTGTCCACGCCAGTCGGTGCTTCGTAATCCCGGTATCGGATGAAGCTGCGTATCGGAAAAACGAATAAGACGAATAATGGTCTCCACTCAGGAGGCACAGGAGCTGCGATGTCGCCACGGCAGGCGAGAATTCTCAAGAAGATTACGAGTGGGCGCGGCGGACGATTCTGGACTTCTTGAAGGAGTAGGGGGTCTACACCCGTGGCCAGTATCGGCGACGGACAGCACGTCGGCTATCGTTTCCTGGATGGGGCATGGTGTTGGCACGTGTCGGGGATGACCGCTCGCTACGCGTCTCGTGCGGAAAGCGGGTCACCTTTTCAGCGCGTTGGAGATGGTTGGAGGCACAGCCAAGGCGCCCTCATTTGCAGCGATCTCGAAATCGCAAACGACATCTGCCTTGTCTCCGATCAGGGCGATAACACTTGTTCCTTCTGGTAACAGCACGGCTTCGTTGAGTGTTGCCGTCCCCTCGACGAGGGTGATGTAGTCGCCGCTCTCTATTTGGTAGAGCACGACTTTGGCCTTGCCTCTCGTACAGGAGAGGTTGATAGAGACGGCGGCGGTTTGGTTCGGCTGGGGACTATCGATTGTGGCCAAGTTGTCTCGCCCTCCGAAACCGAGACATTCGATTGTGCCGGCACAGGCTTTTTCCGGATCGGCGGTAAAGGATAGGAAGCCATGGGAGCTCTTCGCCACCTGCGCCGTGATTGCGGTGGCGTCATCGTACATGCCATTGTCGGAATGTCGGAAATAGAAAGCTCCATTGCTAAATCCGCAGGTTTGGATGAGGAATATCAACGCGATGGCGATGACGCAAACGAACAATGCGATAACGCTGAATTTCCTCTTCCATTTCCCAGTCATGAGCGCCCCTTTCATGCGGATTTGATTGATGCCGCTATCAGTGAGATTACCCCCCCCTAAGAACTGATCGACTAGCTGAGTGTCTTTCGACAGGAGGTAGAGGTCTCTCGGCAAGCGGAGCGATGTTGCGATGGTTCTTGAGCTTGTCGTTGTCAGATGCAAAGCGGCGGGGTAGAAATGACCTGTGCCGGGAAACGGCGCCCTGGGTGGTGTCTGGCCGCGATTCGGGACGACTTCGTCCAAGAGGCTCAGAAGGAATTTTTCACACAGGTTGACAGGCCACAGAGTGGATTCTGGGCAACTTGGAAACAGCGTGGGTAAAAATCGAGGTCGGAGGTGACCAGGAGGGATTGCTTCAGCAGGGCATCCAGGCGAGGCGATCATCACCGACTTCATGAAGGTGAACGAAGTGGCTTTCATCAAAGTTGGTGGCAAGTCCAGCTCGAAAGACCGGCTGGTATTCAAACCTAGTTCACTCAGACATACGTTCGCGACGATCAAACTGGCCTACAAGAAGAACATGAAGACGATTACGGCCGCCCTCGCTCGCCTCGTCTTCCCATGCCCTGAGCCTGGACGTCGGATATACACCGTCCATAAGCGCCGAGGTCCCGAACCGGTGCGTCGACGGTATTCTGGTGACATCGAACAGAAAATGAGGTCTTGCCGCCCTAGGTGGTGCGGGATATACTTATCGAACGGCCAGAGATGGCTTGCATTTGCGGGCATCGCCAAGTGGTAAGGCATCAGCTTCCCAAGCTGACACTCGCGGGTTCGAGTCCCGTTGCCCGCTCCATCGCATTCAGGGAACCCGAAGCCGAATGGCTTCGGGTTCTTTTTTCATGTGTCTTGCTCCGTTCTATGTTAAATGGATCGATTCCCCCACCGATGGCGTGACGCATTGAGCGCCGGAGGGTGTAGGGCCCCGGCCCTGCAACTGCCCTTGTAATCCCCCTCGATGATCAGCCTCACCATCGAGAAAACCCCCTGTGAGACCCTCCGATCTTCGCGCGCATATCGGCGCCCTACACTCTGCTCCCTCAAACTCGTCGAAGGGAGAAGCCATGATGGTCAAACGTGTCGTGACCGCGCTCATCACGTGCGTGATCGTTCTTATCGGCGCGCTTGGGGTGGTGGGCGCCGGGGTGCCGGGGGCGTGGGCCGAGAGCGGGCTCACGGTGACAGCGACGCCCGACAACCCGTTCGCGTCATCCTCAACACATTTCCTGCGGGTCAGCGCGGGAACGGGAAACGTCGCCTACTGCGCCCAGGGTTGGCTCATCTGTCCCAAGGTGGGGCAAAGCCTTGAGAGATACGGATCCCTTGGCATTCCGGAGCTCGACTATGTCATGTGGCACGGCTACGACGGCTCCGTGGTGAGGTCACTCTACGGCCTGGATGCCAAACGCTCAGAGGCGGCCACCGCGTTGGCGGTGTGGCTCGCCATAGCGGACCAGAGGGGCGACGTCCTCTCCTACCACGAGCGGGACGGAAGCAGCTACCACGGAAATAAAGGGTATCGCGAGCGATGGGAGCTGCAATCCGACGCCCGTGTGAAAGAGGCCGCCTGGAAGCTCTACCAAGAGGCCATAGATTACAAGAACAAGGGTGGGAATGGTCCCGAGCGGAACTGCTCGACGCTGTGGATCAACAAGACACCGGTCTTCGTCGGTGGAAAACCGGCCTTCGACTACCAGTCGCTGATCACCGTGGAGAAGGACGTCAGCGTCAAGTTCTCCAAGGTGTCGGCGGACGTCTCGATAACCGCGGGGAACGGATCCTACCCCCTCGCCGGGGCCGAATACGACATATTCAGGGAGAAGGACGACCGGAAGGTCGCAAGCATCGTGACCGATGAACAAGGAGAGGCGGTTGTTCGTCTGTCTCCGAACACAAAATACTATGCTATCGAGACCAAAGCGCCCGCGGGCTTCGCACTCTCGGAAAAGCGCGTGGAGTTCGAGACGGGCCTAAAGGACTCCGAAGTGGAGATCGCGGATCGCCCTGGAACCGTGAAGATCGTCGTGTCCAAGAAGGACATCGCCACCTTAGCCGGCCCCCAACCGGGAGCATCCCTCTCGGGAGCCGAGTTCACCGTCACATCCAAGTCGACTGCAGGGTGGAGCAAGACGGGAACGACCGATGAGGACGGCGTGGTGACGTTCTCCGGTATACCCCTTGGCGACATCGCCATTGTGGAGACCAAGGCACCTGAAGGGTACCGGATCGATCCCACGGTCCACGAATACCACGTGGACCCCAGCGACACGGGGGACCAAAAGGATGTTGAGCTCATCCCTGAGAATGATTTTCTGGAGACACCCCTGGCCTGCGATATAGAGATAGCCAAGTTCAACGACGAGGGAGTGGAGGGGTCGAAGGTCGAGGAGCCAGCAGAAGGGGTTTCCTTCGAGATCATATCCGGTACGACCGGGAAGGTCGTGGGAACCATCACCACGAACCATGAGGGGATAGCCTCAACGAAAGGCGAGTGGTTTGGTGAGGGCTCGCGCGAGGAGTCCATACAAGGAGCCCTTCCCTACGATCGCGCCGGATACCGCGTGCGCGAAGTCCCCGAGACCGTCCCCGAGGGATTCGAGCGTGTGGATGACTGGACGATCGATCGCGAGGCCATGGTCGATGGGACAACGCTGCATTTCATCGTGAACAACAGCCGAATCACCTCGAGGTTGCGGTTGGAGAAACGGGATGCAGAGACGGGTGGGGTGATCCCCCTCCCTGGGTTCACGTTCCAAGTGCTTGATAAGGATGGAAAACCCGTCTCCATGGAAATCTGGCATCCATTTCACGAGATGATCGACACCTTCACGACAGACGAAACCGGCACCGTCACGCTGCCCGAACCTCTTCCCACAGGCTCGTATTCCATCCACGAGCTCGCGGCACCAGCCCCCTACCTGATTCCAGAAACAGACACCCCTTTCGAGATCAAGGAGGGGTCATCCACTGGCGGGATCACGGTTGTGAGCATACGTGACGAAGCTGCCAAGGGGAGGGCGACCATCGAGAAGACATGCTCCCTCGATGGCACGTCATTGGCTGGTGCCGAGTTCGACGTCGTGGCATGCGAGGACATCCGCGCAGCCGATGGATCGATCCAAGTTCAAAAGGGATCCGTCTTCGAACATGTTGAAACCGATGAGCGCGGGGTGGCCGTGATAGACAACCTTCCCCTGGGAAGCGGGTCCGCTCGATACGCTTTCATAGAGACCGTTCCACCAAAGGGCCACGCCCTCGATCGGACACCCTATGAGTTCACGGTGAGCTACCGGGATCCTTCGACCGAAGTCGTAACCACCTCCGTGGAAGCCGAGAACGAACCGACCACCGTCATCGTGAGCAAGATCGATGGACAGGACGGCTCGGCGCTCGCCGAAGCGACATTCCAAATCTGGAGGAAGGAGGATGAGGTCGCGGCGAAGCCCTCCGATGGCATGGGATCCATCGTCATCGACGCCGGAAAGCAGGTGTCGAGCGTGCAGATGGACCCGATTCCAACCCATGCGGAGTTGCTGGTTGAGGCACCCGACGATGTCTCCGTGGCCATACGCGACGACAAGGGGCAGGACATGAGGGGAGGGCGCGGAGCGCTCCTCGCTCCGGGATGCCACACGATCGAGTGTCACGATGGTTCGAACGGCGGGGAGAAGGCCGAATTCCCCCTCACGCTTGAAGCTGGGAGGCGCTACGATGTGCGAATCAGTCGATCCCTCTTTGGATTGACCTGCGATGTCATAGATGAAGCCCCGATCTCCGATATGTTCGATCTCGTCGATGAGGATGGGGATGGGGTGTTCTCGAGCACCGAGATACCACCCGGATCCTATCGGGTGGGCATCGATGGCAACGACTGCGCGACCATAGAGATCGAGCAAGGCGAGACCCATTACATGAAGTTCGCCAACGGGAAGATCAAGACCGTTCCGATCGTTTTGAAAGACGGGGCCACTCCCCCATCCTTCACAACGGACCAAGAGGGGACGGTGTCCATCCCCCACCTTGAACCAGGCTCCTATCGCATGGTCGAGATCAAATGCCCCAAGGGGTATGTGATGACCGACCAAGTCGAAACTTTCATCGTGACGATGGATGGCCTTATCAATGGGGCTCCCCGCAAGGAGATCGTCGTCGCAAACAA
>JAXDWR010000023.1:0-5436 GCA_034088265.1 Collinsella sp. | reverse complement strand
GCGCCAGGCCCTTCTCGTAGTCCTTGCTATAGAGGTCGAAGGGCGCGCGACCGGGGATGAACAGCAGGGCGTCGTACTCGAGTGTGCCCTCGGCATGGAAGCTCACGGTGCGGGCCGGATCCTCCCAGTCGTGGAAGGTCGACTTGTAGAACTCGTTGTAATCGCCTTGCTCGACATCGGAGGAGCGCTTCTTCCAGATGGGGGTCATCGAGTTGATGGTCTCGAGCTCCTCGTAATCCTCGTACTGGGGCGTGTAGTCCTCGCCGGCGTCCTCGGGACGGGGAAGCTCGCGGCTCTTCGAGACCATCATCTTGATCGGGTAGCGGACGTAATTGCTATAGCGCTTGATGAGCTCCCTGATCCCCCACTCCGAGAGATAGGTGTCGAAGCTCTCGCCGGACTCCCCTGCCTCGCCGGGCACGTTCTCGCGGATCGTCAAGATCACGTCGGTGCCGTGGCCGGAGCGCTCGCCCTCCTCGATGGTGTAGCCCTCGAGTCCGTCGCTCTCCCAGACATGGGCGACATCCTCGCCGAAGGCACGGCTCACCACGCGGACCCTCGAGGCGACCATGAACGCGGAATAGAAGCCCACGCCGAACTGGCCGATGATGTCGACGTCGCCACCTTGGCTCTCGGCATTCTCCTGCTTGAACTCCTGGCTCCCCGAATGGGCGATGGTGCCCAGGTTCCGCTCGAGCTCCTCGGCGGTCATGCCGATGCCGTTGTCCGAGACGGTGAGGGTGCGGGCATCGCGATCGAAGGAGACGAGGATCGAGAGGTCGTCCGCATCGACATGGATGCTGGAATCGGTGAGGGCCTTGAAGTTGAGCTTGTCCACCGCGTCCGAGGCGTTGGAGACGAGCTCGCGCAGGAAGATCTCCTTATTTGTGTAGATGGAGTTGATCATCAGATCGAGGAGCTTCTTGCTCTCTGTCTTGAATTTGCGCATATGCCTGATCCCTTCGCTTGACCCAGCCTGCAGCCGACAAGGCGTCGACACAGACCTTATATAGTTGGACTTAGATTTTATAACCTATCAGCGCGCAGATATACCATCGAGACGCATTTTCACGCTTCGACGATGATGGGATCGGCTGTCGGGAGGGCGAGCGGGGCGACGATTCGCCGCTCAGCCACGCATATGGCGACCACGAACCGGATACTTGGCACGGGCATCCGCGAGCAGCTGGTAGTGCCGTACGTTATGGGCATCGCTCGCGATATAGCTATAGAGAAGTTCGTCGAACATCCGGCGGGCGGGCTTCTTCTCGCGCCCGAACCTGCCGCCAGCGATGAAGTCGGCCGAGGCCTGGAGCTTGCAGCCCATCTTCACCAGTCGACGCGCCAGATCCACGTCGTCCTGTATGGCCGCATAGCGCTCGGGATGGGCGATGATGACCTCGTAACCCATGCCTTGGAGCTCGTAGATCGTCCGCTCGTACTCGGCGAACTCGAGCTTGCCTGCGCGCGTCGAGAGCTCAAGGAGGAACTCGTTACTCCCATCAAAATGCAGGTGTCCGACCCACTCCATACCCAAATCCATGAGCTTGGCGTGGTTCACCTCGAAACCCATCTGCAAGGGGAACCCGTCCGCATGGGCGACGAGCAGCTCATAGGCATCCCACATGGCGTCGTAATCGAAATACGGATCGCGACAATGGGGGGTGCAGACGATGCTGGTGACGCCGGCGGCGCGGGCGGCATCGAGCATGGCCAGGCTCTCGTCGAGATCCCTGGCCCCATCGTCGACCCCGGGAAGGATATGGCAGTGGATATCGCGCATGCCCGGCTCCGCGTGCTAGCGCGAGAAGCGGCTGGCGCTCACCTGCGAGCCCTGGACGGGCTGGATGGGCTGGACGCCCGCGGCCGTACGCTTCCTGGTGGGAAGGGCGGTCGCGTCGGAATCGGATCCGCCCTCCTCGGCAGAGGGCGACTGAGCGCGTTTGCCTTCCTTGGTGTAGTAGGCGTAGTAGTACTCGTTGATCTCGGCCTCGCAGTAGTTCATGACGGTGCCGATGATGTTGACCTCGGCCTTGCGTAGCTGATCGAAGGCGGCGAGCACCTCGTTGCGCTTCGCGAAGTTCTCGCGCACCACGAAGACGACGCCGTCGGAGAGCTGGCCCACCTCGGCGGCATCGACGAAGGTGCCCACGGGCGGGGTGTCGAAGACCACGTAGCGGAACTTGCCCTCGAGGGCGGAGACGAGCTTGGAGAAGCGCCGGGAGGCGATGATGTCCGCGGGATTGGGGATATGGGGTTCGGCGTCGAGGAAGAACAGGTTCTTCTGATTCGTCTCGACGACCGCCTCATCGAGCGTCATGTGCTCGGAGAGGACCGCGTAGATGCCACCGCGGGTGCGCACGCCGATCATGTCGGCCACGCTGCGGCGGCGCATGTCGCACTCGACGAGGCACACGCTCGCGCCACTCGTGGCGATGGCCTGGGCGAGGTTGAGGGCGACGGTCGATTTGCCCTCGTTGGGAACGGAGGAGGTCACGGTGATCGACTGGACCGGCTTGTCGACGTTCGCGAAACGGATGTTGGCGAGCAGGGTCTTGGCCGCGTTCTGGACGGCGAGTTTGTCGACACCCTTCTTCTTGATCTTAGGCATGGGATCACTTACCACCCTTCATGGCGGGAATGCGGCCGATGACGGGAACACCCAAGAGCTCCTCGGCATCGTCGGAGTTGCGGACGCGCGTGTTGAGCATATCCATGATGACCACGATCGCGACCGCGGCGAACAGCCCGCCCATGAACGCGACGGCCACATAGAGCGGACGCTTGGGACCGCTCGGCGCCTCGGGAGCTTTCGCGCTGTCGATGACGTTGATGCTCTCGGCCATCTCGACGTCCTGTGCGACGGTCGCGACCTCGCTGGCGATGGCATTGGCGACGCGGGCGGTCTCCTCGGGATCGGTTCCGGTGACGGAGAGCGTGATCACGCGGGAGGTGGACTCGTTGGCGACGCTCACATCGAACCCATCGAGGCTCTCGAGACCCAGGTTCCTCGCCGCGCCGTTGACAACGGCATCGCTCTTGAGCAGCGTGGCCACGTCGTTTGCGAGCAGCTGCGAGGCGTTGAGATCGCTGTAATTGGCACCCGCCGACTGATTGGGGTTGCGGGCCAAGATGTACATGCTGGTGCGAGCGGTGTAGGTGTTCTTCATGAGAAGGAAGCTCGCCCCACCCATGACGAGGGCGCACACCACGGGCAAAACGACAACCAGCTTGATACGCTTCTTGAGCAGCTGGAGTAATTCGAGCAGGGTCATTCCGGAAAACCTCCCATTGGTACAGACATTATTGAATAGTACCGCAGGTGCATCTTCCGACAAAACCTCGTTTGAGAAGGCTCTTGCACGCTCCACATATCACCGACATGCATAGGTGGCGTCGGGTCTCACGCAGGCAGCTCGACGGTGAAGACGGTCCTCTCGGGTGAGGAGGCGCACGATATGCTCCCGCCATGGGCCACGACGATCTCCTTCGCGATGGCCAGGCCCAATCCCGCGCCGCCCCGGTTGGTGGCACGCGCCGCGTCGAGGCGATAGAACTTCTCAAAGATCACCCTGAGCTTGGGTTCGGGGATGGGGTCTCCTTGGTTCTCGAAGCGGATGCGAACCTCCCCCGTTTCAGCGCGCTCTGCCGAGAGCCCGATCTCCGTCCCCTCGTAGCTGTACGCTATGGCGTTCCTCATGATGTTGTTGAAGACGCGCGCCATCTTGTCGCCATCGACGAGCACCGTCAACCCGGCAGGGACATCGACGCGAGCGGTCTTCCCCTGCTCACTCAAGATGGGATAGAACTCGTCGACGACCTGGGCGAGCATGAGCGCCAGATCGACATAGCCCCGCGTGAGGACGATGTCATGGAAATCGAAGCGCGTGATGTCGAAGAACTCCTCTATGAGGGCGTCGAGTCGGTGCGCCTTCTCCAGCGCGACGCCGGTGAAGCGAACGCGCTGCTCGACGGGGAGATCGGGAGCCTCCTCGAGCAGCGACAGGTATCCCACCACGCTGGCAAGCGGGGTCTTGAGGTCGTGGGCGAGGTAGGTGACCAGATCGTCCTTGCGACGGGCCTCGTCGCGCAGCGCCTGGGAGCTCTGGCGCTCGCGCTCGCGCACGCGGTTGATGGCCCCCTCGACCTCGAGGAAATCCCCATCCAGATGGTCCCAGCTGTCCCGATGCTCGACCAGGCGGTCGACCATATGCCGGGCGATCGCCTCATCGGCGCGCTCACGGCCCCGTCGACATCCGTACTCGAACATCGCCCGACCTGCGAAGAACGAGCAGCAGATGGCGACGGCGAGAAAGAAGCCGCAGAACGTGAAGAGGTAGTCGATGCTGAGGAACAGGCTCCCCGCCCTGCGGGTGATAAGGGTCCCCGCGAACATGACCAGGAACCAGGCGAGTCCCCCCATGGTGACCGCACGACGGACATCGACGAAGCGGTCGATGAAGACGTAGCCGATGAGGAGGATGGCCAGCAACGGGATGAGGTTCGAGACCCCCATCAGCTCGAAGAGGAGCAGCGTCAGGACCACCAGTGAGATCACGCGGCTGTCGAGGAGCACGCCGAAGCGCTCCAGAACATCATCGATATGTCCCAGGGAGACCTCCGGCGTCGAGGAAGAGGAAGGGGCCTCGTCGGGATGCGGGGCCTCTGGGACGGGATCGACGGATGGGACCCCGATGGAGCCCCCGAAATCGTTGGGCTTTCCCGTCAGGGGGTTGATGGGGGTGTGCTGCGCATTCTTGACAGCCCCCCTTTTCTTGAACGACATGCTGCCTCCTCGAACCCGATGGGACACGCTCCATCTCCATCGAGTATACGGAGGACCGATGTCCCGCGCCCACGTAAGACTTGCTTAAAAAACGTATGCCCCGACGCGCGGCTACCCCTCGATCGTGTAACCGACCCCCCAGATGTTCTTGATGAAGCGCGGGTTTGAGGCGTCGTCGCCTATCTTCTCGCGCAGATGGCGGATATGCACCATGACGGTGTTGTTGGAGTTGGACATGAACTCCTCATTCCACACGGCGCGGAAGAGGTCCTTCACGGGCACGACACGACCGCGATGCTCGGCCAGATAGAGCAGGATCGCATATTCCAGGGGCGTCAGGCGCACGGGTCTCTCATCCACGCTCACCGCCCGGGAATCCCTGTTGATGACCAGCCCGTCGAATGAGATGACCGAGGCGTCCTCCTCGCCCTGTCCGCGACTCCCATAGTTCCTATACCGTCTGAGCTGGGCCTTCACGCGCGCGACGAGCTCGAGCGGACGAAACGGCTTGACCACGTAGTCATCCGCCCCCAGCGAGAGCCCCTCGATCTTATCGGATTGGGCATCACGCGCCGTGAGCATGATGATGGGGTAGGTGTGGTCGGTGCGGATCGTCCTGACCAATTCGAAGCCATCGATATCCGGCAGCA
>JAXDWR010000022.1:0-23824 GCA_034088265.1 Collinsella sp. | reverse complement strand
CCCGAACATCGAGAAAAACGGGCGCCGGCATGCCGGCGCCCGTTTTTCTCGATGTTCGGGCGCCCTCGGGCGCCCTCATGCCCAAGACACGTGGGGAGCCCTGATGGCGGCTAAGGATAAGGTCCAGAAGACCAACGCGATGCGCGCGCTCGAGCGCGCGGGTGTGGCGTTCGACGTCCTCACCTACGAGGTGGACGAGGACGATCTCTCCGGCATCCATGTGTCGGAGCAGCTCGGGGAGGATCCGGGCCAGGGCTTCAAGACACTGGTCACCGTTTCGCCATCAGGTCAGCATGTGGTCTGCTGCATCCCCGTCGCGCGCGAGCTCGACCTCAAGGTCGCGGCCCGCGAGGCGTCGGAGAAGTCGCTCTCCATGCTCCACGTGAGGGATCTGGTGCCGGTGACGGGATATATGCGCGGAGGCTGCTCGCCCGTGGGGATGAGGAAGCGATTCCCCACGCTCATCGACGATAGCTGCCTCGAGTTCGACACCATCTACATCTCCGGAGGCCGACGCGGCATCCAGCTATCTTTGGCGCCCGCTGACCTCGTGGCGTTCACCGGCGCCCGTCTCGCCTCGATCTGCAGGGAAGGTTAGGGGATTCCATGGAAGACAGCACCCAGGATCGCCGTCCAGCCGGCGCTCATTTCGCCAGCCCCGGCGAGGCTCCCTCGCGTCGCGTCCACGCGACGCCCCCCGATGCCACGGCGGCCTTCGTCATGGCCGCCGCCTCGTCCCATCGCGCGCCCGCGGCGCCATCGCCCGATGAGACGTCCGTCTACCTCATGGCGGCCGCGTCCGAGACCTCGCCGTTCCCCTCGGTGCGCCCAGACGACACGGCCCAGTTCGTCCTCGCCGAGGCCGCCCCGTTCATAGACACCGAGTCCGCGATCGATGCCGAGGACGAGCCGTTGCCGCTCCTCCAGACGGAGGAGCCTTTGGAGGACGATCCCTCCGAGGCGGATTCGGCCGACGTCGCCGACGCCGAGTCGATCGGCAAGTCCGCCGCCCTCATGAGCGGGCTCGTCATCATCAGCCGCATCACCGGCTTCTTCCGCACCTGGGCCCAGGCCGTCGGACTCGGGGCCTCGCTCACGGCGAGCGCCTTCACCGTGGCCAACGGCATGCCCAACGCGCTCTACGAGCTCGTCATGGGCGGCATGCTCGTCACCGCCTTCCTGCCCGTCTACGTCTCCGTCAAGAAGCGCGCGGGACGCGAGGGCGCGAGCGCCTACGCCTCCAACCTCCTCTCGCTCGTCACGCTCCTCATGGGCGCCCTCGCGGTGCTCTCCTTCATCTTCGCGAGCGAGATCATCTGGACGCAGTCGTTCAACGCGTCGGCCGAGTTCGACCGCGACCTGTCGGTCTACTTCTTCCGGTTCTTCGCGATCTCGATCGTCCTCTACGCCCTCTCGTCGGTTATCTCGAGCGTCCTCAACGCCGAGCGCGACTACTTCTGGAGCACCGCCGCGCCGGTGGTCAACAACATCATCACGACGGCGTCGTTCTTCCTCTACGGCTTCCTCGTCGATTCAGGCCAGCAGGATCTCGCCATCCTCTCGCTCGCGGTGGGCAGCCCCCTCGGCGTCCTCTCCCAGGTCCTCATCCAGGTGCCCGCGCTCCGTCGCCACGGGGTGCGTCTGCGTCCGCGGATCGATCTGCGCGACCCCTGCATCCGCGAGACGCTGACCATCGGCGTCCCCACGCTGATCGTCACCCTCGTCTCCTTCGCCACGACATCGGTCCAGAGCAGCTGCTCGCTCTCGGTCAACCCCAACGGCGCCTCGATCACCTATTACGCGCGCATCTGGTACATGCTGCCCTATTCGGTCTTCGCCATCCCCATCACGACGGCCATGTTCACCGAGCTCTCGTCGTATGTGGCCAATGGCGACATGAAGGAGTACGTCCGGGGCATCTCGCGCGGATCGGGCCAGATCCTGTTCCTGCTCATTCCCTTCGCGATGTTCCTCATGGTCTTCGCCCCCTGCCTGGCCGGCATGCTGAGCAGCTCGCGCATGGACGCCCAATCCGTCAACGAGCTCGCGGTCTATCTGGTGTGGCTCTCCATATCGCTGCCGGGCTACGGCGTCTGCACCTATCTGCAGAAGGCGTGCTCCTCTTTGAGGAAGATGTATCTCTTCGCGATCGCCGAGTGCGTCGCGGGCGCCATCCAGATCGTCATCTGCCTGGTCTTCACGCCCATCTACGGCTTCAACGTCGTCGGCTTCAGCTCGACGTTCTTCTTCGTGTCCATCGATCTCGTGACCTTCCTCATCCTTCGCCGCGAGCTCGGCCGCATCGGTTTCAGCTCGATCCTCGTCGCCGGCCTTCGCGCCCTCGCCCTCGGCGGCGCCGGTGCCGTGGTGGGCGGCGGCATCCTCTGGGCGCTCCAGACCTTCGTCGGCCCGCTCGAGGGAGGCATGGCTCAGTCCATGGTCTATGCCCTCGTCGGCGGCATCCCCGCCGTCCTCGTCACCTTCGGCGCCGCCGCCGTCCTGAGGCTCCCCGAGGCCTCCATCCTCACCTCGTTGCTCAGCCGCTTCGTCCCGCGGCTCGCTCGCTAGATTGGACCCCACCATGGCTCGTACACGTCAGGAGAACGCCGTCGCGCGCAGCTTGGCCGTGAGGACGCGGACCTCGTCGAACGACTGGCATTGCGTCTACAAGGCCCGCTACGGCATGAAGGTCGCCTTCGACGCCGTCCGCGATGTCCTCGGCGACGGCTGCGTCGTCACGCAGCTGCTCACCTGTTGCACGGCCGTCGATCCCATCTTGCAGAGCGGCCTGTACCCGCGCTACCTCGACATCTCGCCGCGCAGCGCGTCGATCGACCCCGCGATACTCGTCCCGCGCGACGATGTCCGGGCGGTCGTGCTCCAGCACACCTATGGCATCATCGACGACGAGGAGTCGCGCGCCTTGGTCGAGCGCGCCCACTCCGTGGGGGCTGTCGTCGTGGAGGATTGCGCCCACTGCGTCGGTAGGATGGCGCGCGATGCCGACGGCGAGCCGCTCGCCGACATCTCCATCCACTCCTTCGGCATCGAGAAGGTCCTCGACACCCTCTACGGCGGCGCTGTCTGGGTCAATCCCGCGTCGCCGCTCACAGACGTCACCGCCCGCGCCGCCACCTTGCTCGCGGCCCTCCCCGCGCTCTCAGGGCACCTTGCGGCCCTCGCGCGCATCAACCGCTTCGAGCTGCGCGTCTTCGGGCACCTGCCCCATGACCTCTCGCTCTCGCTGCGCAGGTCGCTTCCGGGCCTCGGCCTCTTCGATCCGGCCGTGGCCGAGGCCGAGCGCCGTGGACGGCTGCCCTGGGAGCCCGCCCGTCCGTCAGCCTACATCTGCGACAAGGCACTCGAGGCCCTGGGGTCGCTCGACGGCAACGAGCGCGATCGCATCGCCGTCGTCGAGACCTACCGCGAGCGCCTCCGCGGTGTCGAGGGCGTCGAGATCCCCTCGGCGGCGCTGTCCGGGGCCGCGCAGCCGCTCGTGAAGTTTCCCATCCTCGTCGCCGACACGGAGACATCGGACCGCGTCATCGAGGCGGTCTGCGAGGCCGGTTACTTCACCTCGGCATGGTATAGGCCGGAGCTGACGCCCGGCGTCCTCGACGAAGGGGCCTATCGGATCCCGACGGACCGATCCGCCCTCTCGCGCTGCGACGACTTCATCGCGCGCGTGGCGACCCTCCCGACCAACATCCCCCCTGCGGCGGCGAGCCGTGTCGTCGACGCCGTCCTGGGCGTGGTCTCTTCATAGAGTCCGCCCCGGCAGCGGGACCGCCCGCTCTCCTGGGATATGATATCTGGTCGAGTGAATCAGCTTGGATTGGAGACGGTGATCGCATGCAGGTCGAGAGGCTCACGCGTGAGGGATACGAGGCCGCGCTCGAGGGCTTGGGCGCAAACCCTCCCATCGAGCAGCTGCCCGTCTGGCAGGAGTTCGAGTCGACGATCCCCGGGCGCTCCCCGTGGGGCTTCGTCTCGTTCACGCGCGAGGGATCGGTGGTCGCCGTCGCGTCGCTGATCCAGTACGAGACCCATGGGTATCGCTACCTCCGCTCCCACCATGCCCCCGTGTGGGCCCAGGAGCCCACGCCCGACGACGAGCGCGAGGCCCTCGAGGCCCTCGCCGCCTTCGTCCGCAAGGTCGACAGGCGCCAGGTCTTCGTTCGACTCGCCGTCGCGCACGATCTGCCCTGTACGAGGCCCTGCCTCTCCACGCTTCCCTATGACATGACGGTCGTCATCGACCTCACCGGAGGCGACGACGAGATCCTCGCGCGCATGAAGCCGCGCGGCCGTCGCGACGTGCGCAAGGCGCTGCGCGAATGCCAGGTCACGTTCGCCGACGAGACCGAGCTCGCGAGCGCCTCCTTCGACGAGTACCACGACGTCATGCTCGAGACGGCCGCCCGTGACGGGTTCACCGCCGCCCCATGTGCGGACTACCTCAATATGCTGCGCATCCTCGGGCCCGAGCATTGCCGCCTGTTCGCGGGCAGGCTCGATGGCCAGCTCGTGACCTGGACGATCGCCACCATATCGGGAACGCGCGCCACGCGATACTACGGCGCCTCGCGTTCCGGCTCCGTCCGCGCCCTCGCCACCGATCGCCTCATCTACTTCGAGTGCTGCGAGCTCTCCCGCATGGGGTGCACCGAATACGACCAGATGGGTATCGGCAGCGACTTCCAGCCCGCGACCAAGAGCCTCAACACCTTCAAGACCAAATTCGCCAAGGATGGGGAGCGCTTCGTCGCTCCCGACAGGGACCTTCCCATCAGGCGCGGCTTCTACGGCGCGCTCGTGAGGGTCAAGGTCGCCCGCGACGCGCTTCGCGCGGCGAAGAGCAAGGAGAAGTGATCGGATATGACCGTTTCAGGCCCATTGCTCACCGAGGACCAGATACAGGACCGCTTCGTCCCCATCGTGCTCGGGGGCGAGATCTTCGCCTACTCGCTTGCGCGCTGCATGCATGAGGCCTTTGGGATCAAGACGATCGTGCTCTCGGCCGTCAACGTCCAGGTGACCTCCTCGAGCCGATTCGTGGACTACCGCATCGTCCCTGAGATGGGGGAGGGCGACGAGGCGATCGTCGACCTCCTGTCCCGCATGGGGCGCAAGCTCAAGGCGGCGGGCAAGGTCGCGCTCGTGATCGGCAGCGCCGACTGGCACGCCCGACTGCTCTCGTCGCACAAGGACGAGCTCTCGGAGTGGTTCGCGATCCCCTATAACGATTTCGACCTGCTCGACGAGATCACCCAGAAGGAACGGTTCTACGAGCTCTGCGAGGAGCTGGGGATCGACTACCCCAAGACCTGGACCTTCGATTGCCGGGATCCCGAGGCGACCATCGATGCCGCCTCGTTCACCTACCCCCTGATCGCGAAGCCCTCCAACTCCGCCCGCTACGATCTGATGGCCTTCCCGGGCAAGGAGAAGGTCTACGAGGTCCACGGGCCCGAGGAGCTGCTGCGCGTCTTCGATCTGCTGCGCTCGGCGGGCTATGACCGCGAGCTCGTGGTGCAGGACTTCATCCCCGGCGAGGACGATGCCATCCGCTCGCTCACGACCTTCTCCGACGCCTCGGGCGAGGTGCGCGTCGTCTCCGGCGGCCGCGTGATCGTCCAGGACCACTCCCCGCACCTGATCGGCAACCCGCTCTGCATCCTCTCCGAGCGCGTCGAGCGGATCGTCGAGGACGCCAAGCGCTTCTGCAAGCGCACGGGGTATCGCGGGTTCGCCAACTTCGACATCAAGTTCGACGAGCGCGACGGGGGATACAAGTTCTTCGAGGTCAACACCAGGCCGGGGCGAAACACCTACTACATGGCCCTCGGCGGTGCCAACATCGCCCGCCTCCTGGTCGACGAGTACATCCTGTGCCGCGAGATCCCCTATCGCGAGGCCTTCGACCCCTTCCTCTACACCTGCGTTCCGGCGCAGGTCATCCGCAAGACGGTCCTCGACAAGGATCTGCGCGACGAGGTGCTCGCGCGCTACGCCGCCGGCGAGGCGCGCTATCCCTACAACCACGCCCACGACACCCTCAAGCACAAGCTCCTCGCCCGCGCCACCTTCTACAACCAGATCAAGAAGTTCAAGCGCTATGTCTGGGACGTGCGCGACGCCTCCGCGAGCGCTTCGTGACCATGGGTCCCATCCCGGCCCCCGGGACCGAGGAGCCGCGTCCCGCCACCCCCGCCGCATCCGAGCTCGCCGCCGCCGCTCATCTTGCGCGGTCGGGCGAGGGAGGGATGCCGAGCATCGTGGAGCAGGTCTCCCAGGTTCCCACCGATCCCGGCTGCTATCTGTGGAAGGATGCCTCTGGCCAGGTCGTCTACGTGGGCAAGGCGAAGAACCTCCGCGCCCGCATGAGGCAGTACGTCACGCTCGCCGACGAGCGCGAGAAGATCCCGCTCATGATGCAGCTCGTCGAGAGCTTCGACTACATCGTCGTCGAGACCGAGCACGAGGCCCTGGTGCTCGAGCGCGAACTCATCGCGCAATACCACCCCTACTTCAACGTCGATTACAAAGACGACAAGACCTACCCCTACATCGCCATCACCAAGGGGGACGTATTCCCGGCCATCAAATACACGCGCGAGCGGCATCGGCGTGACACCCGCTACTTCGGTCCCTACACCGACAGCCGGGCCGCGCGCGACACCATCGACACGCTGCGCAAGGTCACGCCCATATGCAGCGCCTCGTGCGCGGAGTGGAAGCGCGTGAGAAGGCTCCTCGAGCGCTCCCCCTCGGATGAGGACCTCCTCGGCCTCATTTGCGCCCAGACCGGGCGGCCCTGCTTCGACTACCACGTGGGCCGCGGCCCCGGCGTGTGCGCGGGGATGATCGATCGCGAGGACTACGCCAAGAACGTGCGACGCGTCGAGCGCTTCCTCTCGGGGCATCGCAGCGAGCTCATCTCCGAGCTCAAGGCCGATATGGCCGCCGCCGCGGCCGATCTGGATTTCGAGCGGGCGGGGCGGATCAAGCGCCGGCTCGAGGTCATCGACGGCCTCGACGATCGCCAGCAGGTCATCTTCCCCACGGGTGTCGACATCGACGTGATAGGCTTCTACCGCGAGGAGACGATCGCGGGCGTCTGCGTCTTCGTGGTGCGCGAGGGCAGGACCCAGCGTACCTGCGAGTTCATCCTCGACAAGGGCCTCGACGTGCCCCAGGAGGAGCTCGTCGCGGGCTTCGTGAAGCGCTACTACGACGAGACCTCCGACATCCCAGCCGAGGTGGACGTGGCCTGCGAGCTCGAGGACGCCCCGCTGATAGGGGAGTGGCTGACGGGGAAGCGCGGCCGGGTGTGCCGGCTCCACAGGCCCCAGCGCGGCGAGAAGCGCCGTCTGCTCGAGATGGGCGAGCGCAACGCCCGGCACGCCCTCATGCGCTATATGATGCGGACCGGCTATGCCGACGACCGCACCAACCAGGCCCTGGTGCAGCTCGAGAGCGCGCTCGCGCTCCCCGCGCCCCCGCTGCGCATCGAGTGCTTCGACATCTCCACCATCCACGGCCGCTTCACGGTCGCCTCGATGGTGGTCTTCACCAACGGCCGCGCCGACAAATCCCAGTACCGTCGCTTCAAGGTGCGCGCCGAGCTCGACGAGGCCAACGACTTCCTCTCCATGCAGGAGGTTCTGGGACGACGCTACGCGCCCGAGCGCATGGCCGACGAGCGCTTCGGCGCCCGCCCCGACCTGCTCGTCGTCGACGGCGGCAAGCCGCAGCTCACCGCCGCCCTGAGGCAGCTGGGGGAGCTGGGGCTCGATATCCCGGTCTGCGGCCTCGCGAAGGCCGACGAGGAGATCTTCGTCCCCTGGGACGACGCCCCCGTGGTGCTGCCCACGGGATCAGCCTCGCTCTACCTCATCAAACAGGTCCGCGACGAGGCGCATCGCTTCGCCATCACCTTCCATCGCGAACTGCGCGACAAGGCCATGACCGTCTCGATCCTCGACGAGGTCGAGGGCGTGGGGCCAAAGCGCAAGCGCGCGATCATGAGGAGATTCGGTTCCATGAAGCGTTTGAGGTCCGCGAGCGTTGAGGACATAGCCTCGGTGAAGGGCGTTCCCACCGAGGTGGCCCGCGCCGTCTTCGAGACCCTGAGGTCGGTCGAGTCGCCCGGGTCGGAAATGTGAAGGGCAACGTAAAGATATAACGAATTCCCGTTTTTTACCAGTGGATGCATGGTAATTACCGGCTGCGTCCCCACAGATGACGCTTGCCGAGTCATGGGTCTGCGCCGCGATGTCGTTTTGTATGGTTAAGGCGTCGATAAAGCGCGCGTCCGCTCGCTTGCGTGCGCGCAGAAGCTCTAGTGATTGGAGAGCTCATGAACGATTTGATGAACAGGCGTTCCTTCCTCGGCCTCGCCGGCGGAGCCGCCGCCGTCGCTGGCCTTGGTCTCGCCGGGTGCTCTGGCAACGGTGATGCGCCTGCTGGCTCCGCCCCCTCCGACGCCAAGGTCGGCGGCGGCGTGATCACCGCGGGCTCCGCCTACGCCTCCACGAGCTATGACCCGACGAGCACCAGCCAGGCCCTCGCCCTAGGTGCCAACTGGCATGTCGTCGAGGGCCTCTATGGCATCGACTTCCATGACTACAGCACCTTCCCCGAGCTGGCCGCCGACGATCCCAAGCAGATCGACGACACCACCTACGAGATCACGATCCGCGAGGGCGCCAAGTTCTCCGACGGCACCGCCGTCACTCCCGACGACGTGATCGAGTCCTACAAGCGCTGCACCGTCGACGGCAGCTTCTACCTCCCGATGCTCGCCCCCTTCGCGTCCATCGAGAAGAAGGACGACACCACCCTCACCATCAAGACCACCGTCCCCAACTTCTCGCTCATCAAGGAGCGCCTGAGCATCATCCGCGTCGTCCCCGCCGCCTCCACCGTCGAGGACATGACCGCCAAGCCCATCGGCTCCGGCCCCTGGATGTATGACTCCATCACCGAGGCCTCCCTCGACCTGTCCCCCAACCCCGAGTACAACGGCAAGTTCGCCGCCAAGGACAAGCTGCACTACGACGTCCTCACCGACCCGACCGCGCGTATCACGGCCCAGACCGAGGGCACCACGCTCGTCATGGAGATGGTCACCGCCGACGCCATCGAGCAGCTCGAGGCGGCCTCCTGCAACGTCGACACGATCCAGGGCTTCGGCACCCGCTTCATGCTCTTCAACACCCAGAAGGCCCCGTGGGACAACGTCAAGGCCCGCCAGGCGGTCCTGTACGCGCTCAACTACGAGCAGATGATCTCCAACGCCTTCAACGGCCTCGCCTCCAAGGCCAGCTGCTACCTGCCCAAGGAGTTCCCGAACTACCACGAGGCCTCCGTCGTCTACGACACCGACGTCGAGAAGGCCAAGTCCCTCCTCAGCGAGGCCGGTGTCACCCCTGGTCCGCTCGAGCTCTGCATCACCGACAACGAGCAGGTCGTCTCCATGGCCACCCAGGTCAAGAACGACCTTGACGCCCTTGGCTTCGAGGTGACGATCAACAAGCAGACCTCTGCGAACACCTACACCTACATCGACGGCGGCGCCCAGTTCGACCTCCTGCTCGCCCCGGGCGACCCCTCTTGCTTCGGCGCTGACCCCGACCTCCTCATGAACTGGTGGTACGGCAACAACGCCTGGATGCAGAAGCGCGCTCGCTGGGTCGAGTCCCCCGAGTGGAAGGAGCTCTCCGAGCTCATGGCCGCCGCTCTCGGCCAGGAGGGCGACGAGCAGCAGGAGACTTGGAACAAGTGCTTCGACCTCATCGCCGAGCAGGCCGTCCTCTATCCGGTCGTCCAGGTTCAGACCGTGACCGGTTACTGGGGCGACACGCCCAACGGCGACGGCGTCTCCATCAAGGATTTCAAGGGCATCGGCACGACTGGCATGTCGTTTATCGGTTGCGCGACCGCCAAGGCGTAGATCGCCTGATCGGTCGGCCCCGTCCCTGACGGGGTGCAAACAGCCTTGATGCGCGAGGGGTCTGGGTCTCAATCGCAGCTCAGGCCCCTCGCAGTCGTTTTGAAAGAAAGGGGGATGCGGTGAATAACCTTTTACGTCTCATTGGAAGACGACTCGTGGCGCTGCCGATCATGGCGCTCGGCGTCACCTTGCTGGTGTTCTTCCTGATGTCGTTCACCGATCCGGAGGTCCCCGCGCGCAACGCGTTGGGAGAGGGGGCCACCACCGAGGCGATCGAGCAGTATATCGAGGATCATGGCTTGAATGAGCCGCTGCCCGTCCGCTATGTCAACTACATCTCGGGTCTCCTGAAGGGTGACATGGGGACGTATGGCGCGGCTCGCCTGTCCGTCGCCGAGCGCATCGGGAAGGCGCTGCCGGTCACGATGCAGCTCACGTTCATAGGCCTCATCATCGGTGCCGTCGCATCGTTCACGCTCGGCGTCATCGCAGCCCTCTATCGCGACAAATGGCCCGACCAGGTCATCCGCGTCATCTCGATCGCAGGCATCGCGACGCCCTCGTTCTGGTTCGCCGTCCTTTTGATCCTGCTGTTCTCGTCCACGATGCACGTGCTGCCGGCATCTGGACCCCTGCCCGGCTTCTTCGTCAACCCCGCCGGCTATCTTGCCCGCATGATCATGCCCGCCGTCGCGCTCGCGTTCCCGCTGACCGGCCAGATGACCCGTATCGTGCGTACCGCCATGGTCGAGGAGCTCGATAAGGACTACGTCAAGACCGCTCGCGGTGGCGGCATCCCCGAGAACATCGTCATCGCCCGCAACGTCCTGCGCAACGCGCTCATCACGCCTGTCACCACGCTCGGCCTGAAGATCGGCTACCTCATGGGCGGCGCCGTCGTCATCGAGGTCATCTTCAACCTCCCCGGGATGGGCAAGGCGATCCTCGACGGCATCCAGGGCGGCGAGACCATGCTCGTCCTCGGCGTCGTCGTCATCGTCGCGCTCGCCTTCGTCGTCATCAACATCGTGGTTGACATGCTCTACCTGCTCATCAACCCGCGCATTAGGACGGTGTAGGCTATGACCAAGATACACGAGAAGCAGACGGAGCGTCTTGAGGAGGCCGCTGCCAAGGGCATGCGCTTCGGCGGTTTCAGCAAGATGAGCTTCGCGAGCAAGCTTTCGCTCGTCGTTTTGGCGATCGTCGCCTTGGCGGCGATCCTCGCCCCCTTCGTCGCCCCCCACAACCCCCTCGAGATCTTCACCGCGCGCCAGGCCCCCGGCGGGGGATTCCTCTTCGGCACCGATGACAAGGGCCGCGACATCCTGTCGCGCATGCTCTACGGTGGCCAGTACTCCCTGGTGATCGGCTTCGGCGCCACGTTCTTCGCGCTGGTGCTCGGATCCCTGGTCGGCGCTGTGGCGGCTGTCGCCCGGAAGTCGATCTCCGAGGTCATCATGCGCGTGCTCGACGTTATCATGTCGGTCCCGGGTATCGCGTTGGCGGCCGTCCTCGTCCTGATCCTGGGCAACTCCGTTCCGGCGATCATCTTCTCGATCGGCTTCATGTACACGCCGCAGATCGCCCGTATCGTGCGCGCCAACATCGTGTCCGAGTACGGTGAGGACTACGTCCGCGCCGCGATCGTCTCGGGCGCCCAGGCTCCCTGGATCCTGATCAAGCACGTGCTGCGCAACTGCGCCGCTCCCATCATGGTCTTCACCGTGACGCTTGTGGCCGACGCCATCATCTTCGAGGCGTCGCTCACCTTCATCGGCGCGGGCATCACCGACCCGACTCCCACCTGGGGCAACATCCTCGCCGACGCCCGCGCCGGCGTCCTGGCGGGTCGCTGGTGGCAGGCGCTGTTCCCAGGTCTCGCCATCATGATCACCTGCCTCGCGCTCAACATCCTCTCCGAGGGCCTCACCGACGCCCTGGCCGCCAAGCCCGGTGCCGTCGTGGCCGACGACGAGGACTCCGAGAGCCGCCGCGCCGACGACATCCTCGCCGCCGACCCGGTGCGCGCCTACGCCGAGCAGGCCGAGAGCCTCGAGCGCCGTCTCGCCGCCCTGCGCGCGGTCGAGCTCAAGCGCACGGACCGTCATGTCCCCGATCTCTCGGTCCCGCCGCTCCTCGAGGTCAAGGATCTCTCCATCAGCTTCGAGTCGCACGGCGACGTGCGCGTCGTGGACGGCGTCTCCTTCGAGGTGCGTTCCGGCCAGTGCATGGCGCTCGTCGGCGAGTCCGGCTGCGGCAAGTCCATCACCACCAAGGTGATCATGAGCCTCACCGATCCGGGTGAGAAGATCACCGGCGAGGTCATCTTCGATGGCGTGGACCTGCTCAAGCTGACCAAGGAGGAGCACCGCCAGCTCCTGGGCCACGAGATCGCGATGGTTTACCAGGACGCGCTCTCCTCGCTCAACCCCTCGATGCTCATCTCGACCCAGATGAAGCAGCTCACGAGCCGCGGCGGCACCCGCAGCGCCGAGGAGCTCCTCGAGCTTGTCGGCCTCGACCCCAAGCGCACGCTCGAGAGCTACCCGCACGAGCTCTCCGGTGGCCAGCGCCAGCGCGTCCTCATCGCCATGGCGCTCACCCGCGACCCCAAGCTCATCATCTGCGACGAGCCCACGACCGCCCTGGACGTCACCGTCCAGAAGCAGGTCATCAAGCTCCTCAATGACCTGCAGGCCAAGCTCGGCTTCGCGATGATCTTCGTCTCCCACGACCTCGCCCTCGTCGCCGAGGTCGGGTCCGAGATCACCGTCATGTACGCGGGCCAGGTCATCGAGCAGGCGCCCACGGTCGAGCTGCTCACCAACCCCATCCACGAGTACACCCGCGGCCTGCTCGGCTCCGTTCTCTCCATCGAGGAGGGCGCCAAGGACGGCACGCGCCTGCACCAGGTTCCCGGTTCGGTCCCCTCACCCGAGGATTTCCCCACCGGCGACCGCTTCGCGCCGCGCTCCAGCCACCCGACGCTCGGCCTGGACGTGCATCCCATCATCAAGTCCGTCCCCGGCAAGTACCATCGGTTCTCCGAGCTCCCGGATGACTACCTCAAGGAGAACGGCCTCGTGCCGTACCTCGAGACGGTTGGGGCCGCCACGCAAACGGAGGTGAACTAGATGAGCAACGCATCCTCCGCCGAGAAGCAGCCCATCATCTTCCTCGATGACATCTCGGTCACGTTCAAGACGCGCACCGGCTCCCTGCTGCACCCCAATCTCGTCCATGCCGTGAACCACGTCTCGATCAAGCTCATGCCCGGCGAGACCATCGGCATCGTGGGCGAGTCCGGCTGCGGCAAGTCGACGACCGCCAACGTCATGTGCGGTCTCCAGAGCCCAACCTCGGGCAAGGTGTACTTCAAGGGCGAGGACGTGACCAAGCGCACGGCCGACCTCCGCAAGAAGATGGGCCGCGTCGTCTCCGTCGTGTTCCAGGATCCGGCCACGGCGCTCAACCCGCGCATGGTCGTCCACGACCAGCTGCTCGATCCGCTCCTGGTCCATCAGGTGGGGTCCCCCGCCGAGCGCGAGAAGCGCATCAACGACCTCATCGGCTTGGTCGGCCTTCCCAAGAGCGCCCTGCGTGCCCTCCCCGGCCAGCTCTCCGGCGGCCAGCGCCAGCGCGTCGCCATCGCCCGCGCCATGTCGCTGAACCCCTCGGCGATCATCGCCGACGAGCCCACCTCGGCGCTCGACGTTTCGGTCCGCGCGCAGATCCTCAACCTGCTCACCGACCTCAAAAAGGACCTGGGTCTGTCGATGATGTTCATCTCGCATGACATCCAGACGGTCCGCTACATCTCCGACAAGATCATCGTCATGAACCATGGCCAGATCATGGAGGAGGGTCCCGCCAAGCAGGTCTTCGAGAACCCCCAGGATCCCTATACCAAACTGCTGCTCGGAGCGGCGCCATCGCTACTCCATCCCAAGCTCGGTCAGTAGATCCGAAGATCGGGGCGCGCGCTCGAACGAATGGTTTCGGGCGCGCGCCCTTCGGTGTGGTGCGCTACCATCATGCTGAGTTCATGACACGCCCCGCCCGATCCCATGGGCGGGAGACAAAACGTAAGGAGTCATTTCCATGACCGCTCCCAAATTCACCGGTGTCTATCCCCCCGTCGTCGTCCCCGATACGCCTGAGCGCGAGCTCGACGTGGTGTCGTTCGAGCGCAGCATCAACAACATGATCGATGCAGGCGTCGACGGGCTGTTCTTCCTCGGCTCCTCGGGCGAGGTCGTCTTCTCCACCGACGAGCGCCGCCGCCAGGTCATAGAGGAGGGTGTGCGCATCGTCGACGGGCGCGTCCCCGTCTTCGTCGGTATCATCGACACCGAGACCGAGCGCGTCCTCGAGCACGGTCGCGTCGCCCAGGAGCTCGGCGCCGACGTCCTCGTCGCCACCGCCCCGTTCTACGCGCTCGGGGGCATGGCCGAGGTCGAGGAGCACTTCCGCATCCTCCACGACGAGCTCGACCTCCCCATCTTCGCCTACGACATCCCCGTCTGCGTCCATACCAAGCTGCCCTGGAAGCTCCTCGCCAAACTCGGCGCCGAGGGCGTGCTCGCTGGCGTCAAGGACTCCTCGGGCGACGACATCTCGTTCCGCTATCTGGTGCAGGAGAACGAGAAGCTCGGCCATCCGATGAGCCTGCTCACCGGGCACGAGATCGTCGTCGACGGCGCCTACCTCTCCGGTGCGGACGGATCGGTCCCCGGTCTCGCCAACGTCGAGCCGCATGGCTACGTCCGCATGTGGAAGGCTGCCCAAGCCGGTGACTGGGCGACGGTCAAGGCCGAGCAGGATCGCCTGAACGAGATCAGCCACATCTTCGACTGCACCTCCGGCGTGCAGGGATACGCGGGAGGCGTCGGCGCGTTCAAGACCGCGATGCAGCTCATGGGCATCTTCGACTCCAACCAGATGCCCCGTCCCGTCAAGGCCCTCGAGGGCGAGAATGTCGAGGCGATCCGCCGCGTCCTCACCGAGACCGGCCTCCTCTAGCAGATCCGTCTCCTCTTTGAAGGAAGGTTGACATGGCAAAGAACCGCTACGTGTGCTCCGTCGACATCGGCGGCACCAAGATCGCCTGCGCCATCATGGAGTATCCCGCTTCGGGCGAGTGCCCGCACGCCATCTACCGCGCCGAGGTTCCCACCGACGCCCAGGAGGGTGGCGAGGCCGTCTACAGGCGCATCGAGGACGCCATCCGCACCGCCCTCGCCGACGACCCCGCTCGTGAGGTCCTCGGCGTCGGCATCGGCGCGGCCGGCGTGATCGACCCCAAGACCGGCGCGGTCGCATACGCCAACGAGATCATGCCCGGATGGAGCGGCATCGAGCTCGGTCCGCGCCTGCGCGAGGCCCTCTCCATGCCGGTGGCCGTCGTGGGCGATGTCCAGGCCCACGCGCTCGGCGAGGCCCATTGGGGCGTCGGTCGGGGCCGCTTCTCCGTGCTCTGCCTGGGCATCGGGACGGGCATCGGCGGCGCCTACGTCGAGGATGGGCGCGTCATGCGCGGCTTCCACGGCGCTGCGGGCCACATGGGCCACGTCGAGAGCATTTCGGCGGCCGACATCCCCTGCGCCTGCGGCCGCTCCGGCCACATCGAGTCCGTCGCCTCGGGGACCTCGATCGGCCGCATGTTCGACGAGCGCTATGGGCGCGTTGACGAGAGCCGTCCCTCCGTCGGCCGCGACGTCAACGACCTGTGCATCGCCGGCGACGAGCGGGCGATCTCGGTCATCCACGACGCGGGATTCGCCCTCGGTGCCACGTTGGGATCCCTGGCCAACATCCTCGACCCCGAGGTGATTGTCCTCTCCGGCGGCGTCATCCACCAGGGGCCCGACTGGCGCAGCGAGACCTGGAAGACGAGCGTGGCCGAGGGCTACGCGAGCCAGGCCCTCGATCCGCTGCTCGGCACCCCGATCCTCATCGGCGAGCTCGAGGGCGAGGCGCCCCTCATCGGCGCCGCCGAGCACCTGCTCAACTCGCTCTAGGGATGTCCCGCCTCCCCGGGTGGCCCGCGACGCGCGGCGCGCCCGGGGAGGCGTCCTGTTCGAGCCCGACCGGTCCTTCCGTCCGCATGCAACATGAAAGGGGAGCACATGCATCCCATCGTCCAATCACTCAAGGGAAAGCTCGTCGTCAGCGTCCAGGCCTATCCCGGCGAGCCCCTGCGCACGCCCGAGATCATGGCGAGCATGTCGCGCGCCTGCGAGCTCGGTGGGGCGGCGGCGATCCGCTGCCAGGGTCTCTCCGACATCGCCGCGATCAAGGGCCGCGTCGAGATCCCCGTCATCGGCCTGTGGAAGGACGGCCATGAGGGGGTCTACATCACGCCCACCCTGCGCCATGCCCGTGCCTGCGTGTCCGCCGGCGCCGACATCGTCGCCATCGACGCCACCGATCGGCCCCGCCCCGACGGCAAGTCGCTCGAGGATACCGTCGCGCCGCTCAAGGAGGAGGGCGTCCTCCTGATGGCCGACTGCATGACGATCGAGGATATCCGCCGCGCCGTCGCCCTCGGCTTCGATCTGGTCTCCACGACGCTGTCCCACAACAAGCCTGCCATCGAGACCACCCTCGATGAGGGCCCCGACCTTCCCCTCCTGCGCCAGGCGACCGAGGAGTTCCCGGGTCTTCCGATCATCTGTGAGGGCCATGTCCACACGCCCGCCGAGGCGCGCGCCGCCATCGACGCCGGGGCATGGGCGGTCGTGGTGGGCACCGCCATCACGCACCCGACGAGCCTGACGAGCTGGTTCAAGGCCGCCCTCGAGGATTGATCGGCCACATTCCCCGCCGTTGGCGTATATCATGGAGGGAAGGCCACCGCGCCACCAGGGTGCGGCATTGATTGCAAGGAGAGGATGCCAGGATGGAGATGACAACCGACCTGCTGTTCATGGAGCCGGTGTTCCATGGCAAGATCTGGGGCGGCCGCAAGCTCGAGGAGATGTTCGGATACAAGATCCCCGATGGACCGGTGGGGGAGTGCTGGGGCATCTCGGCCCATCCCAACGGTGACTGCGCGGTGTCCGGCGGCCCCTTCGCCGGCAAGCTGCTCTCCGAGCTCTGGGACGAGCACCCCGAACTCTTCGGCGATGTCGAGGGGGATCGCTTCCCGCTGCTGATCAAGATCCTCGACGCGACCGACGACCTGTCCGTCCAGGTCCATCCCGACGACGACTACGCCGCCCGCAACGAGGACGGGTCGCTTGGCAAGACCGAGTGCTGGTATGTGATCGACTGCGATGAGGGCGCGACCATCATCGTGGGGCAGCGCGCCGCCTCGCGCGAGGAACTCGCCCTGGCGATCGAGGAGGGGCGCTGGGATGAGGTCCTCAACGAGATCCCCATCCATCCGGGTGACTTCTTCCAGATCGACGCCGGCACGGTGCATGCCATCAAGGAGGGCACCGTCATCCTCGAGACCCAGCAGTCGAGCGACGTGACCTATCGCCTCTATGACTACGATCGCCGCCAGGACGACGGCACCCTGCGGGAGCTCCACATCGAGAAGTCCCTCGACGTGGTTGACTACTCCGTGGGCGCCCCCGCCTCGGGCGCCATCACCGCATCCGAGGTCGATGGCGTCACGGGGCTCGTGAGCTGCCCCGCCTACTCCGTCGATCGCGTGCGCGTCGACGGCGAGCTGTCCTATCCCGCGGCATCGGCCGGGGCGCCCTTCCTCTGCGCGAGCGTCATCGCCGGCGAGGGATCGGTGAACGGGGTCGACGTCGCCGTGGGGGCGCACTTCGTCGCCACCGCCTCCTGCGATCACCTCGATCTCAAGGGTTCCATGACCCTGATCGTCAGCCGCATCTAAACGGGCGGGCACATGGAGAGGCCGTGCGCGGGCCCCCCGCGCACGGCCTCGTCGTGTCTCGCCGCGATGGGGCGGGGCTATACTCGAACGCAGGGGACCATTCCATCTGGAGGTGCTGCCATGTCCGATCGTTCCGACATCACATCCGCCGAGCTGGCCGACCGCGTGCCCGACATCGTCATCATCACCGGTATGTCCGGGTCGGGGCGCACGCAGGCCATGCACGTCTTCGAGGACATGGGCTACTTCTGCATCGACAACCTCCCGCCGGGGCTCATCCTCCGGCTCGCCGAGATCGTGGGCATCAACGCGGGCATCGGCCGCCATCTCGCCGTGACGAGCGACCTGCGCAGCCAGGGCCTCTTCGACGAGCTCCTCGATGCCATCCAGTCGCTGCGCGATCACGAGATGACCTGCAAGGTCCTGTTCCTCGAGGCATCCGACGAGGTCCTCATCCGCCGTTACAGCGAGAACCGCCGCCGCCACCCGTTGGCCAAGCGCGGCGACACCACCGCGGACGCCATCCAGCGCGAGCGCATGGCCCTGGCGAGCATCCGCGACAGGGCCGACATGGTGATCGACACGAGCCGCCTGCGCACCGCGGCCCTGCGCAAGCGCTTGCAGACGGCCTTCTCCGAGCTCGCGGACCAGCAGCTCATGGATGTCCATGTCTTCTCCTTCGGCTTCAAGCACGGCATGCCCGTCGAGGCCGACCTCATGATCGACGTCCGCTTCCTGCCCAACCCCTTCTACGACCCCGAGATGCGCGAGCTCACCGGGCTGGACGAGAAGGTGTCGGATTTCGTCATCGAGCATCCCAAGACGCGGGACTTCCTCGAGGCCTGGTTCAAGCTGCTCGATGCGGTGATGCCCGGCTATGTGGCCGAGGGCAAGCCGCAGCTCTCCATCGCGATCGGTTGCACCGGGGGACAGCATCGCAGCGTCGCCATCGCCGAGGCCACCGCGCGCCACCTCGAAAGGCAGCAGTACCACGTGAACATCTCCCATCGCGACCTGGCCAAGGCCAACATCAGGAGCTAAGCATCATGTCCGGCGCACTCAAAGCGGTCTCGATCGGCGGCGGCACGGGGCAGCCCCGTCTCATCCGGGCCCTCCGCCTCATGGGGGCGAGCATCGACTCGGTCGTGGCCATGGCGGACGACGGGGGCTCGACGGGCCTCCTGAGGGAACGGGAGCACGTCGTCCCGCCCGGCGATGTGAGGAAGTGTCTCTCGGCCCTCGCGAGCGATCCCGAGAGCGTGCTCGCCCGCTCCTTCGCCCACCGCTTCACCTCGATCGACGACCACGCCCTCGGCAACCTGCTGCTCGTCGCCCTCGCCAAGGAATCCGGCTCGTTCATCGACGCCATCCGCGTCTGCGAGGGGCTCCTGGGATGCGTGGGCCGCGTCCATCCCTCGACGCTCGAGCTCGTGAGCCTCTCGGGATCGACCCGCGACGGCGACGTGGTGCACGGCCAGGCGCGGATCTCCTACGGTGTTCGCGCGTTCTCGCGCGTCTGGCTCGATCAAGACGAGATCGCGGCCAACGACGACGCCGTGGCGGCGATCCTCGACGCCGACCTCGTCGTGCTCGGGCCGGGATCCCTGTTCACCTCCATCATGCCCAACATCCTCGTCCCCGGCATCCGCGACGCCCTTGTGCGCACGCGGGCCGTGCGCGTGTTCGTGTGTCCCAAGATCGACTCCCTCGGCGAGACGAGCGGCATGAGCGTCGCGGACCATGTCGAGGCGCTCTGCTCCGGGGGCGGCATCGGCCGCCTCGAGGCGGTCCTGGTCCATCGCACGGACCGCGAGGAGCTCGTCTATCCGTATGAGAAGCGCGCATGGGAGCGCGCGGTCGCCGACGCCGCCCGCGCCGAAGCCGGTCCCTCGGGCGTCGTCAGCGCCGAGGCCATCGCTGCGGCCAAGGAGGCCCCTTTCGGTCCCATCCGCGCCGACGACGCCGACATCGAGCGGATCGGGCGCTTCGCCGACCATGTGGTCCTGCGCGATTTCACCGGCGGCGGCTCGCCGGCCGTCCATGACGCGCGGATCCTGTCCGAGGTGCTGGGCGAGGTGGTGTCGACATGTCGTTCAGCGCGGAGGTGAGGGACGAGCTCGCGCGCCGCGAGCCCCAATGCGAGTACTGCGATCTGGCGACGCTGGCGGCGCTCGTGCGCGTCTGCGGCACGCTCTCCTTGGCGGGGCAGGGGAGATACCGGCTCCAGGTCGCCACCGAGACGGGCGCCGTCGCCCGGACGATGATCGGCCTCACGCACAAGATCCTCAAGCTCAAGACCGAGTTCACGGTCAGGCGCTCGGTCCTCCACAAGGTCCGGAACTACCTCATCGCCCTCCCAGACCAGCCCGATCTCGACAAGGCCCTCGTCTTGCTCGGCATCCTCGATCGGCAGGGGGGACTGGTGAGGGGGGTGCCGCACCATGTGGTCGCGCGTGACTGCTGCCGCCTCGCCTATATCCGCGGGGCCCTCATAGCCGGGGGCTTCGTGGCCGACCCACGAGGGGACTTCCATCTCGAGATCGCGGTGCAGGGCGCCGAGTTCGCCCAGGCCCTCGCCGATCTCATAGCGGGGATCGGCGTGCCCGCTCGCGTCAACGCGCGCCGCGGGTCCTTCGCGGTCTACATCAAGAGCGCCGAGGACATCATGAGGCTTTTGCGCGCGGTGGGGGCGGAGAGGTCGGTCGCCGAGATCAAGGACGCCCGCGCCGTCAAATCAGTCAAGAACGATGTGAACCGTCGGGTCAACGCCGAGCTCGCCAACCAGACCAGAAGCGCTGGCGCGGCGCAGCGCCAGCTCGAACTCATCGAGGAGCTCGAGGTCCGCGGTCTGCGCGAGGGCTTGCCGCAGGCGCTGGAATCGTTCTGCCGGCTGCGTGAGCGCCATCCGGACCTATCGCTCAGGGACCTGGGCGAGCTCGCCGAGCCCCCGCTCTCCAAATCCGCGCTCCATCATCGGGTCCTGCGCCTCGAGCGGCTGCTCGAGGAGGCTCGAGAAGGCGGGAAGAATCGATGAAGCGATTCAATACACCTTGATTGCTTTTTTTGAAACGATTTTTATCGCGTTTATGACCCGAATATTTACAATTACGAGTTCACGCTGCGGAAAAAAAGGTATATTTGGTGAGTGGTTAGTTTGTGGGCCTCAACGGCGGACAAGGGAGTCCGCGGGGGCCTAACGAAAGGAGACACAATGGCAGTAAAGGTTGCGATTAACGGTTTTGGTCGCATCGGTCGTCTCGCGTTCCGTCAGATGTTCGGTCACGAGGGCTCCGAGATCGTCGCCATCAACGACCTCACCGATCCCAAGATGCTTGCCCACCTGCTGAAGTATGACTCTTCGCAGGGCAACTATGCTCGCGACCACGAGGTTGTCGCCGGCGATGACTCCATCACCGTCGATGGCAAGACCATCAGGATCTACAAGGAGGCTGACGCCAACAACCTGCCTTGGGGCGAGCTGGGCGTCGACGTCGTCCTCGAGTGCACCGGTTTCTACACCTCCAAGGCCAAGGCGCAGGCCCACATCAACGCCGGCGCCAAGAAGGTCGTCATCTCCGCTCCCGCTGGCAATGACCTCCCCACGGTCGTCTACAACGTGAACCACGAGATCCTCACCGCTGAGGACGACATCATCTCCGCCGCTTCCTGCACCACCAACTGCCTCGCTCCCATGGCCAAGGCCCTCAACGACTTCGCTCCGATCCAGTCCGGCATCATGAGCACCATCCACGCCTACACCGGCGACCAGATGGTCCTCGACGGTCCGCATCGCAAGGGCGACCTCCGTCGCGCCCGCGCCGCTGCCGTGAACATCGTTCCCAACAGCACCGGTGCCGCCAAGGCCATCGGCCTGGTCATCCCCGAGCTCAACGGCAAGCTCATCGGCGCCGCCCAGCGCGTCCCCGTGCCGACCGGCTCCACCACCATGCTCTTCGCTGTCGTCAAGTATGACGGCGAGCTCACCGTCG
This sequence comes from Collinsella sp., assembly GCA_034088265.1. Taxonomy (GTDB): domain Bacteria; phylum Actinomycetota; class Coriobacteriia; order Coriobacteriales; family Coriobacteriaceae; genus Collinsella. The sequence continues at coordinate 2,022 of JAXDWR010000022.1, read as the reverse complement.
ACGCCGTCAACGAGGCCATGAAGGCCCAGGCCAACGAGTCCTTCGGCTACAACGAGGACCAGATCGTCTCCTCCGACATCGTCGGCATGACCTATGGCTCCCTGTTCGACGCCACCCAGACCATGGTCTCCAAGGTCGCCGACGGCCTCTATGAGGTCCAGGTCGTCTCTTGGTACGACAACGAGAACTCCTACACCTCCCAGATGGTTCGCACCATCAAGTTCTTCGAGAAGTTCGTTGCCTAGCATCGTCTTGGGCAGCTTCGCTCGATAAGCGTCTTATGTGGGCGCGGCCTCAAGGCTTTGAGCCCGGGCCGCGCCCTTTTGTTTGCGCCCTGTGCGCATGACCTCAGAAAGGTGGATGCATATGGCTTTCACTAAGAAGACCGTTCGCGACATCGACGTCGACGGCAAGCGCGTCCTCGTCCGCGTCGATTTCAACGTGCCCATCAAGGACGGTGTCGTGGGCGACACCACCCGTATCCAGGCAGCGCTCCCCACGATCAACTACCTGGTCGAGCACAACGCCCGCGTCATCCTCATGAGCCACCTCGGTCGCCCCGACGGCACCGGCTTCCAGGCCGAGTTCTCGCTCGAGCCCGTCGCCGCCAAGCTCGCCGAGCTCTCCGGCCTCGATGTGACCTTCGTCGATGACACCTACGGCGAGAAGGCCGCCGCGGCCGTCGAGGCCCTCGAGCCCGGCCATGTCCTCGTCCTCGAGAACGTCCGCTTCGACAAGCGCGAGAAGAAGAACGATCCCGAGATCGCCCGCACCCTCGCGTCCTATGGCGACATCTTCGTGCTCGACGCGTTCGGCACCGCCCATCGCTCCCAGGGCTCCGTGGTCGGCCCCGCCGCCTACCTGCCCGCCGTCGCCGGCTTCCTGCTCGAGAAGGAGGTCGACACCCTGACCGGCATCTTCGCCGAGCCCGAGCGTCCCTTCGTCGCCATCGTCGGCGGTTCCAAGGTGTCCTCCAAGATCGGCGTCCTCGACCACCTCATCGATTCCGCCGACACCCTGATCATCGGTGGTGGCATGGCCTACACCTTCTTCCTCGCCAAGGGCTACAAGACCGTCGGCACCTCCCTCAAGGAAGAGGACTGGATCGAGCGCGCCGGCGAGATGCTCAAGAAGGCCGAGGACAAGGGCGTCAAGATCCTGCTCCCCATCGACAACGTCGTGACCGATCACTTCGGTGAGGACGCCGAGGGCGAGGTCGTCGCCTCCGACGCCATCCCCGAGGATCGCATGGGCATGGACATCGGCCCCAAGACCGAGGCGCTCTACGCCGAGGCCATCAAGGGCGCCAAGACCGTCTTCTGGAACGGCCCCATGGGCGTCTTCGAGTTCGACCAGTTCTCGGCTGGCACCAAGGCCGTCGCCCTGGCCGTCGCCGAGGCCGAGTGCACCTCCATCATCGGAGGTGGCGACTCCGTCGCAGCTGTCAACAAGTTCGACCTTGCCGACAAGATGAGCTGGATCTCCACCGGTGGTGGCGCTTCCATGGAGCTCGTCGAGGGCAAGGCCCTTCCCGGAGTGGAGGCTCTCAATGACGCAGAATAACCGCACCCTGCTCATCGCAGGCAACTGGAAGATGAACAACGACGTCGAGGCCGCCGCCGTGCTGGCTGGCGAGCTCGCCGAGGCCCTGGCCAGCGTGCCGGAGGGCGTCGAGGTGCTCATCTGCCCGCCGACCATCGATCTCACCACCGTCGCCGCCAAGATCGACGGCACCCCCATCAAGCTCGGCGCCCAGAACGTCTACTGGGAGGCCTCGGGTGCCTACACCGGCGAGAGCTCCTGCGGGATGCTCAAGTCCGCCGGCTGCACCTACTGCATCATCGGCCACTCCGAGCGTCGCGATTACTTCCACGAGTCCGACGAGGACCAGAACAAGAAGGCCAAGGCCCTGGTGGCCGCCGGCATCGTCCCGGTCTTCTGCTGCGGCGAGTCCCTCGAGGTCCGCGAGGCCGGCACCTACGTCGAGCATGTCGTGAACCAGGTCAAGGCCGGTCTCGACGG
>JAXDWR010000021.1:0-9343 GCA_034088265.1 Collinsella sp. | reverse complement strand
CCCCCCGTGGCGGGTGGGGGGGGGGGGGGTGTGGGGCGGGGGGGGGGGGGGGGGCCCCGGGCCCGCCCCCCCCGCCGGCCGCCCTCGGCTCTGCAGGCGACCTCGGGTCCCATCGTCGCTGTGGCGCCAGGGTCCGCGGGTTCCCACCGAGGGGGTGTCGTCCCTGCGCCGCGTCTTGTTCCGCCCTAGGGCTGGGCGGGGCTTTTGAGGGCCGCTCCGGAGATCCGCCGGGGCGGCTTTCGCCTTTCCTGTGGAGGCATGGGAACTACACGACTCGGTCGTGGGCAGCGCATAGACTAACATTTGGCCGAAAGGCCCGGTATCGCACGGCGAGAGAGATGCCGTGACGGTTTTCTTTGGATGCGGTTTTGATAAGGCCGCCTTACACGCGCGGAAGCGCAGGAGGAAGAACATGTCTGAGACCAACGAGATGAACGAGATCATGGAAGATGCGGTCGAGGCCGTCGAGGAGACGGTCGTCGAGACCGAGGAGCAGGTCGCTCCCGAGTCCGTTGAGGCTGTCGAGGCCGAGGAGGCCGTCGTCGAGGAGGCCGAGAAGGCCGTCGACACCGACGAGGAGCTGTTCGACAAGGCGAACCGCGCCGCGCGCCTGCTTCGCGCCCGCCGCGCCGTGATGGGCCGCGAGGCCGAGGCCCGCGCCGCGCGCATGGAGGACCTCAAGCGCGCCCTCAAGCTCCTGGAGCTCAAGCCCAAGATGGAGCAGAAGGAGATGGCCGACCTGCTGGGCATGCGCCTTCGCGAGCTCGATGCGCTCCTGGCCGAGGCCGAGGCTGCCGACATCGTCGCGCGCGTGGAGCCCGCTGACGAGCCCGATATGCGCAAGATCGTCGTCTATACCAGCGAGGACGCCGTGACCCGCGTGGGCATCCTCGCCAAGAAGCAGGACAAGCTCGTTCCCAACCTGACCGATGAGGAGATCTCCTCCATCCTCGAGATGCTCTCCAAGGTCATCGATCCGTTGGTCGCCATGGGTCTTGATAACGATGACGACCGCGGTCCGCGTGGCGGCTTCGGTGGCCCGCGCGGCGACCGCGGTGGCCGTGGCGGCTTCGGTGGCGGTCGCGGTGGCGACCGTGGTGGCCGTGGCGGCTTTGGCGATCGCGGCCCGCGCGGCGATCGTGGTCCCCGTCGCGACGACCGCGGCCCGCGCGGTGGCTTTGGTGGCCATGACGACCGCGGCCCGCGTCGCGACGATCGCGGCGGCCGTGGCGGCTTCGGCGGCAACCGTGGTGGCTTCGGTGGTCGCGGTGGCGATCGCGGAGGTCGTGGCGGCTTCGGTGGTGGCCGCTACTAAGAGCGGCGGTCATCTGGCGAACGTCGCTGGATGGTGCGTATAGAGCGCCTATGCGAAGGGCTCGGGGCATGGCCCCGGGCCCTTTTCTTCTCCGCCCTTCCCCCTGCGCCCCCTTCCGCGATGGTGACTGACCGGACAGTTTTCGTGCTAGAAGTGTCCGCTGAGTCACCATCGCGTGGAGGTGGGGCGTGTTGGGCGGAGCGTGCCGCGCTGGTCGGGGCGCGGCGCGGCGTTTTGCGGCCGTCGGCTGGATTTGAGGGGCTTTTGTCCGCGCGAGGATATATCGTGGATGGAGATGGAAAAGCCCCGTGCCATGGGCCGGTGTCCCTGAGGAGCGCGCATGAACGAGATCAAATGCCCCAACTGCGGAACGGCGTTCACGATCGATGAATCCGGCTATGCCGACATCGTCAAGCAGGTTCGCGACCACGAGTTCGAGAAGGCGCTGGCCCAGCGCGAGGAGCTGCTCCGGCGCGAGAAGGAGCAGTCGCTCGAGCTTGCGCGCGCAACGGCTGCCGGGGAGCTCGAGCGCGAGCGCGCCTCTGCCGAGAGCAGGCTCCAGCAGGAGCGCGCTGCCGCGGCGGAGGAGCTGCAGAAGAGCATCGCCGAGCGAGATGCCCGCCTCGCGGAGCTCGCGGCGAGACTGAAGGCGTCCGAGGAGCAGCGCGATCTGGTCCGTCAGCAGGCGGCCGCCACGGCGCGCGAGGAGTCCCAGCGCGAGGCAGCCGACCTCCAGCGCGAGGTCGACGCCCTCAAGGCCCAGCTCGCGCAGCGCGACACGCAGGCGCAGGTGGAGCGGGCCCGCATCCTCGAGGAGTCTCGCGAGCAAGCGGAGGCCGAGCATAAGCGCCTTCGCGACCAGGCCGATCAGGAGCGCCGCGCGCTGCAGGAGCAGATCCGGCAGATCGACGCCCAGGCCGCGGAGCTTCGGGCAAAGCTGGACGCCGCCGCAGGTCAGCGCGAGCTTGCCATCGAGGCGGCGCGCTCACAGACCCAGCAGGTCATGCAGGAGCAGCTGTCGCTCTCCAAGCAGGAGGCGGCGAACCTGCGCGCCGAGCTCGAGTCGCAAAAGGGCGCGGCGGAGTTGGCACGGGTCCAGGCCGTCGTGGCGATCGAGCGCGAGCGCGACGAGGCCCTGGCGAGCCTTGAGCGCGAGAAGGCCGTGCGCGCCTCCGAGCGCCAGCAGGTCCAGGCCGCCCATGAGCTGGAGATCGAACAGGTCCGCAAGGCCAACGACGAAATCATCCGCTTCAAGGACCAGGAGATCGAGCGCCTGCGCGACATGAAGGCGAAGCTCTCCACCAAGATGGTGGGCGAGACGCTCGAGCAGCACTGCGAGACCGAGTTCAACCGCCTGCGCATGACCGCCTTCCCGCGCGCCTATTTCGAGAAGGACAACGACGCCTCCTCGGGGACCAAGGGGGACTTCATCTTCCGCGAGTGCGACGAGGAGGGGAACGAGATCGTCTCCATCATGTTCGAGATGAAGAACGAGAACGACACCACCGCCTCCAAGCACAAGAACGAGGACTTTTTCAAGAAGCTCGATCACGACAGGCGCCAGAAGGGCTGCGAGTACGCGGTGCTCGTCAGCCTGCTCGAACCGGATAGCGAGCTCTACAACGCGGGCATCGTGGATGTGTCGTACCGATTCGAGAAGATGTACGTGATCCGCCCGCAGTTCTTCATCCCCATGATCACGCTGCTGCGCAACGCCGCCATGAACTCGCTCGCCTACAAGCAGGAGCTCGCGCTCGTGCGCCAGCAAAACGTTGACGTTACCGGCTTCGAGGAGAAGCTCCTCAAGTTCCAAGAGGGCTTCGGCAAGAACTACGAGCTCGCGAGCCGCAAGTTCGCCTCGGCGATCGACGAGATCGACAAGACGATCGATCACCTGCAGAAGGTCAAGGAGAACCTGCTGTCATCGGACCGCGGCCTGAGGCTGGCCAACGACAAGGCGCAGGATCTCACGATTCGTAAGCTCACGTGGGGCAACAAGACCATGAAGGCCAAGTTCGACGAGGCTCGCGCGCAGGCCGAGCGGGAGGCCCGCTCGGGCGTGAGGATCGAGGGCGCCGACGGGGTCGACGCGGATCCGGCGGACAGCTACGAGGCGTGATCGAGCGGGAGCGGGGCGCCCTAGACCACGATACCGTCGCAGTGGTCGACCTCATGCTGGATGATCTGGGCGGTCATCCCGCTGAACTCGCGCGTCCGCGTGCGGAACGACTCGTCCCGATAGGTGACGGTGATGCGCGCATGGCGCGTGGCAGGCGTCTTGCGCCCGGGGAGCGATAGGCACTCCTCCACGGCCTCATAGGCGCCTTCGCGCTCTGTGATGCAGGGGTTGAACATGAGGAGCGTCATGGCCCCGTCGGCCACGGCTATGATGCGCTTGCGGACGCCGATCATGTTGGCGGCCATGCCCACGCATTCGTGCGCATGGGCCAAGAGCGTGTCGAGGAGGTCCTGCCCTATCTGGAGGTCATCTGCGGTGGCCTCCTCGCTCGGCATGCGGAGCATGAGCGGCGATGTGACGATGTCGCGTATCAAATTACCCCTCCAAAATGGGAACCTGTTCCTGCGATGGCGGCCGTGCGGGCGTTTCATTCCATGGTGGCGGCTGCACGGGCGTTTCATTCCGCGATGGTGACTGTACGGACAGTTTTTAGCACAAAACCGTCCAGATAGTCACCATCGCGGCCCGGCGGCTCGGCCCGGGGGCGCCGCCACGGCGGGGCGCCCCGCCGTGGTGGCGTGCTAGCGGGTCTCGGGGCCCTGGACAAACCAGAGCAGGCGCGAGGCGCCGGGTTCAAGGTTGGCATCGAGCTCTATGCATGCGGCGGCACCCGGCTTGAAGGGAAGCTCGGATCCGGTGAGCCGCGCCACCATGCGGTCCATGAACGGGATGTGCCCCACCGCGATGATGCACGACGACTCGCAGGTCAGCACCTCGCCCAGGAACGCCACGGGGTCCTGTGCCCACAGGGAGCTGTGTGTCTCTATGTCGCGCGCACCCACGGCCTGGCACACCGCCTGCGCCGTCTGCATGGCCCTGACCGCCGGGCTCGCCCATATGGCCGCGGAGTCGCGCTGCGCCTGGGTCAGGAGGCTGAACGTCCGGGGGAATCCATCGGTCGCGGCGAGCGCGGCCTTGCCAGCGTCGGTGAGCTCGCGGAGTTCGTCGGGGGAGTCAGGGCCTCCAGGGTGCGGCTTGCCGTGGCGAACGAGGATCAGCGTCTTGGCCATGTTCCCTCCTTGGGGCTCGTGGGGCGTTTTATGACAAAGCCGGCGCCGCGGGGCGACGCCGGCGCGTTCGCGTGTGCGCGGGAAGGCGCTAGACGGTCATACCGCCGTCGACGGGCAGCACGGCGCCGGTCACATAGGCGGCCATGTCGCTCGCCAGGAAGACGAAGGCATCGGCGACCTCGACGGGATCGCCCACGCGCTTGAGGGGGATGGCGGCGGCGATGGGCTTGATCATCTCTTCAGGCAGCGCCGCGACCATGTCGGTGGCGGTCACGCCCGGGGCGACCGCGTTGACGCGGATGCCGCGCGGCCCGAGCTCGCGTGCGAGCGAGATGGTGATGCCGTTGACAGCGAACTTGGACATGGGATAGCCGACGCCAGAGGGCTGGCCCATCTTGCTCACCATCGAGCTCGTGTTGATGATCACGCCGCCCTCGCCCATCAGGCGCGCGGCCGCCTGGCAGCCGTTGAGGACGCTCTTGACGTTGATGTCGATGACCTTATTGAAGTCATCTGCCGTGTAGTCATTCAGAGGGGTGGACTGGGAGATGCCCGCGTTGTTGCAGACGATGTCGAGACCGCCGAAGCGCTCCACGACCTCGCGGAAGGCGGCCTCGACGGCGACCTCGTCGGTCAGGTCGGGGGAGAGCCCCATCACGGGCGCCTCGGGATTCTGGGCCAGGATCTCGTCGACAGCCTTCTGGGCGGTCTCGGGACGGCTGCCGCAGAGGGCGACGTTGGCGCCCTCCTCAAGGAAGCGCTTGACGATGGCGAGGCCGATGCCACGCGATCCGCCGGTGACGATGGCGGTCTTACCAGAGAGAAGCATGCTGGACTCCTTCGTTGAGAGTGCGGGATCCCCGTGCCGGACCACCCGGCGGGGAGCAGCGTCCCGCGATTGACACCTAGGGCCCTACTACCCGTTTTAGCCCACACCGATCAGGTGATTTTGCGGATGGCGACACGTCGATCGGGGAGGGGCCGGCAGCAAGAGACGGCGTCTCGATCGGGGAGGGGTCGTCGGCGAGATGGCAGCGTCACGATCGGAGAAGGGGCCGTCGGCGAGATGGCAGCACGCCGATCAGAGGGACCGGCAGCAAAAAGGCGGCCCGCCGAAGCGGACCGCCTTGCATGGGGCGCTCTGTGCCGTGCGGCTTAGCCGAAGTAACGGGCGAGCAGGCCGGCGAAGGCCTTGCCGTGACGGGCCTCGTCGCGAGCCATCTCGTGAACGGTGTCGTGGATGGCGTCCAGGCCAGCGGCCTTGGCGCGCTTGGCGAGGTCGGTCTTGCCGGCGGTGGCACCGTTCTCGGCCTCGACGCGCATCTCGAGGTTCTTCTTGGTGGAGTCGGTCACGACCTCACCCAGGAGCTCGGCGAACTTGGCGGCGTGCTCGGCCTCCTCATAGGCGGCCTTCTCCCAGTACAGGCCGATCTCGGGATAGCCCTCGCGATGGGCGACGCGGGCCATGGCGAGGTACATGCCGACCTCGGAGCACTCGCCCTCGAAGTTGGCGCGGAGATCGCAGATGATGTCCTCGGAGACGCCCTCGAGCTTGCCAACGCCCACAACGTGCTCGGCGGCCCAGGTCATCTCGCCCTCCTGCTTGGTGAAGCGGTCACCGGAGACGCCGCACTGGGGGCACTTGAAGTCGGCGGGGAGCTCCTCGCCGTCAAACTCCTCGACGTAACCGCAAACGGGGCACACGAACTTCATGATGTCTCTCCTTCATTCTCAAAGTCGAACGCGGGCCTGTCGATGATAGCGCAAATCAGCGGGCCCGCATGAACGCAAGCGGGATTATCGACGAATGATGCCAAACTGACAACAGATATCTGAATATACGCAAAACCAACGCATCTCGCCAAGGCTCCATCCCCTCTGCGGACGATCGCGCAGGGCAGGCGGCGGACCGTGCGGGCGCCCCGCCGCGCACCGCGCCTCCGCGCGTATGGCGAGGCCGTGGGGACAGCGGCTAAATCGTGCGGAAACCCAAGCACGTTTGCATCGTGCGACGCTCCATCGGATACAATCGGGATGGCAGGAACCGCTGATTCCAAGGAGGAGCATACATGGATCCAAACAAGCGTCCCGACGACATGGTCCGCATCACCACGCCCGAGCTCGCCCAGGCGTTCATCGAGGAGCAGGTGGCCGCGTGCCGCGAGCAGATCGGTGACAAGAAGGCGTTGCTGGCGCTGTCCGGCGGCGTCGACTCCTCCGTGGTCGCCGCGCTCCTCATCAAGGCCATCGGCAAGCAGCTCGTCTGCGTCCACGTCAACCACGGCCTCATGCGCAAGGGCGAGTCCGAGCAGGTCGTGGATGTGTTCCGCAACCAGCTCGACGCCAACCTCGTCTACGTCGACGCCACCGATCGCTTCCTTAGCCTTCTGGAGGGCGTCGCTGAGCCCGAGGCCAAGCGCAAGGTCATTGGCGCCGAGTTCATCCGCGTCTTCGAGGAGGAGGCGCGCAAGGTGGGCAACGAGGTGAGCTTCCTCGCCCAGGGCACCATCTACCCCGACATCCTGGAGTCCGACGGCGTCAAGGCGCACCACAACGTCGGCGGCCTTCCCGACGACCTCCAGTTCGAGCTGTGTGAGCCCGTCCGCCTGCTCTACAAGGACGAGGTTCGCGTCATCGGCCGCGAGCTCGGCCTTCCCGAGAACATGGTCGAGCGCCAGCCGTTCCCCGGTCCGGGCCTTGGCGTCCGCTGCCTCGGGGCCATCACGCGCGACCGCCTCGAGGCGCTGCGCGAGGCCGACGCGATCCTTCGCGAGGAGTTCGCCGCGGCCGGCCTTGAGGGCAAGGTCTGGCAGTACTTCGTCTCCGTCCCCGACTTCCGCGTCACCGGCGTGAAGGACGGCAAGCGCCTCTACGAGTGGCCCGCGTTCATCCGTGCCGTCAACACCGTCGACGCCATGACCGCCGAGGTCCCCGAGCTCGATTGGGCGCTCCTCAAGAAGATCGGCGACCGCATCTCCGCCGAGGTCCCGGGCATCTGCCGCGTGCTCTACGACCTCACCCCCAAGCCCTGCGGGACCATCGAGTTCGAGTAGGTCGAACGCTCTCTTATCGGGGCTGCATTTCACCGCCTTGCATCGAGACCTTTTCCAAAGAAGGGCCCGCTCCCCACAGAGCGGGCCCTTCTTTATGCCGCACGAGCAGAGTCGCACGGACCCAGATAAGTCAAAACCGCCTAGCTCATCCCGGCCCCATCGTCCCGTCGATACGGCTCGGCGCTTCGCGCCTCGAGCTTATCCTCGTAATATGTTCCCCAGAGCACCCCATCCTCCGATGAGATGTTCTCGAGCCTTCGAGCTCCCGTGTCGCCGGAGAGGTGCCATACGCGACCAGAGAAGCGAACCTCTTGCCTTGATGGTTCGTATTCAAAGGCGGTGTCGGAAATCTGCCGGATCTTGAAGGAGCCCGAAAGGCCGTTCTCGTCGCTCACGCTCACGCTGGCATCTTGCCCATCCTCCGACACGCTGAATATGATCCGCGACTCGATTCCATCCTCGTCATAGGAGATGAAGATGGAGGGTGCGAGGGATCGTGAGGGAGAGACCTGAGGTGCGAGGGCAAACGACAGCACGGCCACAAGGAGGATGGCCGAAATGGCTATTCCGATCAACTTCCCACGATTCATGGCCGACCTCCTTTTCGGTGTGATGCCGCCGGCGGCTTACGCAGAGTGGGAATGCCCCGACGGCCCGCAGGTTCGCTCCATGGCCCTCTCACCCATAAAGGCGTCTGTACATGGCCTGGCTTCCCCCAACGGCCTCCGGGGCGCTCACGAATGAGCCGTTCTTGATGAACACGATCTTGTCCGAGAGCGTGTCCACATTTCCAAGGATGTGGGAGGACATCAAGATCCCCACGCCCTTGCCGCACAAGGTTCGAATGATCCTCGAGTTGATCTCCAGGTTTGTGGGGTCAAGAGCGTTCATGGGCTCGTCGAGGAGCAGGTATCGAGCGCCGGTGAGATAGCCGGCGGCAAGTGAAGCCTGTTGCTTCATACCAAGGGAGAGGTTTCGCACCCGCTTGTCTAGAAAGCCGTCGATCCTGCATTTCCTGGCAAAGGACTCGAGGTCGACACTCGCCCCCCAGCATCGATGCACCATCATCAGGTTCTCTCGAACCGTTAGGAGGGGATAGAGGATCGATGCGTCCCCCGGCACATAGAAGACGAGTTTTCGATAATCGCGCTTTTGAGAGATCGGGACGCCATCTGCCACGATCTTGCCCGTGCGCTTCACGCCATCGGCATCGATGAGCGCCCTCATGAAGGTCGTCTTGCCGCTCCCGTTCGGCGCGACCAGGCTGGTCACCTTCCCAGCGGGAATCGCCCCCTTGGGGCAGGAGAGGAGCGTTTTCCCATTGATGCCGATTGTGAGATCGCTAAATGCGAGCATGGGTCCCCCTTCTTCCCTGTCGCTTGGCGGCGTGCTCTCGTGCCATGAGGAGGCATGAGGTCGCGGCGGCCAAAGCTGCGGAGCAGCAGATCAGGACGACCATCCCGAGCTCCCATGAGGCGTCTGGGACGGGGAAGACGTCGAGATCGATGAGATATTTGGGCCAGCCCGCCGCTCGCGCCACGTACAGATAGGTTGTGGGGAGATACGGCAGCGCATCGTGCAAGATGAACGTCTCGTCAAAATACTGCGGGATGGATGGCACGAATCCCAACGCTAGCGCGGAGAGGCAGCCGGGCAGGGAGCTTGAGGCTATGGAGAAGAGCAGGGCGACGAGCTGCGTGATGAGCACGACGGCGGCGAACCACAG
>JAXDWR010000020.1:0-7013 GCA_034088265.1 Collinsella sp. | reverse complement strand
GGCGAGCGAGGAGAAGAAGCGACTCTCGATGTTGGGGACGACGAGCCCGAGCGTGCGCGATCGCTGCGTCACGAGGCTGCGCGCGATCTGGTTGGGAACATAGTGCATGGAGGAGGCGATCTCCTTGATCTTGCGGCGCTTCACATCCGAGACGCGACACGGCTTGCCGTTCAAGACCAAGGAGACCGTGGAGATGGAGACCCCTGCCTGCGTGGCTATATCCTTCAAAGTGACCTTGCCGGCCATATGTCCCCCTCATCAAGGCGCGACGATCATCGCACGCGAAAGAACGGAAAGGATGAGGGGCGCATCCCCGCGCCCCTCCCCATCAAGACGATCTAGGAATCGAGCTCTATCTCCAGATGATACAAGTCCGATCGATAATACGTCCTCACCAACTCGCGTGGACGGCCGGATTCCTCGAAGGAAAGGCGCTCGATATACATGAGGGGGGACCTAGGCTCCACACCAAGGCGAGCGGCGATCCACTCCTCGCAGCTTGTGGCGTAGATGCGCTGCAGGGCACGGCTCCAATGCAGGTCGCAATCGAGGGAGATGAAGGTGCGCCATGACTCGCGCGAGAAGTCGCGCTCAAGCGCATCCGGGACGAGCGTGGCCTCGATATGGATGAACTCTAGGTAGAACGGCATGTCACCGGAGCATCGAACGCGACAAAGCGCATAGACCTCGGTGCCGACCGGGATGTCGAGAAGCTGCGCCACCTTATCATCAGCCGGCTCGATGCGAGCGTAGACAAAACGTTTGACCGGAGTGATCTTATCCGAGACGCTCTTCTTGATGTAACTTGCCACCTTGTTGGGCGAGCCAACGGGACGTGTCGATATGACCTCGGAGCCCCTGCCGCGACGTTTGCAGATGAGGCCGTTGTTCGAGAGCATCTCCATGGCTTTCCGCGCGGTCGCACGCGAGACGGCGTAGCTTCGCATGAGCTCGCTCTCGGAAGGTATGAGCTCGCCGATGGCATAGGTGCCGTTGACAATATCTTGGAAGAGGATGTCATAGAGCTGGTAATACAGTTGCTTCTTTCCACTGAAATCAAGCTTGGTCATCATACCTCCCTCCCTCCAGAATCGAAGGCGGCCTTCCTGCCCTTTCAATGCGAGTATAACGTTTAATCAGTTAGACCCCGAAGCATCATCTAAATTAGATGTAAACCCCAACAATTCGAGCACGACCTCGAGTTCGGGGATGGAGGAGTAGCTGCCCATCGTCCCCACCGAGATGGCCGAGGCCATCGAGCTCACTCTCAGGACGGTTGGAAGATCCCAACCCCGCTCCAATCCATACGCCGCCGCACCGTGGAAGATGTCCCCGGCGCCCGTCGTGTCGACCACTTCGACCGGAAAGGCGAGCATATGGATGGGGCGACCCTGGGCGTCGCGATAGATCAGTCCCCTATCGCCCAGTGTGATGACGGCGACCCCACCGTTCACCCTCTCGATATCCTTCAAGAGCGAGTCGGCCTCAAGGAGGTCATCAGGGTCGTGGAGGACCCGACCGGTGTATTGGCGGGCGAAATCCTCCGAGCAGATGATGCAATCGACTTCCCGCGCGACGGTATAGGTGCTTTCGCGATAGGTCCCCGCGTCGATGATCGAATAGGCATGGGGGAACGCCTCCATGATCTTCAAAGAAGCCTCGGCCTCATGCCCATCCGAGAGGATGACGCTCGGAGAATCGCTTGGAAGCGGCGGAAGGACGACATCCCCTTGGGATGGGACGTTGAAGATCGTCCTCTCCCCACTCGCATCGTCAACGGCTATGAAGCTATATGACGTGCTGACATCCTCGCCCACAAGCAGATGATCCATTCCAACGCCACAGGACGTGAGGGTCTCCTTGAGGCGCTTGCCGTAAGCGTCGTCGCCAATGCGCGCGACGAGCTCAACCTCTGCGCCCCATCGAGCGCAGAGGCATGCCGCGTTAAGGGCTGGTGCGCCCGGACAGTAGGACGGAGAGAGCACACGGTATTTTTGGTTGGCGACCAAAGGGCCGGTGTAGGGAGCCGTTATGTCGAAAGCGGCTTGACCGACGCAGAATATGGACATGGAGCCCCCTTCGTGAGACGGGATGGGCGTAACGTGGGACGAGACGGATCAACCCAAGAGCGAATCGAGCGAGGCGCTGCATCCAGCGCGATCGCATCCGGCGGCCACGAAGGCTTTAAGGGCTGTGTTGGTTCGTATGCCACCGGAGGCCTTCATCCGGACCCCGTCACCGATATGCTTCGAGAAGACCTCGATATCCGCAATCGTGGCACCACCGGTCCCAAAGCCCGTCGAGGTCTTGATGAAGTCGGCGCCGGATTCGGTGACACAGCGGCAGACCGCCTCTTTCTCCTCATCGGTGAGATAGCAGGTCTCGACGATGACCTTGAGGACGGAGCCGGGCACCGCGGCGCGGACCGTACATATGTCCTGCGTCACGCCGTCCATGTCACCATCCTTGACGAGTCCGAGGTCTATGACCATATCGACCTCAGACGCCCCCTCGCAGACGGCTCGCCTCGCCTCAAAGGCCTTGACCTCGCTGGTCGAGTACCCTAGGGGGAATCCAATGACGGTGCAGATGGCCAGGCCGGGGAACGCGCGATGCGCACGGGATACGTATGATGGGGGGATGCACACGCTTGCGGTTCCCGCCGCGAGCGCCTGCTCGCAGAGCCGCTCGATATCCCGCCAACGCGCAGTTGGCTTGAGAAGGGTGAAATCGATATGGGAGGCGAGCTGGGAGCGATCCTCCTCGCAACGCTTCGCAAGGTCGACCTTTTGATCGAACTCACCAGGATCATCGACAAATGTATCGATCAGATCGAGCAGCGCACGGTAGTCTATCGAGGACACGTCCGTCGCATCAACTTCGAGGAGGGAGCCTATCCTGAAATGCTGGTAACCCTTGGTCGAACAACGATCGAGGAACACCTCTTGCGTCACCAAGGCCTCGGCGTCCCCCCTGTCCTCGAGCACATCCCCCTTGTGGTAGTGATTGAGCAGGTGCCCGATATGGCGTGAATCGGAAAGGTCTCGTGCAAGGGAGCGATCGTAGATGACGTGCGGATCGCCCACAAGGCGCACGGTGAGCACGGGATAGCCATATCGCCTGGCAAGCGACTCGATGGGGGCGCGCTGCTTCTCCGAGAACACGTAATCCGATATCAGTGAGCGACCGCATTCCATGGAGCGCTCCAAGCGCGCGAAATATCGGGCATATATCTCACGCTCGAGCTCCGTCTTCTCCTGCAGGGAGGAGAACCCGAACTCGTCCCAGACCTCCTCTTTGACATCATCGAGCGCGATGGCATCGAAGCGACCAGGATGTCGATCCTGGATCTGGTTGAGGAGATGGCTCTTGCCTGTGGCGGGATAGCCCGCAAGCAAAATCAGAACATGACTCATAGATGATCACCCTAAACGCGCCCGCGCAGCGAATCCTTCGAGATGGAGAGCATCTCGTTCACCTTATCAAGATAGTATTTGATGGCGTCGTCATCCCTGTCGCGAGCCGCCTGAGCGCGCTTCGCGTTGTAGAGCTTGACAAGGGCGGCGGATGCCTTGCCCATCGTCCTATGCGCATCGAGGCTGCTCTCGTATGCCTCGATCGCACCGTCCACATCCCCGATGAGCTCGTAATCGGCGCCCATGGCATCGAAGACCGCCGCAGCGGCTGTGCCCTCCAACCCCATGACCTCCTGCTTGAGCCCATCGATCTTTTGGCGAATCACCGCCTCATCGATTTGGGGGGCAGAAGATGCCTGCGAACGCTCGGACTCCCTCTTGCGTCCAAAGCCAAACAATCCCATGTTGCGATTCCCTTCTCCTGACAAGTTTGAACGGAATGTCCATGAAACGGCGGACCGCCTGGTGCCCGAATAACCCAGGCATGGACGATCCGCCGAATCCGATATGACGTCCGGGCGCTACGCGATGCCGAACAGGCCGAGGATGGACTTGATGGCCATGAAGAAGAAGCCGGTGACGACCGTGTCGACGTCGGTGCAGGTCATGTTCACAAACCCGATCTGAGCGAGCATCGGGGAGAGCAGGGCGGGAAGGATCATGATGAAGATGCCATGGAAGATGCCGCCGATGATGGCACCGCGGCGACCGTCGATGGCGTTGCCGAAGATACCAGCCGTGCCGCCAGCGAAGAAGTTGGACATGACGCCGGGGATGACGAGGGTGCCCATGAAACCGGTGATGGCCATGCCGATGAGCGAGCCGATCGTCGTGGTGATGAAGCCGATGATGACCGCGTTGGGAGCATAGGTGAAGAGAACCGGGCAATCCAGCGCGGGCTTGGCGTCGGGAACAAGCTTCATCGAGATGCCCTGGAACGCCGGGACGAGCTCGCCAAGAAGCAGACGGACGCCGGCAAGCAGGACGTAAAGGCCGACAACGAACTGCATGGCCTGCAGGAAGGCGTAGACCATGTAGTTGGTGGCGCCAGCATAGTCAGCAGCGACCTCGGGACCGGCGAAGCCCGCGACGATCAAGTAGAGCGGGATCATGACGACCATGACGGCAAGATAGGAATCCTGCATGAACGAAAGGCTCGCGGGAAGCTCGAGATCCTCGGTGGACTGGGACTCCTTGCCACCGAAGAGCTTCTTGGTGATGGAGGCGATACCTGCGGTGAACATGTAACCGAAGGTGCAGAAGTGACCGAGCGCGATGTCGTCGCTACCGGTGATCTTGCGGACGACCGGCTGGGCGAAAGCGGGCATGAGGGTGGCGAAGGCGCCACCGACAATGGAGGCGATCAGGATCAGGGGCACGCCACGCAGACCGCAGAACCAAGCGAACACGATACAGAGCGTCGACTCCCAAAGGAGGGCCTGACCGGTGAGGAAGATATACTTGAACTTGGTGAAACGGGCCAGAATGATATTGACCACGAAGATTCCCGCCAAGCAGATGGCGATCTCGGAACCAAGTCCGAGCTCATTCATGGCCTGACCGTTGATGCCCTCGATCGAGGCGACGACGGCGGACATACCGGTGAAGCCGAAGGCGTTGTTGAACATGTCGCCAAAGTAGGCCAGAGATCCCTGCATGACCGTGGAACCCGCGGCCAAGACCAGGAAACCGAGCATGGTCTTGAGCGTGCCGGCGACGATCTCGTTACCCGGCTTCTTCTGGAGTAGGAGACCCAGAAGGGCGATGAGGCCGATGATGACGGCTGCCTGGGTCAAGATGTTGGAGATGATGAAATTCAGGATTTCCATCTGATGTACCTCAATCCTAGAAGTGGATGTTCAGGACCTAGAGAAGACCCATGTCCTTGAGAACGGGGACGAGCTTCTCCTCGATCTCCTTCTTGTCCACCAGACGATGCAGGTAGACGCAGGGCTTGCCCGTGTTGAAGTTATCGATCTGCTTCTGGAAGTTCTCGGCGGCCACGATCATGTCGTAATTGCGCGCGACGCCCGCCGCACTCGACACGCTGTCGTGGTCGAGCTTGCACTCGATACCGAGCCCCTTGAGAACGCTCTCGACGGCCATCTGGCACGCGAAGCTGCTCCCCAGCCCGTTTCCGCATACGGTTAAGATCTTGAGCATTGCAATCAGTCCCCTTTTCTTATCGGTTGCAAGTCCCTATGGCTATCGGTCGGATCCGGGGATCCGACCGCTTTCGCCCTGGAAACGTCATTCCCCTCCGCAGAACGCCTGATGGATGAGGATCGGATCGTCCATCTCGACGATCTGGGAGATCCTGGCCTCGTCCATGAAGATCGTCGCTAAGACGCGCATGGTGTCGATATGCGAGTTCGCGTTCTCGGCCGCAAGCGCCACGAGAAGGCGAACCGGAAAGGTGTCGTCCGCGAACACGATGGGCTCCCGCAAGACCGTCACAGCGAGCTGCCCCTCGATGACACCGTCCTCAGGGCGCCCGTGGATGAGGGCTATGTCCTCCGTGAGAACGTAATACGGGCCCATCTCGTTGGTTGCGCGAATGATCTCGTCGGCATAGCGCGCTTCGACGAACCCGCCCTCCTCGAGCGGCGAGACCGCCAATCTGATGGCGTCCTCCCAGGAACCGACTTTTTCAACGATGCGCACATTCTCGAGCTTGAGCATCTCTGAGATCTGTTTCACTTCAGTGCATCCCTTCATGGCGACGATGAGACACGGGATTTGCTAGGCGATGTTTTTGAAGAGCTTGATTCGATGCTCCACCACATCCATGACAGCTTGTTGCGCAGGGATGACCATGTTCCTGTTGGAGGCGTTCTCCTTGAGGGTGTCATACGCCTCGCGAGAAGCGACGTTCCAGTTCACCAGCAAGTCGGTGCCCACGTTGAACTTGCGGATGCCCAGGTCGATGACACGACGGACATCCTCGTCCTTGACCCCCGTGCCGCCATGGATGACCAAAGGGAATCCGTTGACGGCATCACGGATCTTCTCGAGCTGCTCGAAGGAGATGTTGGTCTTCGACTTGTACTGACCATGGTTGGTCCCGATGGCGACGGCGAGCGCATCGATACCTGTTTTCTCAATGAACTCAACAGCTTGGTCGGGATCGGTGTAGCAGACCTCGGAGGCCGCCACCGCGACGCCGTCCTCGGTGCCTCCGACCGTTCCCAGCTCGGCCTCGACGGACGCGCCGCCATTCCGCGCGTACTCCACCACGCGCTTGGTACCCAAGATGTTCTCCTTGAAGGGAAGGGCGGAGCCATCGAACATGATCGAGCTGTACCCTGCGTCGACTGCCTTGCGGATCTCGTCGAAATCCTTTGCATGGTCGAGGTGGAGGACGACATCGACACCGTACTCATCAGCCATCGCCTCGCAGACCGCAACGAGGTTGCGATGACCGATATAGCTCGCGGTCCCCTCGCTCGTCTGGATGATGACCGGGGTCTTCTGATTGGACGCGGCTCGTATGATGGCCGGAAGCATCTCGAGGTTATGGGTGTTGAAGGCACCTATGGCCATGTTGAGCTCACACGCTTCGGCGAGCACCTCTCGAAGGGTCACATACATCATGTC
>JAXDWR010000019.1:0-37990 GCA_034088265.1 Collinsella sp. | reverse complement strand
CATGTGGTGCTCGATCCTAACATCGGTGCGATCGAGGGCGGAATGCTTCAATACGCCGAGCGAGCCTTCGTCGACTCTAATGAGTTCACCATGTCGATCTGGTCCTACTCCAACGACTCGATCGGTATCAACGACGAGTTTGGTCTCGAGCGCGCATCCCAGCGCGTGGTGATCGGTGCCGAGAGCAGCCTTCTTTACGTCACGGATAACGGCAGCGCGATCACCGGTCTGGAAGGGATCACGGCGACCGCTTCCGACGGGACCGAGTATTCCGCCACGGAATGGCTCGACGGAAGCCATGTGGGCTACTATCGGTTCGCTCAAGACCTTCCCGCGGGCACGTATGCCGTGTCCTTTGGACCGGACTATGAGACCGGCGGAGCGGCCAAGATCGAGGTCCCGGAGGATGGGTTGTCGATCTTCGCGATGGACTTCCATTCCGTTGGCGTCAAGGATTCCGAGCATGCGAGAACATGGCTCGTCAAGCCCTCGACTGGTGAGCGGGTGAGCTCCCTTGACCACGTCCTTCATGGAGCGAAGGTTAAGATCGGCACCGAGGTGGACGATTCCATCTGCTTCATCGGGTACGAGGCCACGGGAACGGCTCCCGAGTGGGAGGATGGAGATGCCTCCAGGGCGGAGCAGTCGATAGCCGTCCTTGGCGATGCAACCATTAGGGCGTCGGTCGCAGCGTGCCCTCCCACGGATCCAGGCTCTCCCAGCACGCCGGATCCTAAGAAGCCCGATTCTTCGGCTCTGCCGGCAACAGGTGATTCGATGGTTATGATCTCCGTTGCCGCGATGGCGATGGCGGGTTGCGCCGCGCTCGCCCTCGCCGCACGCAGGAGCGAGCGCTAGGCCCTTCGAGACCGTCTCCCGAGATGGGGGCGAGGTGCACTCGCCCCCATCTCTTCTTATGGATCGCCGATTCGGTTTTCCCTATAGTTGAGGGGCTGGTGATGGCGGGGCATTGGCCTTTTGGATTGAGCTGCGTTTCTTTGATTCTCAGGCATTTCGTGGCATTCTCCCCGGTTTTCCCGTTTCTGCCTGATCTCGCTTCCTGGAGGGCCGCTGCGCCCATGTCATCCCAATGACTTTGGCGGATATCTGATCGATGCTTCCCACCGTCCGACAAACTCAATGGTTGCGAGGAGGGGCATAGGGGTATCTCCCCATAGTGGGACACGGGTGCGGTGGCGATCGCGTTGCTGTCTCTTTCCCTGGCCCATGGCGCGTCGTCGTTTTCGTCGAACCTTCGTTTGCATGGAAGGTTCGGCGTGAAGATGGGGCAGACGAGAATGCGGGGGCCTGCGCGATTTGAGGCAGATCGTCACTCTGGTCCGTCATCGTGATGTCTTCCGATCAAACCGAATGGCGAGACCCTTGCTTTCCTGTCTTCAGTGCGCATTCGAGAGCCATATTGGAATCCTGTTTGGACGCAAGCGGGCGAGACGCTCGGCAAACGCGTGGGATCACGGTGGGAATCCCTTCGGTTTCCGCTCCTCGTCGTCCGTTTTGGATCTGTTTCTGAAGTAGAATTTGCGGGTATCACGGACGTCGGGCAAGGAGAGAAGGCCCATGATCTTATCGCTCGCCCCCATGGAGGGGCTCACGGGCCATGTTTTCCGCAGGGTCCATGCCGAGTGCTTCGGGCGGCTCGATCGGTATTACACACCGTTTCTCGCCCCTCCGCACCCGGGATCGGCCTTTGGTGGCCGCGCGGCCAAGGAGATCGATCCAGAGAACAATCGGGGCCTCGTCGTCATTCCCCAGCTTCTCACCAAGAACGTCGAGGAGTTCATCTGGGCGGCCCGCCTTCTTGCCGACATGGGATACACGGAGGTCAACCTCAATGTGGGATGCCCCTCGGGCACGGTCGTCGCCAAAGGTCGCGGATCCGGATTCCTTCGCGATTTGGAGGGGCTCGATGCCTTTTTGGAAAAGGCCTGCTCCATGTCGCCCATCCCGGTGTCGGTCAAAACGCGGATCGGGATCGCGGACGATGCGGAGTACGAGGATATCCTCGCAACGTATTGCCGTCATCCCCTTGCGGAGCTCATCGTCCACCCCCGTGTCCAGAAGGATCGCTACCAAGGGTCGCCGCGATGGGAGCCGTATGGCAGATCCCTGACGGACTCCTCGTTTCCCGTGGCATATAACGGCGACATATTCGGGGCGGCCGATATGGATCGGTTGATCGAGGCCTTCCCCGCGACGCGTCACGTGATGCTGGGACGTGGCATCTTGGCCAATCCGGCCCTGGCGCGGATGCTTTCCGGAGGTGCCCCGGCCACGATGGACGAGTTCAAGCGCTTCCACGACAATCTCTTCGACGCGTATCTTGACGAGATGGGGGGCAATGCGGTCTTTCGCATGAAGGAGTGGTGGTTCTATGCCAAGTGCTTCTTCGCCGACCCGCTCTCGGTTCATCGCGTCGTCAGGAAGGCTCGCAAGATCGATGAGTGCCTCTGCGCGGTGGGACGCGTCTTCCGTGACGAGGAACCTGCTCCCATCCCGCGTTTTCATGGGTAGGAGCCCGGTTCCATACAGTCGGGTCGAACCGGTTTCAGCCTCCCGGGTGCGTGCCCATGCATCTTGGTTGGTTCCTAGTGCATCTGGGACCTTCGCCGCTCCATCGCGTCAACGGGGCGTGTAGGATGTGCCGTGTGGAAGGGAGGCCCCATGAGGATCTCTATAGACGAGCGGCCCGGCATGGATGATGTCGAGGTGACGATAGCCTGCGGCAAGGTCGATCACGACATCATCGACATCGTCGCACGGCTTCGCATGCTCGATTGCAAGGTGACGGGCAGCTCCGGTGGGGCCATGCATGTCGTGAGCGCCGAGGACGTGCTTTATGTGGAGTCAGTCGACAAACGGACGTTCTTCTACACCCACGACGGCGTGTTCGAGACGCCGCTCAAGCTCTATGAGATGGAGGAGCGCCTGGAGGGATGCGACTTCATGCGGGCGTCCAAGGGCTGCGTGATCAACTTCCGCAAGATCGCCTCGCTCCATCCGGCCCTGAACGGACGGATCGTCGCGACCATGGACAACGGTGAACAGGTCATCATATCGAGGCAGTACGCCCCAGACGTCAAACGCAGGCTGGGTTTGTGACGGGGCGGGACTCGGAAAGGAGTCGAACATGATGCGCAAGGATATCGTGGACACGGAGGTCCGTGCTCAGGATCAGAATGCGAGGGGCTTCTTCGTCGCCCTATGCGCGACATTCACCGCCGTCATGCTCGCATGCATGGCTCTCGGCATGATGTTCGCGGACGAGGGAGCTCGACAGGGCATTCTATTTTGCTGGTCGATATTCTTCGCCTGCGCCTGTGCCACAGGGCTCCAATTCCTGTTCTTCACCCCGATTCTGATCAAGCGGATGTCCTATAGCCTGAGGCTGATCTTGTTCGGGTTCTGCCTTTATGCCCTCCTGGCTCTCTTGGCCGTGATCCTGGCGTGGTTCCCGTCTCATGATCTGGGCGCTTGGATGTCGTTCACGATGATATACCTTGGCATATATGCCGCCACGAGCGTTATCTTCGCCGTCAAGCGCCGTCGCGAGGGGCGCTTGCTCAACGATCGGCTTTCTGAGTACCGAAAGGGCGACCACTAGGGGCCCCTTCTCCGGCGCCGCGCATCAACACCTTGGATTGAATCCTGGTTCTCCCAGCTCAAGGCCGTTGCAAAAGACTTTTGACAGCGAGGATCCCCGCGTCTCCGGTGTATCCGGGCCATGAGGTGATAGGCTGCGCTTGGTCAAAGCACGCCGTGAGAGAGGACCTCGCGATGAGGATCGGCCAGAACATCAAGGACAACCGAGCTCGCCTGGGCATGTCCCAGGGTCAGCTGGCAGAGGTCGTCTTCGTCTCTCGACAGACGGTCTCCAACTGGGAGACCGATAAGACCTATCCAGATATCGAGAGCCTGCTTCTCATGAGCGACCTGTTCCATGTGAGCGTCGATGCGCTTATAAAGGACGACGTGGGGCAAATGGAGACGATCCTCTCTGCGGAGGCCGAGAGGCTGAAGGGGCTCGGTGCCGTCATGGCCCTTTGCGGGATCGTCACGATCGCATGGGCCATTGTCGGCACCCTGATGGATCTCGATCTCTGGTTGCTGGTGCTCCCCATAGCCGTGCTCATGGTCCCCATGCTGGCGAGTGCCGGGATGGCGGAGAAGATCAAGCACGATGAGCAGTTGTTCACCTATCGCTCGGTCGAGGCGTTCATGCACGGGGAGGATCCGGATGTCCTGCGGGCCGACAACCAGGTTGCAAGGAAGCTGTGGTGGGGCAAGCTCTTGGTGAGATTCGTGCTCATGATGGGGGTCGGTTTTTGTTTTGGATGGGGCCTCATGAGCATCATCAAGCGCGTGCTCGGCTGATACCGGCTGCTTTGACCAAAGGAAATTTGGATGACGATTCAAAGGAGAATGTCATGAAGGAGCGATTCGTGGAGGTCTACTCGCAGGGTGTCACGAATGTTCGAAAGATCATCGTCGACACCGAGACGGGGGTGAACTACTTGCTGGCCTCTTCCAACATGACGGGAGGCTGCGGGATGTCGGTTTTGGTCGATGGGGAGGGAAGGCCCGTCGTGACCCATCTCGATGAGGGGGACCAGGTGGTGCTGGGCCAGCTTCTCGATCGGTGATGTGCGAGACCCCCCTTGCCATGGGGACGGTTCCTGCGATGGGCGTTGGAAGCCGCTCGCGTACCTTGCCGCGCGCCCGTTCTTCTGGAGGGGGGACGCGTGGATAAAATGCTGCCTCAAGGGTATACACGTGGCAATTGTCCCGGCGCAGGCGAGAGTCCCCTGCGCGTGTCTTGAAAGGGGTCCATCATGGGTTTGGTCGAAGGGAAGATCGCCATCGTCACGGCTTCCACGCGCGGCATCGGCCGCGCGTGCGCCCTCAAGCTCGCTGAGGAGGGGGCCAAGGTCTATGTCGCGGCCCGTAACCGCGAGCGCTCCATGGAGCTCGTCGAGGAGATCCGCGCCGCCGGCGGCCAGGCCGACTTCGTGCGTTTCGACGCCGATGACCATGCCACGTACAGCGGTTGCGTGAACGAGGTCCTCGCCGCCGAGGGTCGCCTCGACATCCTCGTGAACAACTACGGCGCCACCGACGTGAAGCGCGACTTCGACGTCGAGCACACCAAGTTCGACGATTTCCAGGAGATCGTGATGGACAACGTGCGCAGCGTCTTCGACACCGCGCAGGCCGCCATCAAGGGCTTGGCCGAGGGTGCCACGCTCTCCATCGTCAACGTCTCCTCGACGGGCGGCGTCTATCCCGACCTCTCCCGCGAGTCCTATGGCGTGGCCAAGTCCGCCATCATCCGCATGACCAAGGATATCGCCATCCAGAACGCCCGCCGCGGCGTCCGCTGCAACGTGGTGTGCCCGGGCAGCATCGCCACCGACGCGCTGATGGACAACATGAGCGATGAGCTCATCAAGTCCTTCCTCACCACCATCCCCATGAACCGTTTGGGCGAGCCGTCCGAGATCGCCGACGTGGTGCTCTTCTACGCCTCCGACATGTCCTCGTATGTGACGGGCAGCGTGATGGAGGTCGGCGGCGGCACCGGTCTGGGCACGCCCATGTATCCGCTGTATCAGATGATGGCCGCTCGCGGCTGATTCTTGGTATCGAGGGCGGGGCCGCCAGTCTCGCCCAAAGGGGCCGGCCCTCGCGTTGGGAGGCGGATCGATCCGCTCACCCGCGTGGGGGCTGGCCCTTCGCCATCTTCTCGTAGCGCTCCCTCATCTTGAGGCAGACGAGGGGGCCGTCATCCGCCCCCAGCTCGAGGACGTTCTCGTAATACCAGGTCTTGTAGTCGGCCACGTCGAGCTGCGTCTGAAGCTCGGCTATGCGGGACCTCAGGCTCCCCGCCTGTCGGCGGAACAGGTCCGCGCGTTGGGGATAGGTCTCCTCTCCACCGCGGAAGAGATGGATGAACTCCTTGATATCGGAGATGCTGAGCCCGGCGGCCTTGAGGCACTCGAGGACCTCGACCATCTCCACGTCCTTCTTGGAGTACTCGCGCCGACCGCTCGGGGTCCGCTTGACGTCGAACAGGAGTCCCTCCCGCTCGTAGTATCTGAGGGCATGCTCGCTCAGACCCGTGGCCTCGGACATCTCCTTCATTTTCATGGCCCCTCCTTTTCCCGATTGACCTAGAGCTTACTCAAGAATGTAGCATCGATGCATGTCATCGCTACGAAAGGATGGAAACATGAAGAAGCTTGTCGTCATCACCGGTGCCAGCTCGGGTTTTGGCAGGGCCATGGCAAAGAGGTTCCATGACGAGGGGCATCCCGTGCTCCTGCTCGCCCGCCGCATCGAGCTCCTTGAGGAGCTCGGGTTGGAGAACGCCCTGTGCGAGCAGGTAGACGTCACCGACAAGGAGGCGTTCGAGCGCGCCGTCCGCAAGGCAGAGGACATCTACGGCCCGGTCGACCTTCTGGTCAACAACGCCGGCGTCATGCTGCTCGGTCATGTGGAGACCCAGTCCGCCGACGAGTGGCGCCGCATGATGGATGTCAATGTCATGGGCGTTCTGAACGGCATGCAGATCGTGGCGGAGGGGATGAAGCAGCGTCGCTGCGGCACAATCGTCAACATCTCGTCCATCGCGGGCGTCAAGCCCTTCACCAACCACGCCGCGTACTGCGCGAGCAAGTATGGCGTTGTGGGGCTTTCCGAGGTCGTGCGCCAGGAGCTCTCCTCTTACGATGTGCGCGTCGTTCGCATCTGCCCCGGCTCCGTCGAGACGGAGCTTCTGGGTCACACCACCGACGAGGGCTGCCTCAGCGACTACCAGGACTGGAGGGAGGCGACGGGTGTGGGGAGCATCACGGCCGAAGACATCGCCAACACGGTCCACTTCGTCTACAGCATGCCCCAGGGCGTGAACATCCGCGAGGTCCAGATCGCCGACACCAGGCAGGATGCCTAGATCGCCTCGGCCCTTGCCCATGGTCGTCCCGCCAGGACGGTCGGCAGGACGGATGGTCCGGATCGATGTTGGCCACCCTCCGGGGGCGGTCTCCTTCTCTATTGCAATTGGGTTGGTCGCGGCATCTCGCCGCGGCCATTTTATGTCGTTCCGGGACATGTATCGCCCGTCTTCTCGATCGCCGCTTCCTCCCAGCTCATACCCCCCTTCCATCGTCGGGTCAGCGGCGTATAGTCAGGGTGTCTGGACGCGGGCGCGAAGGAGGGGACATGGTATCAGGCAGGCGCGGTCGCTTTGGGGATCTGCCCGAAGAGCGACGCCGGGCGGTGATCGACGCGGCGGCCGAGGTATTCGGCAGTTGCGACTACGCCCATGCCTCGACGGCGGACATAGCCCGAAGGGCCGGGATGTCAAAAAGCCTGCTCTTCTTCTATTTCAGGAATAAGCGCGAGCTCTATCTCCATGTCCTCGGCGTACTCACGCGCCGCGTGGCGAACATGGTGGTCGATGAGCGGTGGTGGCAGATCGACGACTTCTTCGGTCTCGTTGGATACGCTGCCGAGCGCAAGGCTTCGGTGGCTCGATTGGATCCTAGGGTCATGTCGTTCTTCGTCCGGGCTTTCTACCCGCGTCATCGCGAGGTATCTGGAGCACTCGATGCGTTCATGCGCGATGCGGTCCCGGTGATGGTCGAGACATATCTGGGCCATGTGCGCTGGGACCGCTTCCGCGACGACGTCGATCCCATGCGTGTGGTGCGCATGCTGGTGTGGGCGGGAGACGGCTTCCTCCACGAACAGCTGAGGTCGGGGGGAGAGCCTGATATGGAGGCCTTGCTCTTGGAGTTCTCCCTCTGGCTCGACCTGCTGCGGCGCGCGACGTACAAGGAGGAGTGGTTATGAGCAGGCCTATCTCGGAGGCGGCCGCGATACATGCGCGAGGCCTCGTCAAGGACTATGGGCACGGAAGGGGGATTTTCGGTGTCGACCTCCAGGTGGCGCGCGGTGAGGTCTTGGGCTTCCTTGGTCCCAATGGAGCTGGCAAGACGGTCACGATGCGCTGCCTCATGGGTTTTGTGAGGCCGCGGCGCGGCGTGGCCGAGATCTTGGGTCTCGATTGCTATCGCGATCGGCCATCCATCCAGGCTCGGCTGGGGTATCTCCCGGGAGAGGCCTCGTGCATGCGCGAGATGACCGCGGGCTCGTTCCTTCGGCTCATGGCGGATATGCGCGGGCTGACCGATCGTGTGCGCATGACCGAGCTCGTCGACCGCTTCGAGCTCGATCTTGGCGCTCGCGTGGGTCGCATGTCCAAGGGCAACCGGCAGAAGGTGGCCATCGTCTCCGCCTTCATGGCACGGCCCGACGTCCTTCTGCTCGACGAGCCCACGAGCGGCCTCGATCCGCTCATGCAGGAGCGATTCGTGGAGCTGGTGGCCGAGGAGCGCGATCGGGGTGCGGCCATACTGCTCTCGTCCCATATCTTCGAGGAGGTCGGTCGCGTTTGCGATCGCGTCGCCTTCATCCGGAAGGGCCGGGTCGTGCTCGTCGACACGATGGAGGGGGTCCGCGCTCGCCAGGGGCGCGGATACCGAATCGAGTTCTCCCGGGCATCGGAGCGCGCTCGCTGGTTCGCGAGCCACGGAGGTGCCGAGGGGGCGGCGGAGGGGAGCGCCGTCGACCTTCCGCGCGTCGTGGATGTCAACGGACTCATCCGCGACCTCGCGGGATACGACGTGTCCTCGGTGTCCTCGCGCGAGAGGACGCTCGAAGAGCTGTTTCTCGATCTTTACGAGGGGCCTGGCGGCTCTGCGGGGCGGTCTTTGGAGGTTGGCCATGATGATGCCGCTTTTTAAGCGCGAGATGCGCACCTGTCTCGTTCCTACCGCTGGCATCGTGGCGGTGCTCGCGCTCTACACCGGGTTGGTCGCGAGTATGTTCGATCCCGATCTGGGGGAGTCGCTCATGCGGATGCGAGACGCCATGTCCGAGCTTTTCGACGCCTTCGGCATGGGGGAGCAGGGGACCACGCTTCTGGAGTTCCTCGTCAACTACCTCTACGGCTTCCTGTTCTCGGCGTTCCCTCTCGCGTTGGTGGCGCTGCTTTCGGACCGACTCATGGTTCGCCATGTGGAGCGGGGCACGCTCGCGTGCCTTCTGGCGCAGCCGGTGGGCCGCGTCCGCCTCGCCGCCGCGCAATTCCTTGTCATGGCGGCGTGCCTCGTTGGGTCGATGGCCCTGCTCACCGCTCTCGAGATGGCGGTGGCCGAGTCGATGTTCCCCGGCGAGCTTGCTTGGGGCGATCTCTTGGCGGTGAATGCCGCCACGCTTTGCCTCTGGACCTTCTTTGCGGGAATCTGCTGGGCGAGCGCGTGCGCCATTCCATCCGTTGCCGCGGCGCGCTGGACGGGCGTGGGGGTGGGCGTCGCATGCCTTCTCGCCCAGATGGTCTCCGGTGTGGGGGAGGAGCTTGCCTGGTTGGGCGATATCACGCCCCTTGCGCTCTTCGATCCGCTCGGCGTGGCGGCATGCAGCACGGGGGCGGTGTTCGGCGCCATTGTCCTTGCGTCAGCGGGCCTGGCTCTGGCCGCCCTCGGCGTCCTTGCCTTTTCCCGCCGGGATCTGAGCATATGAGCGCGGGGCCGCGGGACGGGCATGTGGTCGTCAGGCAGAGAGGAGAGTGCCTGCGGCCCCGGGTGCTCCAACGTCAGGGAAAGTCGATCGAGTTCACCCTCATCTTGAACGGGCCGTCGCATAGGCGTGCGAGTCCTCGATGAAGGGCGGAGACGCCGGATGCGCGCATATCGTGATAGCCGAGCATGTATCCGCGGCTGCGCACCCTCGCGCCGGGCACCCATTCTCCGAGCTCCCGCTCGGGTGCCGCGAGATGGAAGGGCCCGTCGACCGCGTTGATCCCCGCGCTCTTGAGCGTGGTGCCAAGCATCATTCGCGAGAGCGTCTTTCCCACGGTGTCGAAGATCAGGCGGCTTCCCGGGAGTCCCTGCCCGATCCCGCGGACGATACGTTCGACTTGGCTTTGGGTGAAGTAGTGGAAGACGCCGGCGGCGAAGAGGACGACGCCGTTGTCGGCGCGGATCCCATCGAGCCACGAGAGGTCGTTGAGGTCGCAGGATACGTTTCGCTCGCGATCCCCTGTGCCGAGAAGCCGCTTCCTGACCTCGATGACATCGGGCAGGTCCATATTGATTTTGGAGACCGTTCCGTTGTCGCAGGCCTGACAGGTTTGGTCGAGACCGCAGCCCAGGTTGACGATCGTGGCGTTTGGGTGGTCATGCAGGTAATCTCGGATCTCGGCCATGATGTCTATCTGCCTCATGGCCGCCTCCAGGGCGCCGTATCGATAGAGGAATCCGGCCGCTTTGCGGTCGAGTGCCGAGAAGTCATAATCGAGCTGAGCGCACAGCTCCTCGGCGAAAGGGTCGCGGTAGAGCGACGGGAAGAGCTGTCCGCAGAGCTTGCGCCCGTAAAGGGGGATGACGAGCGTTTCCTGAACAGTGTTTCGCTCGATATGGTGCTTTCCGGTCTCGGGCAAGGCGCTCCTCCATCATCAAGGCGATCGTTTCGCCGGTTTCGGGCTCCACGCCCATGTGCCGACACCGCAGGGAAGGGGCCGACCAGGTTCCGCGCGATCAAGCTGTCTCGATACACAAAGTTAGATAACTCTAACTTATGCGTTAAAAGTTAACTAATGTGAACTCTTGTGTCAAGGGGGAGCGGGAGCTATTCGGGATTCCTCGCTCCCGCATGTGCGGATTTGACTAAACCCGGATCGTCATCCCCGTCTTTATCGGATGTCGCTTTCGTAGGGCAGACGGTCGGCGCAGAAGCCCAGCTCCATGAGCGCCTGCTCTATCTCGTCGAGCACCGCCTCGCTCTCGGCGGAGATGCGATGGAAGTGGTAGCCAGCGGTCACGGTCATGAGAAGCGAGGAGGCGCCGGTCTCGAGCTCGCGGATGAACCGCTCCACGTCGCGTCGGCTGGCGATGCGCATGGGTGCCGAGATCAGCCCATAGGTGCGATGGTTGACCGAGACGTCCTCCACGCGCCCCCCGTGGTCGACGATCGTGTTGAGTTCGGTCTGCGTGTTCTCCACGGAGTGGTGCATCTTGAGGATGCGCTCGGGGCGATCGGCGTGGATGCGATAGCCACGGCTCGTCGACGAGACCTCTGTGCCCCTGCTGCGGATGAGTGCTATGTCCTGCACGATGACCTGCCTGCTCACGCCAAGGAGCTCACCGAGGCGATATCCGGGGATCGGCGCCCGGGCCTCACGCAGGAGCTCGCAGAGACGCGCTCGCCTCTCCTCCCCGCTCATGCCCCCACCTGGTGGATATGGGAGCGCTCCTCTAGGGCTCGCAAGTTCTTGAGCGAGAGGTCGAGGATCGGCGCGGAATGGGTGAGCGCCCCCGATGAGATGTAGTCGACGCCGAGGTCGGCCAGGGTGCGGATGTTCTCGAGCGTCACGTTGCCCGAGGCCTCGGTCTCGGCGCGTCCATCGATGAGCGCGATGGCCTCGGCCATCTGGTCGTGGGTCATGTTATCGAGCATGATGATGTCGGCACCCGTCTCGATCGCCTCCCGGACCATATCCATGGTCTCGACCTCGACCTCGATCTTGCGGACGAAAGGGGCTCTCTTTCTAGCGGCCTCGATAGCCTGGCGGACGCCCCCGGCAGCAGCGATGTGGTTGTCCTTGAGCATCACGCCGTCCGAGAGGTTGTAGCGGTGGTTGCGTCCGCCGCCGATGCGGACCGCCTCCTTCTCAAGGACCCGCATCCCCGGCGTGGTCTTGCGGGTGTCGACGAGCACAGTGCCGGTTCCCTCGAGGGCGGAGGCGACGGCGCGGGTGTAGGTGGCGATGCCGCTCATGCGCTGGAGGAGGTTGAGGGCCACGCGCTCGCCCGAGAGCAGGATTCGGATATCGCCTTCCACGCGCGCCACGATCTGGCCGGGGGCCACGATGGCGCCGTCAGAGATCGCCCGATGGACGACGGTGGCGGGGTCGAGCAGCTGGAAGACCCGCTCGAAGACGTCGAGCCCTGCTATGACGCCCGCCTGCTTGGCTATGAGCTGGACCTCTCCATGGCAGGCATGGGGCATGACGGCCTCGGTCGATATGTCCTCGGTGGGGATGTCCTCGGCGAGCGCCATCCTGATGAGGGGGTCGACGGCGATCTGCAAGGTGATAGGATTCATGGAAGCTCCTAACTGGGGGAGGGGTCTTGATCAGGCGCGTGCGGTGGATGCTGGGCGGTCGGGGAGGGAGTTGTCGACGGCGAGGTGCCCGCCCGTGGCGATGTTGTAGGCGGCGCGCTCGGCGAAGACGAGCGATTCGAGCAGGCTGTTGCTCGCCAAGCGATTCTTGCCATGGACACCGTTGCAGCTCGTCTCGCCCACGGCCCAAAGGCCGGGGAGGGTCGTCGCGGAATCCAGGTCCACGTGGATGCCGCCCATGAAATAGTGTTGGGCGGGGACCACGGGGATGGGTTCGCGGGTCATGTCGAACCCCGCCTCGAGGCAGGTCTCGTGGATATGGGGGAAATGCCTGAGGATGGTCTCACGGTCCATCCGCTCGAACGAGAGCCAGACGTGGTCCGTACCATCGCGTTCCATCTGCTCGCGGATGGCGGCGCTGACCGCGTCGCGCGGCTGGAGCTCGTCGGTGAACCTCCTCCCGTCCTTGTCGAGGAGGATGGCCCCCTCGCCACGGCAGGACTCGGAGATGAGGAAGGAGCGCCCAGGTTTGTCCTGGTAGAGGCTCGTGGGATGGATCTGCACGTAGTCCATGTGCTCGAGCTCGGCGCCGTGCTCGGCGGCGACGCGGCAGCCATCTCCGGTGAGCGACGGGAAGTTGGTGGAGTGCTCGTAGAGCCCGCCGATGCCGCCGGTCGCGAGGACGGTCGCGCGCGCATGGATGGCGAGCCGGGGGCCGTCGGCGGAGGTCGCCAAGATGCCGGCCACATGCCGCTGCTCCCCGTCCG
This sequence comes from Collinsella sp., assembly GCA_034088265.1. Taxonomy (GTDB): domain Bacteria; phylum Actinomycetota; class Coriobacteriia; order Coriobacteriales; family Coriobacteriaceae; genus Collinsella. The sequence continues at coordinate 25,019 of JAXDWR010000019.1, read as the reverse complement.
CGCTCTCCTCGATCAGGTCGATCATGGTCGTGTGCTCGTGAATCTTGACGTTTGGCAGCGCGCGGACATGGGAGAGGAGCTTCTCGGTGATCTCCTGCCCGGTGATGTCGGCGTGATAGCAGATGCGCGCCCTCGAATGGGCGCCCTCGCGGGTGTAGTCGAGCTCGCCGTCCTCGTCACGCGCGAAATCAACGCCGCGGGAGACGAGCTCGTCGATGACATGGCGGCTCGCGCGGATCATGACCTCGACGCTCTCGCGCCGATTCTCATAGTGTCCTGCGCGCAGGGTGTCCTCGAGGTAATCATCGTAGTCCCCTTCGTCGACAAGGACGCATATGCCGCCCTGGGCGAGCATGGAGTCGCATTCCTCGAGAGGGCCCTTGGAGAGCATGACCACGTCGAGTTCGCTCGGCAGGTGGAGGGCGGTGTAGAGCCCTGCGACGCCGCAGCCGACTATGACGACGTCGCAACCGATGTCGGCGCTCTTCGCGATCTGGTTCTTGCTAGACGTTCCCATCGCTTATCGCCCCGCGTAGTCGAGCATGGCGTCGAGGGTGCCTCGCGCGCCGTCTGCCGATTTCGCGTCGACGGAGACCGGCGGGACCTCGCCCCTGAGCGCCGCGGCCACGGCTTCGAGCGTGATGGTGTCCATATCGGGGCAGCGCGGCGTGGTCTTGGGGAAGTGGAAGCGTTTCCGGCTCCCCTCGGTGCGGCGCTCAAGGCCGCGCTTGACGCCCACGACGGTGAGCACGATGAAGTCGCTCGCGTCGCTCGCATCGGCATAATCGATGATCTGCGAGGTGGAGCCTATGAAATCGGCATGCTCCAAGACCGCTGCGGAGCATTCGGGGTGAGCGAGGACGGGGGCGCCGGGGTGGGAGCGCTTGAGCTCCAGCACCTCGGCGACGTCGATGTTGTGGTGCCTGGGGCAGCAGCCGTCGTTCAGGATGACGTACTTCTCGGGAAGCTGTTCGGCGACATGGCGACCGAGGTTGGCGTCGGGGATGAAGAAGATGGTGCGCTGCGGGAGCTCGCGGCAGATCTTGACGGCATTTGACGAGGTCACGCAGACGTCGCTCCAGCTTTTGATGTCCGCCGTGGAATTGACGTAGCACACCACGGCGACATCGTCGTGCTCAGCCCTCACGCGGTCGACATCCTCCTTGCGGACCATGTGGGCCATGGGGCAATCCGCGGCGGGGTTGGGCAGGAGGATGGTCTTGTCCGGGTTGAGCAGCTTGGCGCTCTCTCCCATGAACGACACCCCGCACATGACCACGGTCTTTTGGGGGAGGGAGATGGCGAGCTTGGCCAAGGCGAACGAGTCGCCCACGTGGTCCGCCACATCCTGGACGGCCGGCGGGGCATAGTAATGGGCGAGGATGACGGCGTCTCGCTCGGTTTTGAGGCGGAGCACTTCCTGGACGAGCTTGTCGTCCCTAGCGGCGATGTCGGTCATGAGCGGCCTTTCGACGGCGCGCGGCGCAGGCGGCACGCCCGTGTGGCACGCGATGGATGATGTGCGCCCTCGGCGCGATTGGGAGCCAGTATCGTCCGCGACCCATCTTTCTGTCAAGATAGGTGACAAGACAGTACAGGAACGCCAAAAACGTCCGCCCGCTCGCGCCGCCGATTGGGCGCGCGACGGGGGTTTACAATCCATAGTGGTTGGCGAATCGAGTCGACAGGGAGGGTCTCGATGGGTGGCTGCTCGGTGTTGGTCCTGTTTGTCCTGCTCATGTCGGTGGGGGCCGTGCTGCTGGGGATCTTCCTCACGGCGCTGTCCGTCTTCCTCATCGCAACGGTGATCAGCGTGGTGTTCGCCGTGCGGGCCCCTCGTCGCCGCGAGAGCGGGAAGAAGCTCGGGGCGCTTCTGGCCATCCCGATCGTGCTCTATGCGATCAGCGTCCCCGTCCTCATCTACTTCGCCATCGAGTGGATCCCGCTCGTGGTGTCGGGGGGATAGGGAGATCTCGCTGCTTATCTGCCACGATGCTTGCGCTTGCGCTTCTCTTGGCGCAGGGCATAGCGCTTCCGAGCTCCCTCACGCTTGTCCTCCGAGCGTCTTGTCCGCGCGTCATCAACTAGGATCTCGCGTTCTCGAGCGAGTGCCTCCTGTGCCTTGGTGCTCGGTCGTGCCCGCGCGGCTTCGCGTGCCGCCTCGCGTTGCCGGCGCTTTGGGTTGCTCCGGGGCTTGCGCATGGATTCGCAGGCGATAGCCTGCGAGAGCTCGATGCGCCCCCAGCTTTCAAGCACCAGCGCATGGATCTCCTCATTTGTGGGCTCCGCACCAAAGATGATGCGTCGCGCCTCGATCGCCCCTTCGCAGCGCCGCTCTATGACGCCGACCCAGAACCGCCCATCGAAGAAGATCGTGAATGTGGATGACACCTCGATGGGCCAACCCTGTTCTCGCACGACGAAACCTCCCTGTTCACAAAAGGGTCATGCGAAGAGGGGACGACCGCATGCGCGGTGGGTTACGGACGGCCTGGTGACCGCGCCCCGACTACCCGACGGGGCCGTGTTTTTCCTTCGTTCCCTAAGTATAGCCTGCAAAACGCCAGCGAGGCGAAAAGGATCGAGGTCGATCGTCATCCCCCTGACACATCTTCCCGACCGATCTGCCCCTCTAATAAAACCTCTTCCAAGCTGGATCGTTTCTCTAATGCTTCTTAAATACCGGTTGTTTCTCTAATAAATGAACATATGTAATTTAATTGGCACCTGTACAGAAGTGCTAGGGTGCTCCATGGAGTATCGCGTCGGGCTTGGTTCCGCCTGCGATCATATGGGGAGATTTGACTCGCTTCGATCGGATGGTCGTTATGAAGAAGGCTCTTCGGATTTTCAAAAGGGATGTCCTGCGGCTGTTGGGCAATCCCGTTGCGCTCGTGGTGACCATAGGGGTGTGCATCATCCCGTCGCTCTACGCATGGTACAACATCGTCGCCAACTGGGACCCCTATGCGAACACCTCGAACGTGAGGATCGCCGTCGCCAACGAGGACGAGGGCACATCCAATGAGTTCGTGGGCGAGCTCAGGGCTGGTGACGAGATCGTCGAGGAGCTTAAAGGAAACGATCAGCTGGGGTGGGTCTTCACCAGCGCCCGCTCTGCCCGCGAGGGCGTTCTTAAAGGAGATTACTACGCCGCCATCGTCATACCCGAGGAGTTCAGCGCCGACCTCACGAGCATGTTGACGGGGGATTTCAGGCAGCCCAAGCTCGAGTACTACGTCAACGAGAAGAGGAACGCCATCGCCCCGAAGGTCACCGACACGGGGGCCCAGACCATAGAGGAGCAGGTCAACGCCACCTTCGTCTCGACTGTGAGCAAGACGCTCGCGCAAAAGGCGCAAGAGGCCGGCATCGACCTGAGCGAGCGCGCAGCGCTGGCAGGCGCCGGGATGATGGACGCGCTCGATGGCGCGGAGACCTCGCTTCAGGAGGTTCGGGACATCCTGCAGGGGCTCAAGGGATCGCTCTCGTCGACCGACGCGGCGATCGCATCGACCGACTCGGTCCTCGAGGGGCTGTCCGGGCAGATCCCCGCCCTCGCCGATGTGCTCGACCAGGGCGGCACGACGCTCTCGGACACCAGGTCAAGCTTGCGCACGTTCAACACCTCCCTCAACAGCGTCCTCTCGCGGGGCATGACGCAGATGGGATCGGCATCCTCGAAGGCTGATGCCGCCATCGGGACCATGTCGGGGGCCGTCGTCGCTGCGACCGGGAAGGTCGACGGCGCCCTCGCAGACGTCCAGATGGTCATCGACGATATTGGTCGAGCCCTCTCCGTGCTCGAGGGGATCCCGGGGGCAGAGGATGTCGTCGCCGCCCTCCAAGGTCAGCTCGCCCAGCTTCAGGGCGTGAAGGACGCCCTCCAGCTTCAAAGCGACGACATGCGCGATTCGGCCACGGCCATCGGGCAGGCCTCGGAGGCCATGGACACAGCGGTCGGCGACAGCATCGATGCGATATCAGCGGCCCAGCAGGGGATCTCGGACACCGCGCTTCCGAGCCTCTCGGAGGGGCTGGACGAGGTGTCGGCGGCGACGGGGGATCTCTCGGGCGTCGTCTTGGGCACGGAGCCCACCGTGGAGCTGTCGAGGGGGACGCTCTCCCAGCTCAGCTCGACGCTCGCGCAGGCATCGACGACGATCGATCAGGCCGACGCCTCGCTGGCGAAGATACAGGACGCCATCGCCGCCGCTCGGACCGACATCGCCGCGCTGCGTAGCTCGAGTGCCCTCGGCGCCGCCGGCGACATCCTCGCGGCCGACCCGGCCGAGGTGGCCGATTTCATGTCGTCCCCCGTCTCGCTCAAGACCGAGGCCGTCTACCCCGTCGCCACCTACGGCTCCGGTGTCGCACCCTTCTACACCAACCTCGCCCTTTGGGTTGGCGGCTTCGTGCTCATCGCCATCATCAAGCTCGAGGTCGATGCTGAAGGCGTCGACGGTTTCACGGTCAAGCAGGCCTATATGGGCCGCTGGATGTTGCTCGCGGCGCTCGGCGTGATCCAGGCGCTTGTCGCATGCCTGGGGGATCTCGTCATCGGGGTCCAGTGCGAGCAGCCGGTCCTCTTTGTGGTTGCCGGGGTCTTCATCTCATTGGTGTACGTGAGCCTCATCTACGCCCTCGCCATCTCGTTCAAGCACATCGGCAAGGCCCTCGCGGTCATCTTGGTGATCGTGCAGATCCCCGGCTCCTCTGGGATGTATCCCATCGAGATGATGCCGGCCTTCTTCCAGCGCCTCCATCCGCTGCTCCCCTTCACCTATGGCATCAACGCGATGCGCGAGTGCGTGGGAGGGCTCTATGGTATGGATTACCTTCTCAACTTGCTCGTGCTCTCCATCTTCCTCGGGATCGCCTTCGTGGTCGGGATCTGGGTTCGTCCCTTGCTACTCAACCTCAACCTGCTCTTCGATAGGCACCTCGATCGCACCGGTGTCATGATCTGCGAGAGCGGGGCCCTTCCCCGAGAGCGCTACTCAGCGCGTGTGGCCATGCGCATCCTCCTTGATGCCACGGGGTATAGAAGCCGTCTCATCGCCCGCGCCGAGAGGTTCGAGCGCCGTTATCCGCAGCTCATCAAGATCGGGTTCGCGATGGTCTTTGGCATCCCCGTGGTGCTCTTCGTTCTGACCGCCGTGCTCGACCTCGATATCGATGGCAAGATCGCCATGCTGGCGCTCTGGATCGTCTCGGTTGTCGTGGCGGACACCTACATGATCGTCGTCGAGTACATCCGCGAGGGGATCCAGGTCCAGCTGCGCGTCACGGCGCTCTCCGACGCGGACCTGCGCCGCGAAATCCGCGAGCGCATGGATGCCATCCCGCTCGTGGCCCGCATCGCGGGCGTGGATGGTCCCGCGCCCCAAAAGGAGGGCGTTCCCTCGTGCGCGGACGGATCGCGGGGTCGGGGCGGCGATGACCGCACGGATGGCTTGGACGGGAAGGGAGGCGAGCTCTGATGGGCAACATCTTTAAGATATTCAAGAACGACCTGCGCAACATCGGCAAGAGCACCATCGGGATGATCGTGCTCGTGGGCCTGGTGGTCGTCCCAGTCCTCTATGCCTGGTTCAACATCGCGGGGAGCTGGGATCCCTATGGCAACACCGGGAACCTCAAGGTCGCCGTCGCCAACTCCGACGAGGGATACAAAGGCGACCTGCTGCCCCTCACGGTGAACCTCGGTGACCAGGTCGTGTCCTCGCTTCGCGCCAACGATGCCCTCGACTGGGTCTTCGTCGACGAGCGCGACGCCGTCGAGGGCGTCCGATCGGGGGAGTACTACGCCGCCGTGGTGATCCCCGCCGACTTCTCGTCGAGCATGATGACCGTCTTCTCATCCGAGGTCGAGCACTCCCAGATCATCTACTACGAGAACCAGAAGGCCAACGCCATCGCCCCGCGCGTGACCGACAAGGGGGCGAGCACCATCAGGCAGCAGATCGATGAGACGTTCACCCGGACCGTGGGGGACATAGGCATCGCTGCCGCTTCGAATCTGCTCGACTTCGTGAACGGCGACGAGCTCGCCACCTATGCGTCCAACTTGGGCTCGGCCCTGGACTCATGCGTCCAGGGGCTTCGCGATGCCTCCGCGAGCGTGAGCTCGTTCGCGGACCTCACCGATTCCATGGCGACATCCATGGAGTCCGCGGGGACCTTGCTCGGGGAGGCGGGCACCTCCTCCGACGCAGCGCGAGACATCCTCTCAGACGTCAAGAGCGGGCTCGCCGATATCGAGGACTCTTTCAGCGAGGCCTCCGATGCGGTGGACGGGGCGATCTCCGCGGGCGCCGCGGGGTACGATTCCGTCTCCCAAGCGGTCGACGACGCCTTCACCGCCGTGGGCCAGCAGTCAGCCGACGCGCAGGCACAGCTCAGGAAGCTCGCGGGCGATATCAACGGTTCCGCCGACTCGATCGATGGCGCCATCGATTCGATTCGCGCCATCAGGGATCGCATCGCCGATAGTGGGGTCGATCTGGGCATCGTAGCGAGGCTGGATGACGCGATCGGCCGGCTCGAGAGCGTATCGCTCAAGCATCGCCAGCTCGCCAGCTCGCTCACCGACGCTGCGGACAAGCTCGCACAGGGCATGGAGGATGCCGAGCGCGATCGTCAGGAGGTCGCCGACATCATCGCCGAGGCAAAGGATGGGGTGCAGGGCCTCGAGTCGAGCTATGAGACCGAGCTCTCGACCGATCTTGCCAACCTGCGCGACTCGATCGACGCGGTGAGCCAGTCGAGCGCGAGCATAGCAGACAGCCTTGACGCGGCGGCATCCGATCTCGGTTCGGCTGCGACCTCGCTCGCCGGGAACCTTTCCGATGCGGGCACCGCGCTCTCGGATGCGGCATCGGCGCTTGGCGATTCCGCCGTCTCCCTCGAGCGGCTCGAGGGGGAGCTGGGCGACGCGCTCCAGTCAGGCGACCTCCAGCGCGTCCGCGCGCTCATCGGCGAGGACCCGGATGCCCTCGCCCTCGCGCTCTCCGCTCCGGTGGGGCTCGATCGGCATTCCGTTTTCCATATCGAGAACTACGGTTCGGCCATGGCGCCGTTCTACACGATCCTCTCCCTTTGGGTGGGCGGCATCGTGCTGGCGGCCATGCTCAAGGTGGGCGTCGACGACCGCATTCGGGGGCAGCTGGGCACCGTGCGCCTCCATGAGCTCTATCTCGGCAGGCTGTCCCTCTTCGTCGTCATCTCGCTCTGTCAGAGCACGCTCGTCTGCGCCGGCGATATCCTGTTCTTCCAAATCCAATGCGACAGCCCCTTGCGCTTTATGCTCGCGGGCTGGCTCGCCGGGTTCGTGTTCTGCAACATCATCTACGCCCTCACGGTCTCTTTCGGCGACATCGGCAAGGCGCTCGCGGTCGTGCTGCTCGTCATGCAGGTCGCGGGGTCGGGTGGAACGTTCCCCATCGAGATGACGGCCGATTTCTTCCAAGTGGTCTATCCGCTTCTGCCCTTCACCCATGCAATCAACGCCATGCATGCGGCCATCGCGGGATCATACGGCATGGAGTACCGGATCGAGATGGCTGTCCTTGCGAGCTATCTGATCCCCGCGCTCGCGCTGGGGTTGGTGCTGCGTCGCCCGGTCATCAAGGCCAATGAGTGGATCATAGAGCAGCTCGAGGAGACCAAGCTCATGTAGCGGACAGGGTCCGCTCCGCGCCGTCGTCGCGGGGCGGACCTTCCCCATCTAAAGGTCAGTTCCCAGCTAAAGTCAGGCTCCGCGATAGTAGGGGCATCCATCGCCCAAGCAGGCCGAGTTCGCGCTGGACACAGCGCATGCGGGAGCCTCATCCCTGATGTGGAGACCGCCTCCGAACTCCCGGGCGAACCACGGCGCGGCGACTCGTATGGCGATGCGCGCATCACGTTTGCAGCATCGGGGCGCTCCGGCTCGCGCGATTCGCTCAAGAATCTCCGAGACCATGAGTTGGCCCTCGCTCCATCCTTGCGGCCTGAGTGGCGCGTTGCCGGAGAGGATCGCGAACGCCATGCCGCAAGACGCGGCCGCCCCGCAGACGCCCCAGCGCGCGCAGGTCGCTCCTGGAACGCAGGCCGCCCGCTCGCTCAGTTCATCGAGGGCATCGCCAAGCGATTCGGAACGAGGGTCGGGCCATGAGCAGGCAAGCAGGGCGGCTCCCACAAGGTAGTGGTGGACCGGCCCGAAAGCCGGGCAGGATTCGTTATCCATCAGGAGTTCGAGCAGCTCAGATGGATCGTCGCCGGTCCAATTCAAGCAGGTTTCCCGGGCCCATCTGGTATCGAGGGAGGCCATGTCCGTTCCTTCCATGCGAATCAAATCATATAGACGGTTGTCGATGTAAAGTATATCGATGATAATCGATATATCAATCAGGAAGATCGGTGTGGGGGTCATATGTCCGATTTGATGACCGTTGCCTTCATCTGCGTCCACAATGCCTGTCGCAGCCAGATGGCCGAGGCATTCGCGCTCGATCTTGCCTCCGATGCGTTTACCCCGTTCTCGGCTGGGACGGATCCTGCGAAAGAGGTGGATCCACTCGCGGCGTTCGTCATGCGCGACCGTTTCGGACTCGATCTCTCCTCGCAGCGCCCCAAATCGCTTTTCAAGCTCGACGGTGTCGATATCGTTATCACCATGGGATGCGGGGTTGAATGTCCCTTGCTGGAGGCCTCCCATCGCGAAGATTGGGGGCTCGAGGACCCTTCTGGGAAAGGTGTGGAGCAGATGGCCCATGCCGCCCTGGAGATCCGCCGCCGCGTCCTGGATCTAAGGCGGCGCGTGATCGCGGGTGCTTTCGACAAAGGGCGCCTCGCCTCAAACTTAAGGGTACTTGGCGACGCCAATCGCCTGCGCATCCTCGAGCTTCTCTCCGACGGCGAGGAGCACTGTGCCTGCAGCCTGCTCGAGCAGCTCGACATCTCGCAGCCAACGCTCTCCCATCATATGGGTGCGCTCAGGGATGCGGGGATCGTGGCTGCGAGGAAAGACGGGAGATGGATGAGGTATCGCGTGGATACCGAGCTGCTCGAGATACTGGGCAGGCTCGTGGCGCGCCCTTGATCCGTCTTCCCTGATCCCCGGCGCGTTCAGGGTTGCTTAAAGCGAGCGATGCAGACGTGGCGAAGGCCCAAATCCATGTTTCATGCGATCCGAACTGAAAAAAGCAGGTTATGTACGACTCGCAGGCAAGCGTTGTGAAAAAAGGGGTTTCGCAGCCGTCGAAATCCCTGTTGATGGTGACCTCACTGTCCCATTTCAGCGCTCGTCTCGATTCGACTCGTTCATAACCTTGATTTTGCAGCGCGCAGGGCCGGTTTTTTGGCACTGAAGCCATCGCGGGGCTATTTTGGCCGCGTTTGGTCGCATTGGATTGCGTTAGACCGCGTTTAGTCGCGGTCTCCGTTTCACTGGCCCAATCGGCCGTTCGCTTTGGCTCGTTTTGGTGCTTTCGCCGGTTTTCACGGGTCGCTTTGGATGGGGGCATGGGTTCGTTTGATGGGGCGGCAAGAATAGCCCCCCTTATCCCTCATCAATCATATTAGTAACAATGTTAACCAATTGAATGGAGACCGACATGGAAACCGAATGGGTCGAGATGGCCCGACGCCAGAAGCGATTCAAGAAGCTGTCGCGCCGTATGCTGCCCCAGCGCGGGGGCTCTTTGAGCGCGAGCGAATGTGAGGTTCTCGCGTCGCTGCTAGGTGATCCTGCGGGCAATACCCCCATGAGGTGAGTCGTGCCTGCGGTATGAGAAAAGAGGCCGTGAGCCGCACGCTGCGCTCGCTCGATACGAAGGGGTGCATCGAGACGAGCCGCGATCCTCTCGATAAGTGATGCCGCGTGGTCTCCCTGACAGAGCGGGGACGTGTGGAGCTCCGGGAAAGCATCGGTTCGGTCTTGCGCCCGTTTTACGACCTTAGGCGCTCCATGGGCGAGGCAGACTTCGACAAGCTGTTCGAGCTGATCGACCGCGCGCTGGAAGACACGGATGAAGAGGAGGTGGGAAGATAGTGACATTTTATGAGATCCTGCAGCTCGTTCCCTCGGCGACCAAGGCGATCCTCGCTGTGGAGCGCGACGAGGGGGGCGCAGGCGGCTTAGATTGGGCATGGTCTTGAGATCGCTTCTGATCGTCGCTGTGGCGATCGCGTTCATCGGAGGGGCGACCTCGGTTTTCGGGCAAGAGAACTCTCCGTTCGCAGTCGTGCTTTTCTGCATGGTCCTTTGCCTTTGCATCGTGAACTTCGGATACCGCATCGGGGATTCGATGGTCACCCTCGCTGTCGTCCTCCTCATTTTGCTCTTTGTCCCCGAGCTGGCCGCAGTGACCCCTCTTCCCTTGCCCTTGCCCTTGCCCTTGCACCTCACCGCCTACTTCACCATCCTGTTGCTCACATGCCGTCGACCCGAGTACGGGAATGGCGGTCTGTTCAACTTCGCGTACATCTATCTGGTGGGCAATCCCGTCGAGGGGGACGCGCTCGCCGCGCGTGCCGTGCTGGCGCTGGCGGGGTTCGTCCTGTGCGCCCTCATCATGGTGCGCAAGCATGCTAAGGCCGATGCCGGGGTTCCATGCGCGCAGGTTCTGCGTGAGCTCGACCGGCGCAGCCCGGTTGGCAGATGGCAGGTGCGCATGGCTTTGGGCATGTCGATCGTCCTCACGGTGGGCGTGGCCTTCGGTGTCGAGCGATTCATATGGATGGCGTTTGCGTGCGCTGCCCTCCTGTCCACCTATCGATGGCGTTTGCGTGCGCCGCCCTCCTGTCCACCTATCCGTGCCTCGGCCTCGATGTGCGGAAATCCTTGGCGAGGATGGGGGCGCCGTCTTAGGCTCGTTCACCTTCGCAGCTGCCTGCCTTGTCATTCCTCCCCGTTTGAGATTTGCCTTGGGGCCTTTGGGTGGGTTCTTGTGCGGGCTGATGGCCGACTACCGGCTCAAGACCGCATGCAACTGTCTCGGTGCCCTCGTCTTGGCACAGGGGATCTACGGGGTCCCAATCGCCGCGACGCTGAGGGTCTGGGACACGCTGCTGGGAGTCGTCCTCGCGTGTGCGATCATGTTCGTGTTCCATCGTATATCCAGCGAGGGTTCCGGTTCGGAGGCCCCTCTGCAAAGCGCCTGATCGTCCTCTTTCGCCAACCCTCGATCATAGGGGGATTGGGACGGGGCCGATGTGTCGCCGATCCCGATCCTGCTCGCTCCGATGGCGTGTCGGCTCGGTATGATAGGGGTGGCGCTGTGTTCGGGCCTTGCGCTCGAGCCGGCTCCATCGAGACGTCATCGGGGAAGGGGATCGGATGGTCGCGAAGCGAGGTTCAAGGCCCGGGAGGCTCAAGCGCGCCCTGGTGGGGCTCGGCCTCGTACTGCTGGGGACGGTGGTCCTTGGAGGTGCAGGCTTCTTCGTCTGGGCGAGCGACTACTATCATGCCGAGCCGGAGGCGCTCGCGATCCTCGACGAGGCGGGGACGATCGATGAGGGGGATGACATCGCCCTGATACCACGGGATTCACCTGCCACCTGCGGTCTGATCTTCTACCCGGGGGCCAAGGTGGAGGCGGAGGCCTATCTCCCCATCCTCGATATGCTCCGCGACCAGGGGATCGCATGCTTCCTTGCTCGCATGCCCCTCAACATGGCCATCTTCGACGTCGATGCCGCGGAGGGGATCATGGACGATCATCCGCAGATCGAGACGTGGTACATAGGCGGCCATTCCATGGGCGGCGGCATGGCCTCGGCCTGGGCATCGGACAACGCGACGCGCGTTGAGGGCCTGATCCTGCTCGGCGCCTATGTCTACGGCGATTATCCTCCTTCAGACGCGCTGACCATCTATGGCAGCCTCAACACGAGCGTCGAGGAGCGAATCCATTACTCTGAGAACGTCGTGCGGATCGAGGGCGGCAACCATGCCCAGTTCGGCAACTATGGTCCCCAGCACGGCGATCCCCCTGCAACGATCTCGGCGAAGCGACAGCAGGAGCGGGCCGTCGAGGAGATCGTCTCGTTCATGGGCGAATGCCCCGCATCGTCGTCTTAACCCCAACCGAAGAGGAGCCATCAGTGTATTTCGATATCGCCATCGCCGTGTTCGTCGCCCTTGAGGCGGCAAACGTCTGCATCCTCTACCTTGCGCCCGATTCGCGCCTTGGAAACGGCGTCGCGGTCTTCAATCCGTGGTTCGCAGCTAAAGAGGATGAGGCTATGGCCCTGTTCGTCCGTTACATGGTGAACTGGGTCGCTGGCACCAAGCTCATCTTCATCGCACTGCTCCTGGTCATCCTCTTCACGGGCACCCAGATCACCAAGCTCGCAGCGGCTTTGGCCATGATCGCCTCCATCGCCACGTACTATCTGGGCCTGCATCCCATCATAAAGAGGCTCGACAGCATGGGGCAGGTGACGCCATCCGGCTATTCCAGGACGCTTTTCGCCATGATCACGGCGTTTCAGGCCATGTTCGCCGCCGTCGCCATAGCGGGGCTCCTCATCGGCTGACCTTTCATCAGGGATGGCTCGATTGGGCCTGGGCGACGAGTGCCGTCTTGTGGGCGATCTCGATGCAAGGAGGATATGGATGAGAAAGACCGTTCTCTATATAGCGATGAGCCTCGACGGTTTCATCGCGGACGAGCAGGGCGGGGTCGGCTGGCTCTCGGGCCACGGGGAGGATATATCCGACCCGGGAGGATACGAGGCGTTCATCAAGACGATCGGCACCGTCGTCATGGGACGTGCCACCTTCGACCAGATCGTGACCGAGCTCTCACCGGACGCCTGGCCCTATGAGGGTCTGGAAAGCTACGTGATATCTTCGCGCGAGGCTCCGCCGTGCGCGCCCGTCCACTTCACCCGGGAGTCCCCTGTGGAGCTGGTGGAGCGCTTGCGCGTCAAGGAGGGGAGGGATATCTGGATCTGCGGCGGCGCGCGCGTGGCCCAGAGCCTGCTCGCGGCGGGCCTTATCGATTCCCTGCGCATCTTCGTCATCCCCACCCTGCTGGGTGGCGGCGTGAGGCTCTTCGGCCCCCTGGGGGAAGAGTGCCCCTTGCGCTTGGTGGGGACTCGCGAGCAGGATGGCATCGTGGAGCTATCCTACGTGTCACGATGAGGCCGCGTCCTTTGGGATCCTTGCCGTTCGCATCGGTCGGCTCGGATCCTCTGGCTCTTGGACCGTTCTCCTGTCTGCAATCAGCGGTAATGGATCTCGATCTCGGAGAGGAAGTCGCTGCATAGAGGACTCGAGGGGCGCTCTTTGGGAAGCTCGCTCACATGGGCGGCCTCACGATGTCTCGGTGCCTCGAGGCACGGGGTGCCGTCAGGCGCGATGATGGCGCTCCTTCCAAGGAAGTCGGCGTCGAGGTCCTTAGATGATTCCACGCCGATCCTGTTGCACAGGACGAGCGGCGTCTGATTCTCGAGCGCCCTGATCCGTGCGACGTCGCAGGTGGTCTCTCCGCCGAAGTTGGCCAGCGCGCACAGGACCTGGGCGCCGGAGCGCAGCTGTTTGCGCGAGATCTCGGGGAACCAGAGGTCGAAGCATATCTGCACGCCGATGGTGACTCCACCGACTTTGAAAACGCCTTGGTCGTGGCCCCTTTCGAAGAGTCGCTGCTCGTAGGTTGTCAGGTGCGTCTTGCGGTACCGTCCCACATAGCGACCGCTGTCCACGACGACCGCGGTGTTGAACAGGCGGTTCCCATCGAGCTCGGGCATTCCGAAGACGATGGAGCACCCCCGTTCGCGAGAGGCCCGCATCATGGATTGGCAGAAGGCCCCTTGGGGCACGGGTTGGGCCAGGGCGAGGAGATCCGCTCTGCTCTCGAAGAGATAGCCGCACATGCAGAGCTCGGGCAAGACCAGGATGTCCGCATCGACTCGCTCGAGCAACCTGCCGATGGCGTTCAGATTATCTTCCGGTGCCCGCTTCACGTCGAACTGGATGTAGCCCGCTTTCATGTCGTCTCCTTTTGGCCGACCGGGGTGCAGCACGGCGCTGGCCCGACTCCGCGCCCCGAGGCATCGCGAGTCGTCCTGCTTCTCCGCTTCTTCGGGGTGCGGCAGTGAGTGTGCCGTCTTTTTCGCATCGGTGCATCACTGGCGAGGGCCGTCCGACCATCCTGCCAGCAGTGAGTGTACCGCCTTTTTCGCACCCGCGCATCACTTGATCGAGTGCGCGCGGGGAATGGACAGAGGCGGTCGGGGTATACTCATTGGAACATGATGAGGGATTTGGCGCTGGGGCTGGTGAGGTCCCTGCCCGACGCGCCGAACCGGTCTGAGGGGAGTCTGGATGTCCATACAGGGGGTCGCCCATATAGGTCTCACGGTGACGGATGTGGAGAAGTCCATCGGGTTCTATCGCGATGTGCTGGGGCTCGAGCTTGTCGGCCGCATCTCCATGGAGGGGCCGAACGCCGACGAGCTCTTCGGTGCCAAGGGATGTCGCGCCAAGATCGCCTATATGTCCACGGGGCAGGGCCAGCCGCCTCTCGAGCTCATCGAGTTTGAAGGAAGGGGCCCTGACCTCGGTCGCGCCCCAGGGCTCTTTGCCCCCTCCATATCCGAGGTCTGCCTCTATTCCGATGACATCTGGTCCGAGTATCGCAGGCTCGTTGAGCTTGGAGTCGAGTTCTTGTCCGAGCCAAAGGAGTTCGATTTCACCTCGCAGGGGTTCTCCAAGACGACGGCGGTGTATCTGCGCGATCCCGATGGCGTGATCATAGAGCTCTACGGATAGCGGCCGGTTGGACCCTTTCGCAGCTTCGCCGATTGCGCGGGTTGGGGGATCATATACTCGCAGAGGATGTCCGCTGCATGACCAAAGGGAGTTACTGCATGAATCGTCCCATCTAACAGGTGCGCCACGACTGCAAGGTCGATTCTCGGGTGCCGCACGGTGCCCGCGTGCGCATATCTGTTGGAGGGAGCTGAGGGTTCATGAAGCGGAACCTGTATGTGATGTATGCCATCGCCCTTTTGCAGGGGATGGTGTTTTACGGCCCGATCGCAACGCTGTATCGCGAGGCGGCGGGCGTCTCGATTTTCCAAATCACCCTGATAGAGGGGATATCCCTTGCGCTGGGCATCGCGCTCGAGGTGCCCTGGGGCATCGTTGCCGACCGGATGGGCCATCGAAGGACGATGATCGTCTGCTGCGGGCTGTATCTGGTGTCCAAGGTGGTCTTTTGGCAAGCCTCCGGGTTCGGGGGATTCCTCTTGGAGCGCGTCCTCTTGAGCGTGGTGGTGGCCGGCTTCTCAGGGGTGGATGCCAGCATCATCTACCTATCGTGCAAGAAGGGGGAGAGCCAGCGGGCGTTCGGCATCTACTCCGCATGCGGCATGGCGGGGCTCATGTTCGCGGCCGCGGTCTTCACCTTGGCGATCGGCGACGACTACCGGCTTGCGGGCTTGCTCACGGTCGTGAGCTATGCCTTGGCGGCCGCGCTTGCGTTCCTGCTTGTCGAGGTGGATCGCCGCGAGGAGCCGCCCGAGCGCTCCCAGCCGATCCTCGGGATGTTGAGGGGTGCTTTGGGCTCCTGGCATCTCTTGCTCTTCCTTGTGGGCGTCGCCCTGCTCACGGAGACCCATCAGACCATAACGGTCTTCCTCAACCAGCTGCAATTCGCGCGCACCGGCATGGACGGCTCGGTCATGGGCCTCGCATACATGGTCGCGACGGTGCTGGGTCTGTGCGGGGTCTTCTCGCATGCGCTCACCAGGCGCTTGGGGGAGAGGGCCTCGATGGTCATGTTCGGATTGGTGCCGGCGGTGTCGTGCGTCGTGTTGGCGGCATCCTCGCTGCCGCTGATCTCCGTCGCCGGAATCTGGACGATTCGTCTCTCCAATGCGCTTTTCCAGCCCCTGCAGATGGAGATGCAGAATCGGATGGTGGAGGGGTCGGCGCGCGCCACCGCTCTGAGCGTCAACGCGATGGTCATGGATTGTCTGGCCATCGCCTTGAACCTCGTCTTCGGGGCCCTCGCGGAGTCGGGGGTCGGCCTGGCGTTGGCATTTGGTGGGGTGGTCTGTGTCTTGGGCGTCGCATTGCTTCTCCTTTGGAGTCGCTTCGCCCCGTCTGCCGTCGCGCCGCTCGAATAGGGGACCGGCATCCCGGTCAAGGTGGTCGTGGGGGTCGGGGCGTTCCAAGGCGCATCTTGGACCGTCCATCGTGTCAGGGGGATGGTCTCTGGCGTCGAGCGTTTGCTTCTGCCATGATACGGGTAGGCACTAATGTGTGTGCAAGACATGCTCCGCGCGTGCTCGTGCGTGGGCGACCAAGGAGGTATTTACATGGAGTACAAGATCGTTGGGCACGAGCCCGAGCGGTTCTTCCGGTTCTTCGAGGACATCAGCGCCATTCCGCGTGGATCGGGCGACGAGAAGGCCATCAGCGATTTCCTAGTGGCGTTCGCCAAGGAGCGCGACCTCGAGGTCTACCAGGACGAGGTCCACAACGTCATCATCAGGAAGCCCGCCAGCGCCGGCGCGGAGGGCGCCGAGCCCGTGATGCTCCAGGGCCATATCGACATGGTCTGTGACAAGCTGGCCGGCGTCGAGCACGATTTCGAGCGCGACGGCATCGATATCCTCGTCGAGGATGGCATGATCAAGGCCAATGGAACCACCCTTGGCGCCGACAACGGTGTGGCCGTCGCCTTCATGATGACGGTCCTCGACGACGACACCCTTGCCCATCCGGCCCTCGAGTGCGTCTTCACCACCGACGAGGAGACCGGTCTTGTGGGCGCCGAGACGCTTGATAAGTCCCAGATCTCGGCTCGCACGATGATCAACCTCGACTCCGAGGAGGAGGGCGTCGCCACGGTGAGCTGCGCAGGTGGCGTCGTCGCTCGCCTCATCCGCCCCGTGACGCGCGAGCGCTTTTCCGGCACCTCTCTCACCATCCAGATCTCCGGCCTGCTCGGCGGGCATTCCGGCGCCGACATCCATCTCGAGCGCGGCAACGCCAACCTGTTGCTCGCCCGCATCGTCGACCGCTTGATGGCAAGGACCTCGGGCTCTCTTGTGAGCATCGCCGGCGGCTCCAAGGACAACGCGATCACGCGTGAGTCCACCGCGGTGCTGCTCTATGCGGATATGGCCGCCGCACAGGAGGCCGCCGCGATCGTCGAGGCCGTGGCGCGCGACATCTCCGCCGAGCTCTCCGAGTTCGATCCGGCCTTCACGTGCGAGACGACGCTTGCCGAGGGTATCGAGGCCGATGTCCTCTCCGTCGAGGACGCCCGTGCCGTCATCGGTGCGATCCGCCTCGCCCCCAACGGCGTGATGCGTCGTAACGTGGCTGCCGACGGCGCCGTCGAGGTCTCCTCCAACCTGGGCGTGCTGGTGACCGAGGATGACCGCGTCTGGATGCTTCTCTCGCCGCGTTCGTCCATCTCCTCGCTTCAGGAGGAGATCAAGGATCGCATCCAGCTCCTCGCTGACACCCTCGGTTTCTCCGCGGCTTTCGAGAACGAGTACCCCGGCTGGAGCTATGCCCCGCACTCGGCGGTGCGCGACGTCTTCAAGGAGAGCTATCGCGAGCTCTTCGGGACCGAGCTGCGCATCGAGTCGATCCATGCCGGTCTTGAGTGCGGCCTGTTCGCCGAGGCCCTTTCCGGGCTTGACGCCATCGCCGTGGGTCCCACGCTCTACGATGTCCATACCCCTGATGAGCGCGCCCCGATCGACTCCATCGAGCGCTTCTACGTGCTGCTGGTCGACGTCCTCAAGCGTCTTGCGGCATAGCTTCAAGCACCTGGTTTTCGGCCGGTGATCGGCTGGGCTCCTGAATTGGGAGGCCCCGCCCAGGCGTCGTGCACCTGGGCGGGGCCTCCGTTCATGCCGCTTGCACTGAGGCTATCGCCCTCGTCTGCATCCTCCATCCCGCTTTTGGCGCGATGGTGACCGATCGGACAGTTTTGCGGCATATTCCGTCTCCCCAGTCACCATCGTGAAAAGGCGGCGCGTCGTCGTTGACGCGCCGCTTTCGATTGGCCTTGTTGGCCTGATTATGAGGAGCGCTCGATATCCCCAGGCCAGGAGTTTATGCCGCCAAATTCGACAATGTTGGAATATCCCAGCTTGGCGAGCTTGCGGGCTGCTTGGACGCTGCGGTTTCCGCTCCGGCAGTACACCAAGATGAGCTGATCCTTGTCGGGGAGCTCCTGGGGGTCTGAGGAGCCGATGGTCTCGTTGGGGACGCAGATCGCGCCGGGGATATGCCCTGAGTCGTATTCGCGCTGAGTCCTCACATCCAAGATGATGTAGCCCTCCTCGCTTTCCATGAGCTCTTGGGCCTCTGTGGCACTCACCTGACGAAACGCGCCGGCTTGTGCAGATCCACGTGCAGTGTTGGGGGCGCATCCGGCGAGCAGGGCCACTGCCACGATGGCCGCACCCAGCATTCCTATCCAAGTGAGTCTTTCCATTGTGAGAACCTCCGAGCAGCTTGGGGTCGGGTGAGATGCTTTTCAGCTTACGAGAGCATTTACCCACTTGGTCGCTGCGGATTACACGAATCACAGGCTCTTGCCCAGGAGCGGGAGCCTGCCCCCAGTTTCACCGTCCCGTCACCTCCGCTTCCTCGCGCCAGCGCTTGAGATGGGGGAGGAGGGTGGCCATGAGGGAGACGGCCTCGTCGGTCGAGACTCCAAGGGCCTCAGCCTCCATGGGAGCAGTGGCCTCTATGAACTCATCCATTGAGACGTTTTTCGCGGTGAAGTCACCGTGGTCATAGCAGTAGCGGCAAAAATCTTGGCTGAGTGACCCGTCGGCCTCGGTTCCATGGAGGGCTGGATCGGGGATGGGCATGCTGCAGCACTGGCAGTAATAGCTCAAGGGCATTTCGAAAAAACGCTCAAGCGGGACGCCAAAGGTCACGCAGATGAGCTTCACCATGTCGATGCCGGGCGTGGTTTCGCCGGTCTCCCAACGTGAGATGGCCTGCCGGGTGACATAGAGCTTGCGTGCCATCTCTTGCTGTGTGATTCCCGCCTCGTTTCGAATCTGGGTGATGATGTCGCCCATCGCCATGATGTCTCTCCCTTCGATCGGCGCCATGATGCCTTCCGTTTTGCGCGAAGGACCTCAAAAGGATTGTGATCCGCGTGGCACTCCAGGGCAAGAAACAAACTGTTGCGTGAGGAGGGTAGCTGTATAACCAAGCGTTTGACGAGGGAAGGATCATCTGAGTGTCGGGATTAAATGAGATCCGTACCGGCATCCCGCATGTGGGGATGGATTCAATGGCCGCGCGCCCGATGCACCTCCATCAGGCCGGAGTGACGCAGTATTTCGGTTGAGGAGTCGCATCTTTCCTTGAAGTTAAGCAAGTTAATCCAATAATGCACTGCCCGATTCGCTTATCTTGCGCTGCTGATCTTGAAAGGGCTTCTCGCGCCCAGTCTCCTCACAGCCCATGTTTCCCGTCGCAACAAAAGCACGTCCAATAGCTGGGAAAATATGCTGAGCAGAATTACGGATGAGCGCGGTGGGGGATCGGCAACGTTTGGCTTTGGAACATGTCTGCTCTTTGAGGGGCATCTGGGGCTCAAAACGAGGCGTATCTCAGGCATATTTGGTAAAACCCGCACTAACTGATAACGCTTTGTGATCAGGGCAATGGCCAGCTGTTCTTGATGGCTGTCGAATGAAGCTTGACTCGAAATGGCCCTGGTGATCAATTGTGTCTTGGCTCATCTTTGACTGCGCCTCGTTTTTTGATTTAGGTGGCCGGACTATTGGCGTTGCTCCAGCAAAGAGCGAGCGCTTCTGAGGCTCTTTGCGAACCATTTGCATGCGCTCGAACTCCAATGTTGATCATGCTCAAATCGTTGAACTTCATATGGAAGTTGCAGATAAAGGTGGATTGAATCACATGAACGACTCGCCGTTAGGGCAAAGCCGTTTCACGGTTGCATGGGATTTTTGATTTGGCGTTGTCGAACGGATTATTTCTGAATGAGCTGGGCATCGAGGTGAAATCGAGACTACCCGGCCTGCTAATTCAGCGCTTTGGGTCTTCGTTCGTTATGCGGCAACGTGACCCTCTTTACCTGAATCGCGCAGCATGTTATCACCCGAGCATCGTCCTGAATCTCCATGTCATATCAATCATCCATCGATAGGCCTTTTCGCGCTCGTCCTCATCGTTCACATCAATATGATGATGTACGAAGAAACAGCGGGTCTTTTTGTCTATGTCAGGGTCATCCCAAGTCCATGGTTCCAAAGAGTTGCCGATTTGATCCATGATGGCACTCTGATCGCTATGTATCTTGCGATAGTCCTCTGGCTCATCGAAGTACATCGCACAATTGACCCCAAGGTTCTTCTTTCGAGTTAGAACTTGGAGGACGATGCGCCTGCCGCTCATCCTGGTAGGGAGGCTGCAGGAATAGCTTCTGTTGGCGCCTCGCTCCGATAGGTCGCCAAAGGAGTCGCAGAAATCATCATGATTTGAGGCGAGATCATAGAACCCCTGCCAAAAAACGATATGCCATGTATCCCAATCACTCATGTCTTGGTCAAGACCATGATCGCGGCGATATCTCATGCGTACGTCATTCAGCTTGGGATGCCCTTCCTCATCGATGCGCCAGTAGGACCAGCCGTTCCTGCTTCGTTTGGTCCCCGTTCTCAACGCGTTGCTTCGGATCGCCGCCATGGATGGGCTGTTGAATATTTCGCCGTTCTCGATCTGTACCTTTGCCCCTTCCAGGATGACAGCATGATCAATTCCTTTACCTGAGTCGTGGAAGAGTTTGGCTCCAATCGGGATATAATGCTCTGCAACGAGATCCTTGAGCGTTGCGGTCTCTCCTATCCCCGAGACCTTGGGTTTTTTTGAAAGCATTTCAACCAGTTCATCATCTGCATGCAGCATCGGCCAGACCTCTAAAGCCCACTCCGACAGCGTTTCCGATCTTTGGATTATCGTTTCCGCATTCCAGTGTGTTAGGTTCCTGCAATCATTGGACAGAGCGACGGCATCGTGATCGTATCCGCCCACCATGCGCATTTTCTTTTCCTCGAAGGTTCCATCTGAGAGTTCTGCATTGAATGCGGTGACCGTCAGGTTTCCGAGCGTATGGAGGAGTTCTCCATGTAGACGTTCCGCGTCAATGGCCCCACCAAGCGCTTGAATCCATTCCGGATGAGCTAGGGCATTTTGAGGCATGATGTGTTCGATGCTGTATTGACCGTTTGAGAAATCAATAGGATTTTTTGGATGGTAAGCGTTCTCCAGGCGATTGAGCAGATAGAGTGCCTTTCTGAATCCATAGATATTGCGTGTGCGAAGCGCATGGGAGAACTCGGCATTATCGGGGAAGCATCGGGCTGTGCCGTCTTCGGAGGATAGCAAAGCGCAGAAGGCCGCTCGGTAGTTGATATTTGGTTTCAACCCCCTTAGTTTGTTGATGATGGAGGGGAAGAACCTACCGAGGGAATTCGTGACGTATTCGCAGACGGCGCGTCTAACAAGATAGCTTTCGGTGATCCGGAGAAGCTCGACAAGATCCTGATCGGTCAAGCATCCACGGGAGGGATCGGATGCATCGAGGAATTCCATAAGGAGAGGATTGACGACCCCCACACCAAAGCGGTTGAGATTGGCCAAGAGAGGCGCGATTCGTTGATCCTTTTCCGCTCCAGAGGTTATTCGCGCATAGTAACGCGCATAGCGAAGCAGCTCATCAAGAAGAGGCTCAATATCTATGGAGTCGGTCCAGTCATTTGAGATGACGCGTCGCTTGAAAACGGCGTAGACATCACGTAGGTTGATGGGCTCTGGGGCGAGCACGACGGTGAGATAGTCTTTAAGAAAGCTGTCGAATCGCTCGTCACGATCATCGCTTCCGATGATCTTCTCGATTTCACGCCAATAGTTTCTGTATAAACGTTCCTGCTCGACAACAGGGAGCCCCATAAGGATGTAATTGCGAACAAGGTCGGCAGCGGAGAGATCCCTTCCCGTTGAGTTCATGGATTCGAAAATGGCTTGGGGGTTGTCGACTCCCTGCTCAAGAGCAACTCCGATGATCTGAAGCCGTCGTATTCCGCGCCATACGATGTTCGGGTTAGAGTAGGATTCAAGCATCTCGAGGAATAGCTCGTAGTTTTCCGTTATGCGATCTGAAGTTCGAACACGGATCGTTGAATCATCGAGCAATTCGTCGATAAGGGAATGGAAGGTCGCATTATCTTCTTCGGAGAGCGAGAGGTTGTAGCGCATTGGATCTCCGGGCGCGAATTCCTCATCGAAAAGGAGGTAGTTGACGACGATTTTCTTCCATCGGTATTCAAGCGGGAGGCCGTCGGGTCCGATGCCCCCATGTCGTTTACCATAGTCGGCGAGTGCGACAAGTAAGAGCGATAAGGTGGTCATGCGCTGCTGCCCATCAATAAGCAGCGCCTTGACACCATGGAGCCCCACGCTGGCTCCTTCATGCACCCACACGATCGATCCGGTGAAGTGCCTGCCTCCTTCGGATTCGCCCACGGCGATTATGTCTTTCCAGAGCTGTTCACAATTATCGCGCTGCCAAGAATACATGCGCTGATAGACGGGGATCACATAGCGAATGAAATCAGACTTCAGACAATCAAGGAACATGGAGTCAGTTGGGTGCATGAGAGGCTCGCTTTCCGTTACGGTTGACCTGACGAATCGATGCTTGGATTGGTCAGGGTCATGCCGGGACATGGATTGAGATGAAAAGAAAGATTTCGGGCGGGGTCGGCTCCCCTTCCGTTGGACACATGGTATTTCACGTTGTGCGAATTCTCGATGACGTTGGCGTTTTGTTCGGGGGACGGTCCTGATCCACGGACGCTTGATGGCATGGTGGGAGTTCGGCGTCGTGTCGTTGGGCGCGACGGTGGGATGAGCTCTCGCGTTTTGCTATGCTCTATCTTGATGAGCCTCTGGACACGATACTGTTTTTCTCGCATTTTACCTGCAAAACAGAGGTGCGATGCGAATCACCCTTCTGTGGTTGGCTGTCGCACCCAGATCGGGACCAGGGCTCGGCGCCCTCTCGCTGTGACGTCCGGCCGTTCGCCCAACCGCGGGGTTCTCGATACGCGATGCTGGGTATCATAGCGCTGGCGCTTTGGTTGGATCAGGCGAGGAGGGATCTTGGAGCATGACCGTAGACGCTAACCTTCCGGGACGTCCGATAACCATAGACGAGTGGTTCAGATTGCTCGGCAAGGGGAGCCTGCAAGACTACCAAGACTGCTATACCGCCGAGACGGGGATAGCCCTCTCGCTTTTGGGCAGGGCCGGCAATCGCCTTCTCCTCCCTTCCAAGGAGAAATGGTTCTGCCAGTTCTCACGTGCCCATTATTCACACAGCTGCACGATTGAGACACGAGACCTCATTCATGCTCTCATAGAGCGCTATGAGGCGCGTCGGGAGTTCGTTCCCTCTTTTTTCTCGTGCGACTTCGGTCTCACCGAGTTTTTCCTGCCGATTTATTTCGACAATCGACTCATGGCGTTTTGGGTCGGTGGGGGCTTCGTCAAGGAGGATCAATACCGCGCCGAGGTCCTTGCCCGCAAATTCGATGTGGTCATCATGAGTGACGAGGCTTTGAGGCGCGCGGTAAGACGATTGGCCGCGACAACCAAGCTTTTGAACATCAACCTCTCAAAGACCGATGCCGAGATACCCGCCACGCATCGTGACGCTGTCTTCGAGACGGCCCTGACCAAGCGCGAGCGCGAGGTCGCACGCCTCGTTTGCCGGGGAATGTCCAATCGCGAGGTCGCCCAGGCCCTTTTCCTGTCTGAGAAAACCGTCAAGTCCCATATGAGCAACATCCTTTCCAAGCTGGGAGTTCGCGATCGAGCCCAGCTCGTGTTCGAATACGGTTCTCGCCATGATTCGAAGGAGCCGAGATGAGAAGGTACAAAGTCCTTTACGCCTCGTCCGATCCCGACTCCATCGACCGGTTCGTCCACCAGCTCTCCGGTTTTGGATATGATGTCATCCCCTGCACGCGTGGCGAGACCGCCGTCCGCCTTATCGAGGAGCATCAGTTTGACCTGGCGATCATCTCCATCGACTTGATCGGGCTCAACGGATTCGAGATCTGTCGCTCCATTCGAGAACGTTATGATGACAACGATCTCCCCATCGTCATACGAGCCGTCGAGGACTCGGAGGAATGGCGCCTCATGGCGTTCGAGTCGGGGGCCAACTGCTTCGCGTTCGAGCCCATGCAATTCGAGCGTCTCGACAGCGTGATGCACAACCTTCTTAAGTTCAAATCCCACCATGAAGGCCACATCACGGTTGCGTGCGCCCTTGGGATGCTCGACGCTGCTTTCAACGACTATGGGGAAGGCCCATGTGGGGAGCGCGTCTGGCCGAGAAGCGGCGACTATTCAACTGTCGTTCGCCTTGGCAAGACCCTTTTGGCCAACCATGTCGATTTGACCTCCGAGCGGCAGGATGAGATCCATTCCCTTCTGTGCCTGCTCATGCATATCGCGGAGTCCACTGGCTCCATCTCTTCAGCGGTCTCGCGATTCTCGCGCATATGCAGGGGTACGCCAGTGGAGCATATCGCTCGCGAGCTGTCCCTTCGTCTCGAGCTCAATCGATGCCTTTCGGCATCTGAGGCTGTATGTCCGGAGTGCCTCGAGGCCGTTGTCGTCCTCATGGGCTTTGCAACGCAGGTCGTGTGTTTCGACAGGTCGCCTAGCGAGGCGATCTCCGCCATGCGCGAATCCGGTTATGTATACGATGATCGCCTGCTCAACGCTTTGGGATCCATTGCGAGCAAAGATGAGTTCCTTGACAGCATCTTTGCCTCGCCGTCGGCGTGAGTCCAAGGTTTTTCAACAAATGGCCCCGTCCTTTTTGGAACGGGGCCATTTGACCATCTTTCTTTCCGAGGCCGAGGCTAGAAAGGCGTATCGCTTCCCACGTAGCATGAGATGCCATGGCTCTCAAGCGCGCGCTTGAGCTGGTTTAGCT
>JAXDWR010000018.1:0-4981 GCA_034088265.1 Collinsella sp. | reverse complement strand
ACAGCTCATAAATGAGACGGCGGTTCCATGTTCAGGTGCTCAAAGGCCGCGAGCGTCGCGGTCCTGCCCTGCGGGGTGCGGATCAGCAACCCGCATTGGAGCAGATAGGGCTCGTAGACATCCTCGAGCGTCGAGGGATCCTCCCCGATGGCGCTCGCCAGGGTCGTCAGCCCGACCGCACGGCCCCGGAAGGTCCGGCACAGTGTCTCTAGGATCCTGATATCCATCCAGTCGAGCCCCAAACGGTCGATCTCGAAGAACTCCAAAGCCTCCTCAGTGATGGGAAGGCGGATCTCCCCTCCCCCGCGAACCTGGGCGTAGTCCCTCACCCGCTTGAGAAGCCGATTGGCCAGGCGCGGCGTGCCCCTCGATCGGGATCCGATCTCGAGGGCGGAATCCCGATCGATAGGTACCCCGAGGATCGACGCGGATCTGGATACGATCTCGGCCAGCTCCTCGACGGTGTAGTAATCAAGTCTGAAGGAGATGCCGAAACGATCGCGAAGGGGGCCTGTCAGCATGCCCGACCGCGTTGTCGCGCCCACCAACGTGAAATGCGGGATGTCGAGCCTGATCGAGCGCGCCGCAGGCCCCTTCCCGATGACGATGTCGAGCGCGAAGTCCTCCATGGCCGGATAGAGGATCTCCTCCACCGACCTGTTCAGACGATGGATCTCGTCAATGAAGAGCACGTCGCCCGGCTGCAGGTTCGTCAAGATGGCCGCGAGGTCGCCGGTCCTCTCGATCGCGGGACCCGATGTCGTCTTGATCTGGGCGCCGAGCTCATTGGCGAGCACCGAGGCGAGGGTCGTCTTGCCCAGGCCTGGAGGCCCCGAGAATATGACGTGATCCAAGCTCTCCCCACGGCTCTGCGCAGCCTCGATCAGGATCTGGAGACTTTGCTTGATATGCTCCTGCCCGCAGTACTCCGTGAGGCGCTGGGGTCGCAGGGTCCTATCCACATCGAGATCGACCGAGGTGAGATCGGCGCTCACAAGCCGCTCCGGAGCGCGCGGGGCGGGCGCGTCCCCCCAGAGGTCGCGATCGTCGGCTTCCCAGATCATGAATCCATCCCCAATCTCCTCAGAGCGGCGGCGAGCAGTTTCTCGACGGGCATCCCAGCGTCCTCAAAACCCGAGAGCGCCAGATCGGCCTCCTGGGGACTGAACCCCATGGAGAGGAGGGCCGCGCGCGCCTCATCGAGGGAGGACGCCCCTTGGGTCTCCGCGAGCGACAGGGACCCCGTCGTCGGCGCATCGGAAGGGATGAAACCCTTGTCTTTCGAGAACGTTCCCTTGAGCTCCAAGATGAGCCGCTGCGCCGTCTTCTTGCCCACGCCGGAAACGAGCGCCATGGCCTTGTGATCCTCCGCCATGACGATGGAGTAGAGCTGGCCGACGCTGTATCTCGAGAGGATAGCGAGGGCGAGACGGGGACCGACGCCGGTGATGGCGACAAGTCGGTCGAACATCGCGCGCTCCTCCTTATCCGAGAAGCCGTAAAGCGTCATCGCGTCCTCTCGAACCTGCATCCGCGTGTAGAGGAGGCATTCCTGTCCCAGCTGTGGAAGGCGAGCCGCCGTTATCGAGGAGACCCCGAGCTCGAAACCGACGCCCGACACATCGACGATGACCGAGCTCGGCGTCGTGTCAAGGAGCGTGCCGTGCAACAATGAGATCATGCGTATGGGTTTCCCTTCTCATGGTAGAACGAGCCGTTGCTCAAGCAGAACGTGCGCCTGAGGTTCGCGTGGCAGATAGCGCAGGCGAGCGCGTCAGCCGCGTGGTCGGGGCGGGGATCATGGTCGAGCTCCAAGATGCTGCGAACCATATAGGACACCTGGGCCTTGTCCGCAGCGCCCGTCCCGACGACTGCCTGTTTGATCTGCATGGGGGTGTACTCCCCTATCTCGACCCCGCACAGGGAGCACGCCACGAGCGCGGCGCCTCGCGCGTGCGCGGTCGGTATAGCGGAGCGGGTGTTGGCCCCGAAATAGATGCCCTCGACAGCAGCCTCCTGGGGGCGATAGCGCTCCACGACGGCACGCACCTCATCGGCGATATGACGGAGACGAACGGCCAGATCGCTTCCCGCGGACGTCTGGATGCACCCGTACGCACGACAGCGCATGCGCCCGCGCCGCTCCTCTATGATTCCCCAGCCCGTGTTGGCAAGACCGGGATCGATACCGAGAACGACCATCCATCTCCTTATTTCGAACATCTGTTCTGCACTATATCATCCGATGCCGACCCATCGCAAGACACGGCGTCAATTGATGGAGAAGAAGGGCACCTCACCGGGATGGAAGCCTTGGACCATGCCGGCGGGACCGGTCGGGGCCCGACCATCCCCATCCGAACCCGGGGGATCCTCGCGCGAGAGGCGGCCCATCGCCTCCTTGAGTTGATCCTCGAATCGCTGCATCCCCTCTTGGAGCTGTCGTTGCCCCTCCGGACTCAAGAGCTCGGATCGCTGTTCGGGGCTGAGGCCGAGCATATCGCCCAGGAGTCCCATGATCTCCTCGCGAACGCGCGCCCCGCGCTCATCGCCATGCCGATCGATGCGGGCGACCTCCTCGAGTGCGAGGTCATGCGGAGTCTTCGAATCGGCAGCGGCGACCCCCGTATCGGACCATGCCAACTGCATGGGCCATGCACGCTCTGCGAGGGAGCGGGGCGATACGATGGGATAGGGCGGCAGAACACGACGATGCGCCTCGCCCATGCCCACGAGCATCATGATGAGCGCGACCGATCCCGGTCTGGTCGCCGCAAGCGGGATGTCGTGAAACGCCCGATTGCCATCGATGAAAGCCTCGAGGACCCCATCGATCCGCGATGCATCCAGATCGGCCAGCGCCCCCACCACCTTCGATGCGAGGGCCGCATCCAACCGGCATTCATCCATGATGCGGGCGATGGTCCGATCCTTGATCCGCTCGATGGCATCGAGGCAGACAAGATCCTGCGGCAACACGATGGAGAGTCGGTTGCGATGACGGGCGAGGAACTCGATCTCGGTGAGGTACACATCGCCGAAGGGGCACAGGCCCGTCAAGGATGAGGAGGGGGCCACGCCATCCGCGCAAAGAGCGATCTCGGTCTTGGTGAGGGGGCTCAATGCAAGGTATCCAGCCTGGCGGGCCACGTCATCGACAAGGATCGCCCTCATCCCGTCGAGGAGATGGGCTTGGTCGAAGGGGGCCGCATCGCGACCGATCGAGATGGAGGGATCGGGAAGGGAGCGCTCGAGGAGCCTCATGTGAAGGGCTCGCGCCACAAGGCGGGCACGCTCCCGACGCTCGGTCTCACGCGCCTCCTGTTTGGCGGTGTACACGTCCGGGCGCTCGATGACAACCCCGGCGACGTTGCGCGATCCCAGCGCATCGACGGCAAGGGCGGCCAGAAGCGAGCTCGTGAGATCGCCCGCGAGCTCCACGACGATCCCTGTGCGACCCATGGAGTGAACATGGTCTCGAAGATGAAGCTGAAGCGCACCCCAAAGCCACTCCTCCCTGTTGAAGACCGGAAAGATATGAGAGGTGGCACTCTCTGGGGAGAGCCCGCGATCGACGTTGCAAACGAGGAGGTCCTCCTCGAAGGAGGGGGAAAGGGCCACAAGTCGACCTGAATCGTCGAGCACGAAGGAGCCGCCCGTGTAGACGGCCTCGTCGAAACCACCGATGGGGGCCATACAGGCCAACCAGATGCCGCGCGAAGCCGCCGCTTGGGAGAAGGTCCCGTCTGCCAGCGATCCCGCCGCGGTGGTGGAGGGCCTGGACATATCGAACGCATCTGCCTGGAAATGGATCACGAGATCGCAGCCCTGGGGAAGAACGTCGATATCGCGCTGGATATCGAATGTGAGGGCGATCCTGAGACCATCGATATCGAAGATAGGGGGAGCCCAAAGATCCATGGGACCGCCCTCTCGTTTATGCATGCAAGTGAGGCGCAGGGGCACCGCGCGCCCATCCTTGAGAAGGAAGACCTCAAACAGGGAGGATCCGCCGTAGGGAACGACAGCCGGAACCAAGCAGGTCACTCCCGTCGCCTCGATCGCCTCGGCCAAGGCGACCATGGCCTTAGCGAGGGCGCGCTCAAATGAGGGATACTCGATAAGGGTGCCTGGAAGGCAGCCGCAGAACAAGGGAGCGGGCGTGCAGAGCAGGCGGATATCCAAGCGCGACGCGATGGCGACTTGAGACGAGATGCGTTCGCATATCCCCTCGATGTCACCGAGCCTCATATCGATCTGAGCAAGAGCAAGTTTCATGGATCGAACCTCAAACGAACGTGGACCACATGGATAATCATAGCGCCAAAGCATCCTTCGGAAAAAGAAAGGGACCGTCCCTGACGGTCCCTTGAGCCGCTATGCGAACGTGAGAAGGGATCAGAACGATGCCTTCCAAAGGCCATGCAGATTGCAATACGCATAGATGGTTCCGGATTTGACGCCGCCGGCGAAGAACGTCGAAGGGGTCTGACCGGGCTTGAGATGATGGATCTCCAAACGGTCGTCCGCCTCGAAGGCGATCCACTCGATATAGTGCTCCTCGGTCATAGGATGCTCGACCTCGCCAACGGAGACCCGGATGATGTGGCCATCGCGCTGAAGATCGATGACGGGCACGTGCTTCTCAACGGCGGCATCGACGGTGTTGGCCTCGAGTGCGACGAATCCGTCGGGCATGGCAAGCTCGGGGTTGAAGGATACGATGCACTGAGAGCTATCGGAATGCTTGTAGAACTGAACCATGACGAACTCCTTTGAGATGAGTACATACACATGTACAGTATTCCCGGCAATCCGTCTATGATGCATATGGAATTTGTGATCCGCCCGCCGCGGCCCCCCGGCGCGAAAAGGGGGAGGGGGCCCGAAGGCCCCCTCCCCGTCTCGGCTCGCGGCCGAGCGCGGTCCACCGGTCAGCGGCGCCCTGCTCTCCCACGGGCTTCCCCCGCAGTACCATCGG
>JAXDWR010000017.1:0-13938 GCA_034088265.1 Collinsella sp. | reverse complement strand
CGGGGGTTGGCGACGCGGACATCATCGAGGGTGATCGCCTCCCTCCCTTCCCCGGCGCGCGTCGAGGCGATCTCGCTCGCGAGCTCGAGGGTGGTGAGCGCGGAACGGGCGTCACCGGCGGCGAGCGTGCAGATCGCATCGAGCACCTCGTCGTCGGCCGCGAACCTCCCATCGAGACCCTGGGGCGCGGCGAGCGCGCGGACGAGGAGCCTCCTCACATCCCCATCGCGAAGGTGCTCGAGCTCGACGACGCGGCTCCTCGAGAGGAGGGCCGAGTTGACCTCGAAATACGGATTCTCCGTCGTCGCGCCGATCATGACGACGGTTCGGTTCTCGACGGCGTGCAGAAGGGCGTCTTGCTGGGAGCGGGAGAAGCGATGGATCTCATCTATGAACAGGATCGTGCGGCGATCGTAGGACATGAGCCTTCGCTTGGCCTCGTCGATCTCGCGACGAAGGTCCTTGACCGTGCCGGTGACCGCAGAGACCTCGACGAACTCGCTTCGGGTGCTCGACGCGATGATGTGCGCCAGCGTCGTCTTGCCCGTTCCGGCGGGACCGTAGAGGATGACGCTCGACAAGACGTCGTGGTCGATCGCCGACCGGAGCCAGGAGCCGGCACCGACGGCCTTCTCCTGGCCGACGTAATCATCGAGGGAGGCGGGCCTCATGCGGACGGCGAGGGGCGCGTTCCTCAGCTGCCGGGAGCGCTCCCCCGCGGAGAACAGTGTTTCCATGATGATGCTCTCCCCTCACCCTCACTCGTTGATATAGGTCCGCTTGGGGAGATGGATACCGGGGAAGAGCTTGCATGCGAGCTCAACGAAGTACTCATCGGTCATGCTGGCGATGTAATCCACGACGGTCTGATCGAGATCCCCCTGCCAATCATAGCTGCGCCCGTAATGGGACAGAGCGCGCTCTATCCGCTTGATATGGTGGCGGAAGATGAAGCTCCCCTCGTCCCCCGCCCTCAGGTCGTCGAGGAAGCGGTCGTACATCATCTCGAAAGCCGCGCCGAGCGTCTCGGCGCGCTCGCCCTCTATGCCACCCGAGCGATAGATCTTCTGGTAGTTCTCGGCCTTGGCGCGGCGGATCTCCTCGAAGAGCCCCTCGCTCATCTCGATGCGGTCCTTGCCGTAGCTGTGCTCGATGATGTCGACGGAGGCATGCGAGAGGATCCAGGTATTGTAGCGCCCACCCATGCCGTCCTCGAAGGCATCCTCCGCGAGCAGACCGGCCTCTATGGCATCCTGCCGATCGCGGCCAACATAGGCGATGATGTCTGAGATGCGGACGACGCAACCCTCAAGGGTCATGGGCCTCAAGTGGCCGATCGCCACGCCGCCGTCCCGCCCGCAGAGCTCGACGGCATCATCGAGCTCGTTGAAACCCGAGAGGCCGGAGAGCTCGAAGACGCGCTGTTCGTATTCGCCGTTATGGGTGAGGGCCCCATCGAGTGTCTGAAGCGTGAGGTTTCGGCCATACAGGGTGTCGAGGACCCGGACGGAATGGACGTTGTGGAAGAAGCGACGTCCCGTTCGACGACGGAATGCGGCGTCGAGATAGCGCTCCCCGGCATGGCCGAAGGGCGTATGGCCAAGGTCATGTCCGAGCCCGATGGCCTCGATGAGGTCGCAGTTGAGCCCGAGCGCGAATCCGATGTCCCGGGCTATGCGCGAGACGAGCTGGACATGAAGTCCCCGACGAGAGAGGTCGTCGTTGCTCCTGAAGCTGAAGACCTGGGTCTTCCCTGCGTAGCGATTATATGCGGGGATGTGCAGGATCTTTTCGATATCGCGCACGAAAGCCGGCCTCCAGAGGCTCGCCTCGTCGCCCGGACGATCCTCGCGCCGGGTCGCGGCCGCATCGTCGGTCCTATACGGGTTGACCCACCCGCAGGCGCGATCGTCGCGCATCCGATCGATGAGCCCCTCACTCAGGGACTCCGGCATCGTGAGAAGCTTGTTCTGAAGCGAAGCGGTCAAACGTACACCCCCATCTCAAAGTAGGCGGAGCCGAAGATGGGCTCCCGTGAATCCATCTTCGCACAACACCGGGACAAATCATAAACGCTGCACCGCTCCGTCACATCAGACGAGCTCGATCAGGGATGATGCGGGTATCAAGAGGGCCAGATAGCAGGGTACGACGAAGGGCAGCAAGGGAAGCGAGGGTCGGCGCAGCGCGATACAGCAGATGGCGAGGAGGGCGAGTCCGACCGCAAGCGAGATGATCGCGGCGAAGGGCTCGACGAGCAGAAGGGGGAACAGGGCCTTGAGGTCGCCGAAGCCCATGCCCATGGCCCCGTCATGCAGGTGGCGCCACAGGAGCTCGAATGCGACAAGGGAAAAGCATGTGGCCAGCGCGACCATGATCCTGGATGGGATGGCCGCGCAACCCATGGCGAGCGAAACGAGCGCCACCGCCGTCAGCGCGGTGGCGACGGCGAGGGCGTTGGGGAATCGGCGCGTGCGAGCATCGATCAACGCGGCGATGACAAGCAATATGGAGAAGACCGTGGTCGCTACCTCGACCCAAGGCCCATCGCCCATGACGCTAGTCCTCGACGATCAGGCAGCCCATATTGAGGCGTCCGGAGAACTCCCCTATCACCGCGGCGGTGCCGCAGCGGGTGAAGACGCCGGCGAAGCGGTTCCCAAACAGGAAGAGCCCCTCCATGTTGGCATGAGGGACGGATTCACGCCCGATTCCAGCGGCGCCCCCCTCGACGTTCAAGGTGAGGTACTGGGGCGCGTAGGCCTGGACGGTGCCGCCTGTGAGCGACATCTCCCTAAGCACCTCGAGCCATTCCTCGTCGGTGCAATCGCTGCCGGCGCGCACCCCGACGCTGTTGTATCCGTCACGAGGCTTCGCGATCCAGCGCTCCCGCTCAGAGAAGCGCGAGAGGTCGGAGCCCTCATCGAGCAGGTAGGTGGCGGGCACATGGCGCCGGACGAAGGCGACCTCGTCGGGGTCGAGGATTCGCTCGACGATCGGGTCGGAGAAGATCGCGAAGAGCGTCTTGGTCGCGCAGGGCCAGGTCCTGAACCCACCGACGATGGGGACCGATCCATCGCGCGCGCATGCCATGAGCGCCTCCGCCCCCGCACAGGGCTTCTCGAGCATCTCGGACACCACGACGCGCCGCCAGACGCAATCGATCGCGCCCTCCCCGTCGCTGAGCGAGCCATCGGAATAGGAGAGATCTCGGATGTCAGCGAAGCGCAGCGTCGCGCCGAGCTCGTCGAAGACGCGGGTGAACTCGCGGATCTCCTCGCGAGCTATGCTCTCGACGTAATCGACGGCGGCTATGACAGGTCGCTCCGAGCGATTGCCCGATTCCCTGAGGCAGTCGAGGACGATCCGCGCGCACTCCGTGTAGATGTCGAAGGTCGAGGCTGCATGTCGCTCGAGGAATCGCGCTCCGGTGTCCGTCAGGGCGTTGGCGCGCGCAACCTCCATGGATGCGAGCATGCCCGACGAGCCGTCGGTGTTGAGCTCGCAGAACTGGAAGTCCCCCGTCTCCTCGTTGAGGAAGACGTCGACGCGGGCGATGGGGATGGAAGAGCGGTATGGGACGGGAGCCGAGACGAGCTCGTCGAGGCGGGCGTCGAAGCCAAAGCGCTCGCGCAGCTCGGGGAGGATCGGATAGGCGGCAGTCACCTTCTCCATGATGCCGCCCATGGTCTCGGCGATCCAGGCCAGATAGCCGGCGTCACGGCGCGAGAACACCTTGGGGATAAACGCCCATTGCACCGGCCCGCCATGATAGAGGGCATTGGTGGTGAGGAGGAACTCGTCGCCGCGGCGATGCGAGTCCCCGTCGCCGTCGAGCGAATCCATGATGTCGATGTACTCACGCTGAAGGGAGACGGAGTCGAGCGGCATCGACACCATAGGATCGGCCGTGATAGGCAGATCGATGGTCTTGAGCTTGGATTGTTCCATGAGGTCCCCCGTCCCGGGGCGCTCCGCCCCAAATCGCATGATGCACGATGCTTTGGCGAACCTTATACCCAAGCGATGGCTCGGGATACCTAGCGCGCCCCCTCGAACACCTGCTCCAAGGTGACGGAGACGTCGTGGGGCGTGGGAACCCAGTCGACCTTGAGGAAGAGAGCCGCGACCGTGAGCGGGATATAGGTGAACATGAAGAGCGGGAAGGTGAAGAGGTTGGCGACGATGCGCCATGTCGAGGGACAGTGGATGTGGCTGCGCTCGGTCACCGTGGTGAAGAGGCCCATGACGAAGAAGGTGAGGTACATGTACCCAAGCGTCATGACGATGGAGCCCACGCACATCTCGAGCTCCGCGTCGGTGGCGAGGAAACCATGGCTCAAGCCGCCAACGAAGAGGAAGGTGGCGTTGGCGAGCAGCGAGATGAGGGTCAGGAGCATGCCGGGGGCGATCGTCATGAGCAGGTCGTAGGCGGCGAAGCGCCGGTAGGCGAAGATGGATTTGACAAGATGGGCCCCATAGGTGAAGAAGACCTGATAGAAGCCTTTGGTCCAGCGCATGCGCTGCTTCCAGGAGGCGGCGAGCGTGATGGGCTGCTCATCGAAGAACTCGGCCGGGGCATAGCCTATGCGCACGCCATGCACGGCACAGAACGTTGAGAACTGGATGTCCTCGGTGAGGGTGTGGAAATCCCAACCGCGCATGCCCTCGATGATCTTGGCCGAGACAAGGTAGCCGGAACCGGAGACCGCGCAGCTCGTGCCGCAGATCATGCGAGCGTTGTTGAGATAGCGCGCCTCGCGAAGGAACCATGTCGCATAGGCGGCCGAGATCCAGCTGCTGCCGAAATTCTTGGAGTTGCGATAGCTCGTGAGCGCGAGGTGGCCCTGATCGAAGGCGTCATTCATGATCGACACGTAATCGGGCGAGAGCAGGTTGTCGGCATCGAAGATGAAGAACGCCTCGTGCTTGCCAGGGTACTCATCGAGGATGCGCTCGAATCCGTAATCCATGACCCAGCTCTTGCCCTTGCGCGCAAGGTCGTTGCGCTCGTAGACGATCGCGCCCGCCTCGCGCGCGGCACGGGCCGTCTCGTCTGTGCAGGCATCGGCGACGACGAAGATGTCGATGAGCTCGGCTGGGTAGTCCTGCGCCTTGATCGATCTCACGAGATTGCCGATCACAGCCTCCTCGTTATGGGCAGCGATGAAGAACGCGTAGCGATGGAGCCTCTTGGCCGCGGGGATCTTGACCTGCCCGTGGAAAAGGCCGATGAAGAAGAAGACAAGCTGATAGAGGAAGCACACGCTGAAAAGGCCACCGATGATGAAGTTGAAAACTACGATGGGCGCCAAGGGATCCTCCCGGCAGACGGTTGCATGGATGTCGACTCTAGAGTGTAGCGATGGTGGACCCGATCGGATGCGTCGTGGGGCATATGAGCACAGAAAGAGCAGCTTGCCACCAAGATCCCTAATCCTCGAGGAGACCGAGGAGCGGGACGATGCCCTCCCCTGCCGGCGTCCTTCCGATCGAACGCTCGTCAAGCTCGTCGAGGGCCGCCGCCAGATCCCACGGCAGCTCGTCAAAAAGCTCGATGCACCGGCCCGTGACGGGATGATCGAAGGCGATGCGCCAGGAATGGAGGAACTGCCGATCGAGGTCGAGGTTCGCTCGCGACGAGCCCTTCCCGTACAGGGGGTCACCCACGAGGGCATGGTTGATATGGCGCATATGCACTCTGATCTGATGGGTGCGACCCGTATAGAGATGGCATTCGACGAGCGAATACCCCTCGTCCCAACGCGAGGCCTCGAACCGTTCGAGGACCCTGAAGGTGGTGATCGCCTGTCGCGCGAAGGGATCGTCGGACACGGCCATCTTGGTCCTGTCGCGCGTTGATCGGGCGATGCCGGTGTTGATGGTGCCCTCGTCCATGGCGATATGCCCATGGACGAGCGTGATATAGCGCCGGTCGAGCGTGCGAGTGCGGATGAGGTTCTGCAGCTCGCGCTGGGTGTCGTCATCTTTGGCCGCGAGCATGAGCCCGGAGGTGTCCCTATCGAGCCTATGGACGATGCCGGGGCGGTCATCACCTTGGACAGTCCCGAGATGATCGATACCGCAATGATGGACGAGGGCGTTGGCGAGCGTCCCCGAATCATGACCATGGGCCGGATGGCAGACAAGGCCGCGCTGCTTGGAGAGCACGATGAGATGATCGTCCTCATACCGGATATCGAGGGGGATGGCCTCGCCCACCACCTCGCCGACCTCCCGCTCCTCGGGGAGCTCGACGGAGATGCGATCGCCTTCGAGGACGGTCAAGCGCTTGGATAGGCAGGTCTCGCCGTTGACGACGACCGCGCCCCCCTCGATCAAGCGGACGCAGGCGCTTCTCGAGGGCATCCCGGCCCGCGCGCCCAGATAGGCGTCGAGACGGACTCCGGCATCCTCGGAGTGGACGAGGTAGTGCATGTCGGTCGTCATGGCCTACACCCCTTTTCGACGCGCGGCGTCCTCGGCGCGACGGCGATCGAGCTCGGCGGTGGCGTCGAGCTTGTTGGCAGGAGAGAGGAAGGCGAAGCCCAGGAACGCGATGAAGACCCCGCAGGTGATCCCGATATCGGCGATATTGAAGACGGGGAAATCGATGAACTCGGTCGCGAGGAAATCGATGACATAACCGAAGAGGATCCGGTCGATCGCGTTGCCGATGGCCCCACCGACGACCATCCCAAGCCCCACGACCTCGAGCTTGCTGAGCCCCGGCGCACGCCAGAGGTAGACGAGCGTCGCCAACGAGACCGCGATCGCCAAAAGGACGAACAGCCAACCGCTCCCCTCGCCCAGGCTGAAGGCGGCGCCCCGGTTCTCGACATAGAGCAGCTTCATGACGCCCGGAAGAAGGGGTGCCTCGAAGGTGTCGCCCGTGAAGGGCGCGGGGGACAGGCTCCCCTGGATCGCAAGCTTCGTCACGCGATCGATCGCCAGGAAGGCGCCGGCGACAAGGGCCGCGACAGCGAAGCGCCAGCGCAGGCTGGGCTGGAATCGGGTGCTATGCGTTCGACTGGCCACAAGACCTCCTGGGTGTCACTCCCATGCGCGCGAAGACCTCCCTCGCGCGCATGGGATACGGGATGAGCTAGAGAAACGATACCGGACCCGGATCCGCTAAGAAACCCGCCCCGCCTGAAACCATGGATTCCAGACGAGGCGGGGCGGGGGGCCGGTGCGGCCATACTGGCCGAGTCAAAGTGGCCGGACGTTCCCGGCGAACCTCCCCCTTCGCCAGATCGGCGAAAGGGGCAAGGCAGATGATCAGGACAAGGCCTCGGCACAGCGGTCGCAGATATGGGCGTGCTCGCCGTGGACGCCGGTGCTCTCGCGGAAGTTCCAGCAGCGATCGCAGGCCTCGCCGCGGGCCGGCTCTATCTGGGCCGAGAAGCAATCCCCGGCCTCGAGCTCGACCTCGGAGACGATGAAGAACTCCGCGAGGTCGACCGCCTTGTCACCCGTGAGAAGCGCATGGGCCTCGGCGGGGACGACGGCCCTCACGCGCACCTGTTGGCTCTTGGTGAAGGTCCCCGCGGCACGTGCCTCCTCGATGGCCTTCGTGACGACGCCGCGCAGCTCGAGCGAGGCCTCGAGGACGCCGGCGAACTCGTTGGCGCGCTCAAGGCTGATGGGGCTGGAATACCAATCGAGCAGGGCGCCGAACTCCTGTCCATCGCGGCATCCCGCGGGCGCGAACTCCATGGCCTCATCGACGGTGTAGGCCAAGATGGGCTGCAGGTCGCGCATGAGCATGGAGAGCAGCTCCGCGACGACCGTCTGGGCGCTCCTGCGCGCGAGGCTTCCCTCGCGCTCGCAGTAGAGGCGATCCTTCAGCGCATCGAGATAGACGTTGGAGAGCTCGGTGACCACGAAGTCGTAGAGGACACGATAGGCGCGGTTGAACTCATAGCCCTCATAGGCGTCGTCGACCTCCGCCTGAACCTGGGTGAGCCGGGCGAGCATCAACTTGTCGAGAGGCATGAGGTCCTCGAAGTCGACCCCGTCGCGCTCGGGCTCGAACTGGCCCTCGAGGACGGAGAGGAGGAAGCGCAGGGTGTTGCGGAAACGGCGGTAGGCATCGGACGTGCGCGCAAGGATCTCGTGATCGCACGCGACATCGACGGAGGTGTCCATCGACGCGACCCAGAGGCGGACGATGTCGGCGCCCATCTCATCGCAGACCTTGTTGGGATCGATGACGTTGCCAAGGGACTTGGACATCTTGCGCCCCTGGCCATCGAGGGTGAAACCCTGAGAGATGACGGCCTTGTAAGGGGCGATGGCGTTGGTGCCCACCGAGGTGAGAAGCGAGCTCTGGAACCAACCGCGATGCTGGTCGGACCCCTCGAGATAGACATCGGCCGGGTAGTGCAGCTCGGGACGGAACTCGCAGACCGCCTTCCAGGAGACGCCGGAGTCCCACCAGACATCGAGGATGTCGCGATCGGCCCTGAGGTGATGGCCGCCGCACTTGGGGCAGACGCATGCCGAGCCAAGATAGCTCTCGGGATCGTCGGTGAACCAGGCGTCGGACCCCTTCTCGTGGAAGAGGGCGATGACGGCGTCAAGCGTGTCGTCATTCATGACCTTCTCGCCGCAGTCCGCGCAGGTGAACGAGGGAATGGGGACACCCCAGTTGCGCTGGCGGGAGATGCACCAGTCGGGGCGCTGCTCGACCATGGCGCCGATGCGGTTGACGGCGTGGGAGGGATACCAGCTCACGTGGTTGCGAACCTGGTCAAGGGCCTGCTCGCGAAGACCGGTCTTATCCATGGAGACGAACCACTGGTCGGTGGCGCGGAAGAGGACGGGATGCTTGCAGCGCCAGCAGTGGGGATAGCTGTGCGTGATCTTGACCTCGGCGACGAGCATGCCGCGATCGCGGAGGAACTGGATGATGTGGGGGTTGGCCTCGTCGGTGTCCATGCCGGAGAAGGGACCGCCGGTCCCGAACTCGGTCCCGGTGTAGAAGCGGCCGTCGTCGTCGACGGGCATGCAGATGTCCATGCCCTCCTTGAGGCAGACATAGTAGTCGTCGACACCGTGGCCGGGGGAGTTATGGACGATACCGGTTCCGTCCTCGGTCCCGACATAGTCGGCGAGGAGCGCGACGCCCTCGACGTCGTCGAAGATGGGCTGCCGATAGTGCAGATGGTCGAGGACCTCGGCCGGGACCTCGAAGGGCGCCCCGTCGACCATGACGGGCGTGGGCTCCCAGCCGGCGATGCCGCAGACCTTGGCGCTCAGATCCTTGAGCATGATCTCCGCGCGCCCATCGTGCTCGATGGCCGTGTAGATCGCGCCGGGTTTGAGCGAGACCGCCTGGTCGGAGGGAATGGTCCAAGGCGTGGTGGTCCAGATCACGAAGTCCACGGGGCCGTCGAAGGACTCGAGCCCCGCGGGCTTTTCGAGCAGCTCGAAGCGAACATAGATCGAGGGGCTGGTCTCGTCAGCGTACTCGATCTCGGCCTCGGCGAGGGCGGTGTGGCAGTGCTTGCACCAGTGTACGGGCTTGTGACCACGATAGACCATGCCCTTGTCGAACATCGCCTTAAACGCCTCGATGTCGGCGGCATCATGCTGATGGTAGAGCGTGAGATAGGGGTTGTCCCAATCGCCCAAGACGCCCAGGCGCTTGAAGCCCTCGCGCTGCAGATCGATGTTCTCGACGGCGAACTCGTTGCAGAGCTCACGGATCTTTGCGACCGACGTCTGGTTGAACTTCTCGGTGCCGAGCATCTCCTCGACCTTATGCTCGATGGGCTGGCCGTGGCAGTCCCAGCCGGGCACATAGGGGGTCTCGAATCCGCGCATGGCCTTGTAGCGGCAGATCATGTCCTTGGCGATCTTGTTCATCGCATGGCCCAGATGGATCGGGCCGTTGGCATACGGAGGACCGTCATGGAGGACGAACTTGTCGTGTCCCTCGTTCTTCTTGAGCATGAGCTCATACACCCGGTTGCTCTGCCAGCGCTTGAGGCGCTCCGGCTCGCGCTGCGCCAAGGCCGCCCTCATGGGGAACTTGGTCTTGGGCAGATTCATGGTCTGCTTGTACTCGTTTGCCACGAATACCCCTTCCTCGATCTTGGACGCCCTCTGCAAACCCCGCGCCCCGGGACGCTGCCCGGGTGCAAAAAAAGCGCCCGTCCCTGCAAGCTGGGACGAAGCGCTCTGATAATCGCGCGATGCGAGGCGCGCGCGGTTGCGTTTCGCTATACCACCCAGCTTAGGCATCGCACGACGGCCGTGCGCGCCCGTTACTCGGCTGACCGATGACGGTGGCCATTCCGGCGGCGCCTACTGGGGAGCTCCCGTTCGGACCGCGGCTCCGGGGTGATTTTCCCTCGGGCGCGCGCACCCGCTCTCAGCATCCGCGGGCTCTCTGTTACGCGCGTATCCAAGGTACTCGTCCCCATCAACGCCTGTAGCTCAGAACTATAGCACGTGCACGCTCGCCATGCATCCCGCGCGAGGGGTCGCACAATGTCATCAACGCGCCCGCGTCCCGACACCGCGGGACGCGGGCGCGGGCAAGCGTCACTCGTTGTCCCCCGCCGTCATCTGGGTCGCCGAGAGCGCCGGGTCGGACGAGGAGGCCGCATCGGGCCAGACCCAACCGGTGAAGGCGGGGTGGTCGTATCCCTCATCCACAGCGAAGCGGAATGCCTCGTCGCGGAAGGCCTCCCACTCCCCTATCTTCTCAGCATACGCACCGGCATCGACCATGCGAAGGGCATCGGCGGCGAGGGCCCAGCGGTCCATGTCGTTCAGGCGCAGCATGTCGAAGGGGGTCGTGGTCGACCCCTTCTCACGGTAGCCATGGACGTTCCAGGCATCATGGCCGGGGCGGTCCCAGACAAGGCGACGAATCGTTCCCGCGTAGGCATGGAACGCGAAGAGCACCGGCTTCGACCCGTCTCCGAAGAGCTCAACGAAGCGCTCGTCCGAGATCGCGAGGTCGTTCTCAGAGGCGTTCTGGATCTTGAGGAGCTCCACGACGTTGACGAACCACACCTTGATGCCGATCCCCCTCAGGAGATCGACGGCGGCGAGGGCCTCGAGCGTGGGGACATCACCACACGAGGCAACCACCAGATCGGCCTCCTCGATCGAGGTGGCGGTGGATGCCCAACGCCAGGCAGCGGCGCCCTCGGCGAGCTCGGCCCGTGCCTCGTCGACGCTTTGGAAGGTGGGTGCTGGCTGCTTTCCGCAGAAGATCGCGTTCACGCAGTCGGTCGAGGCGTAGGCGCGCTCGGCGACGGCGAGCGCCATGTTCGCATCGGCAGGATAGTAGGCGTTGACCACATGGGTCTCGTTGGCCTTGTTGAGCAAAAGGTCGATGAATCCGGGATCCTGGTGCGAGAAGCCGTTGTGGTCCTGGCGCCAGACATGGCTCGACAGCAGCAGGTTGAGGCCGGAGATGGGAGCGCGCCACGGGATCTCCCGACGGCAGGCCTCGAGCCACTTGCAATGCTGGTTGACCATGGAATCCACCACATGGACGAAGCTCTCGTACGAGCTCCAGACCCCATGCCTGCCCGTGAGAACGTAGGCTTCGAGGAAGCCCTCGCATTGGTGCTCCGAGAGCTGCTCAATGACACGACCGCGGGGCGCGAGGAGCTCGTCGTTGTCCAGATCGGCGCGATGCCCCGCCACCCACTGCTTCCCTGAGACGCGATAGGCATCCTGGAGTCTATTGGACGCCGTCTCGTCGGGTCCGAAGATCCTGAAGTCGTCGTTGAGCTCCATGACGTCGGCGGTATAGGCGCCGAAGACGCGAGCCGCCTCCGTGGCGCCCCATCCATGCCCCTTCTGGGCGATGGGGACCTCGTGGGCACGGATATCGGGGAGCTTGAGTTCGCAACGGAGCAGGCCGCCGTTCGCGTTGGGATTTGCGCCGAGCCTTAACTCCCCTCGCGGCATGAACGAGGTGACCTCGGAACGGATGGCGCCCTCGGGGGTGAAGAGCTCAGAGGGGGCATAGGAGCGGAGCCACCCCCGCAAGACGCGGAAATGCTCGTGGGTGTCCCTGGCATCGGCGAGCGGCACCTGGTGGGCGCGCCAGGAGTCCTCGGTCTTCTTTCCATCTATGTGCTTGGGGCATGTCCAGCCCTTGGGGGTGCGGAACACGATCATGGGGTAGACGGGACGCGATTGATCTCCTGCGGCGGCTCGGGCCTTGATATCGCAGATCTTGTCGAAGACCTCCTCCAGAAGGGCGGCGAATCGGGCGTGGATGGAGATCGCGGGCTCGTTGTCGAAGCCCCCCTCAAAGATATGCGGCTCATAGCCCATGCCCTCGAAATAGCTCCGGAGCTCCTCGTCGGAGATGCGGGCGAGGATGGTGGGGTTAGCGATCTTATAGCCGTTCAGATGCAGGATCGGCAAAACGATGCCGTCGAAGGCGGGGTTGACGAGCTTGTTGGACTGCCATGAGGTGGCCAGGGGACCGGTCTCGGCCTCGCCGTCCCCCACGACGGCAACCGCGAGAAGGCTCGGGTTGTCCATGATCGCGCCGAAAGCATGGGACAGGGTGTACCCGAGCTCGCCGCCCTCATGGATCGAGCCGGGGGTCTCGGGGGCGAAGTGGCTCGGAATGCCACCGGGGTAGGAGAACTGACGGAAGAAGCGCTGAAGCCCAGCCTCGTCATCAGTGATATCGGGACGGATCTCGCGGTAGGTTCCATCGAGGAGCGATTGGGCGGTGCCGGCGGGCCCGCCATGTCCGGGGCCCATGAGGAAGATGGCGTTTTGGCCGTGGTCGGCGATCAGTCGGTTGATGTGCCCCATGAGGAAGTTGATGCCCGGCGTCGTCCCCCAGTGGCCGACCAGGCGATGCTTGACGTCCACGCGACCGAAGTCACGCGCCTCCCCAGTCCGCTCATCGGTCCAATCGGAGCGCATAAGCGGGTTGCTCCGCAGATAGATCT
The DNA here is from genome assembly GCA_034088265.1 of Collinsella sp. Classification (GTDB taxonomy): domain Bacteria; phylum Actinomycetota; class Coriobacteriia; order Coriobacteriales; family Coriobacteriaceae; genus Collinsella. The sequence continues at coordinate 991 of JAXDWR010000017.1, read as the reverse complement.
GCCCCACCGAAAGGTAGTTGGCGCATCGCCAGTACCTATCGACGCCCTCGATAGACTCAACGGGCACCTCGTGACCAAGTTTGCGCCAAGGGGTGCCGAGAACGCGCTGACCCATTCGTTCCTCCTCGCATCGATGTGGATCCATGACAGACCCGTGCCACTTCTGGGTCAGTCTAAGTGATAAAACGTTTTATCTTTATAGATAAAACGTTTTCTCTTATTCACCACAAAGCCTTCACCAGAAGCCAAGGGCAGATGGGAACCAGGGCGCGCTCAGGGCCTCTCGGAGACGCTCTCCCTCACGATGAGACGCGGCTCGAGCAGACGGCATTCGGGAGGGGTTGAAGGGTCCGATAGCCTCCCCAGCATAAGCTCGAGCGCATTGGTCGAGAGCTCGGAGACATTCTGATCGATGGAGGTCAGGGCCGGTTCGAAAAGGGCGTCAGCGGCGCTGTTGTCGTAGCTCACCACCGAGACATCGCCCGGCACGCGCAGGCCAAGCTCGTAGAGGCGCTTGAGGAGCCCCAATGCGATGTTGTCGCTGCTCGCGAACACAGCCGTGGCACCCGTCCCCATCAAGCCCTCCGATGCCTCGTAGGCACTCGGGATGTAGTACTCGCTCTCGAACTCCAGGGCGGGATCGGGTGATATGCCGGCCTCGGTGAGTGCACGGCGGTATCCGGCAAGACGGAGGCGGCCCGTCATGGATCTCTCCGCATTGACCAGGCAGGCTATGCGGCGATGCCCGCGCTCCAAAAGATGGCGCGTCGCCATGTACCCGCCGAGCTCATGATCGAACAGGGCCTTGTCGCAGGGCAAGCCCTCTATGACGCGGTCGACGAGGACGAAGGGGATGGACAGGCCCTCGAGCTCCTCGACGAGCTTCCCGTCTTGCGACACCTCGTTAGCGACGACAAGGAAGACCCCATCCACGCCGCGATTCATGAGAAGGCGGATCAGATCGAGGTCGTTTTGCGGCAGACCATCCGAG
>JAXDWR010000016.1:0-16480 GCA_034088265.1 Collinsella sp. | reverse complement strand
GGGGCTCATGTTTGTTTTTGGGGGGGTTGAACCCGGGTGCGGGGGAATTAATTGTGCCTGAAGACGGGGGGGGGCGCAACGCGCGCCGCCGCTATCGAAAAGCATCTCGCGTCGGACGATCTTTGCGCTATCCGATCAATCCGCCGACGACGGCGACGAGGGCGAGAATGACCCCGACGATCGACTCGCCGCCAAGAACGCCCGAGGCGATGATGATGCCGGTCTCCTCGTCGGTGGTCTCTTGTCCATCCGCGTCCCCTCGATTCTCGCGACGGGCGCTCAGACGGTCGAAAGCGAACTTCACGCATGCGCCGAGCGTCGCCGAGAAAGACATATAGAAGGGAAGGTACACCCCAAGTCCGATCATCATGGAAGGTATGCCCACGCAATAGAGCGCCGTGCCGCCAAGTAGGCCGATGATGAAGGCCCCCAGGCTCGGAACGCCGGAGACCATGGTGGCGACGACGCTCGCCTGTGCGGAGACGAAAAGCTTGCCGGGCCCGAAGGCATCGGCGCCATATGCGCTGAGCAGGGCGGCCATGACCGCGACGGAGACGACGGTACCGAGCAGCGCGCCGAGTGCCTGCCCGACCCACATGGCTCGGGGATCGGTTCCTATGAGCGATCCCGTCTTGAAATCGCTCATCACATCCCCCGCCAAACCGCACGCCACGGCGACGACGCCCGCCACGTAGAAGAGCTTGACCTGATCGGCCTCGCCGAGAGCCGCGATGACCAGCAAGACGATGAGGCCGAAAATCTCCATGGGATCTATTCCGGTCTGTCCGACCGACTGGGCGCTCATGATCGTGGTCACGAACGCGAGAAGGACGACGACCACGCATCCGATCGCGCCGAGCCCTATGCCAAAGCAGACGATCAGCGCGGCACCAGCGGTGAGCAGGGCCAAGACGCCGGCGTCGAGCTGACCCAGGCGCCTGCCCGCCGCTCGCGCGTCCCCATGTCGGGCGCGCAGGAATCTTCCCGCCTTGGGGAGGATATCACGCACCACGACGCCGATGCCCGAGCCCATCATGAGCCCCATGCCGAGACTCGAGACGATGCCCTGTGCCGTCGCGACATCGATAAGGCCCAGTCCGCTTCCACCCACGATGATGCCGAAGTTGGCAAGCACCGCGCCGGCGAACCAGAACGCCACGGCCCCGCCGCCAACAAGGAAGCCGACAGAGAGGAGCATGGGGGAGTTATATATTCCGAAGCTGACCCCGGGAATGGGCAGGGCGAAAAGCATGGAGGGGATGACGCGCAAGACGTCCCGCAACACGCACCAGGCGCCGGCGAAGGCCATGGACCCGAACAGACGCTTGCCGGTGGCGCCTCCCGCCCGGCTGGCCATGAGCGTCTCGGCGGCTGCGGTCCCGATGGGGTACTCGAGTCCGGAATCCTCGATGAACCTGCGGCGTATGAGGGCGGTGCACACCAACCCGAGGAGTGTGCCCGCAAGCGCCACCGCGAGCATCTCGGGCCAGCCCACCTGGTTGTCGAGCCCGAGCATCCAGATGCCTGGGATGGTGAAGGCCAGGCCTCCGGCGACCATGGACCCCGCGGACATGATGATCTGCGTGACGTTGGCCTCGTTGAGGCTGTTTCGCCCGAGGGCCCTCAGCACGACGAGGGATGTGATCGATGTGAAGATGGTCGGCCAGGGCAGCGCCCCCATCTTGAGCGCGGTGTAGACCGACGAGGCCGTGATGATGACGCAGCCGATGCAGCCGATGATGACGCCGGCCGCGCTCAGCTGCCCGCGCCACGGCGCGCGCATGCTGGAATGTTCCATTGTGACTCCCTCGTATATCCGCTCCCCCTCGCTGGGGAGTCGGGTTACGGTGATAGGACCGCTATAGTATAGTCTCGTGCAGGGATATCCACGGTTCGTCGTCAAGGAGGGGCATGGGAAATACAGAGCATGTAAGCGTTCTGACCGTCGATGTGGGCAACACCACCACGCGTTTCGGCGTTTTCTCCGAGGGGTCGCTGCTGGGAACTTGGGAGATCACCACGCCCGCGCGTCTCACCGTCGACGAGGCGCGCCTGCATCTCGATCGCGCGGTCGAGATGATGGGCATCCCCCGTCCCTCGGAGTCCATCATCGCCTGCGTCGTGCCCTCCCTCGCGTCGGCTTGGATCGCCGCGCTCGAGCTGGCCCTCCCAAGCAGGCCGCTCGTGGTGGGCCCCGGTCTCAAGACGGGGATGAGGATGCGCTACGACGATCCGGCCGAGATCGGTGCCGACCGCGTGGCCGACGCCGTCGCCGCCCGGTCGGACCATGGGTGCCCCGTCGTTGTCGTCGACCTGGGCACCACCACCAACATAGAGGTCGTGGATGCATCTGGTGCGTTCCTCGGCGGCATCATCGCGCCGGGCACGGCCCTGGGTGCTCGCTCGCTCTCGGACGCCGCGGAGCGGCTCCCGATCGTGGAGCTCGAGGCTCCCGAGCGCGTCATAGGCCGTAGCACGCGTGCCGCGATGCAATCGGGTGTGGTGCTTGGCGAGGTCGCGCGCATCGATGGCTTGCTCGACGCCGTCATGGACGAGCTCGGCGAGGAGGCTCCCGTGGTCATCACGGGCGAGGGCGCGGCGTCCATGGCGCGGCTCCTCTCCCACGAGACGCTCGTCGACGATGCCCTCACGCTGCGCGGACTCTGGAAGCTATGGCTCGGCAACAGGCGCGCCCGTTGAGCGGGGAGGGCCGTTTGGGCCAGGGGCTTGGGTCCGTCGCAAGTCAGGGCGATGCGGCGCGGGCGGACGCCTTTGACAAGGACCCCCTGGATCTTGGTGTCGTGCTCGAAGGCGGCGGCTTTAGGGGCTTGTTCACCGCAGGCGTGCTCGATGTCTGGATGGAGCATGGCATCCTCGCCGCGGACACGGTGGGCGTGTCCGCCGGGGCGGCGTTCGGCTGCAACTACAAGTCGGGCCAGATCGGGCGGGCGATCCGTTACAACAAACGCTTCTGCGCGGACCCCCGCTACGCCGGGCTCCGAAGCCTCATCACGACCGGTGATCTGTACAATCGTGACTTCGCCTACCACGAGGTCCCCTTCAGGCTCGATCCCTTCGACACGGCAGCTTTTTCGGCGAGCCCCATGGCCTTCACCGTGGTCTGCACTGACGTCGACACGGGGGACGCGGTGTACCGCCCCCTCGAGAACGGCGACGAGCGCGATATCGAGTGGATGCGCGCCTCGGCCTCGATCCCGGTCGTCTCGCGTCCGGTGAGGATCGGGGGAGGGCGGTATTTGGATGGGGGCGTGGCGGATCCCATCCCTATCGACTGGATGCTGCGCCGCGGCCATGCGAGGAACGTGGCCATCCTCACCCAGCCCGCGGGTTTTCGCAAGGAGCCCGTGCGCGCTCTCGGCGCGATCCGTCGCGCCCTGCGCCCATACCCCCGCCTCGTCGAGCTCATCGAGACCCGGCATGAGCGCTACAACGCCATCCTCGACCGCGTCGCGAGGCTCGAGCGGTCGGGCGGGCTCTTCGTCATCCGTCCGAGTGAATCGGTGAAGGTCCCCGCCGTGGTGAGGGATCCCGAGGTGCTCGAGCACGTCTACCAGGTCGGTCGGCGCGACGGGGCGGAGGCCCTCGCAAGGCTGGGAAGGTATCTGCAGGACGGAGCGCCCTCGGGCGTCCCGGGCGCGGCCGCCGCGCTGAGATGATGGCGAGGAGGGACAACGTGCACGGGCTTGGATCGAATGGGATCGATGGGTCCGAGGGCGGAGGGGCTCCAAAGGGGGCTTCCACCCCGCTCGTGCTCCTTGCGGACCGGGGTGTCGATGCGCAGGTGGCGACCGATCTGGCCCTCCACGTGGGCGCCATCCTGATCGGATCCGAGGAGGAGGCCCCTCCAGGGGCCCTGATGCTCCATATGGGCGAGGACGGCCTCGAGCTCCGACGTGCTGGCCTCGCGCTCCGCGGCGATCTCGCGCGCATGCTCCCGCGCCTCAAGCCGGCCAACCTCGCGCGCGAGCTCCTGGTCCGCGCCGCCCGCGTGAAGCCGACCGGCATCGCGCCCACGGCCATCGATGCAACGGCGGGGCTGGGGGACGACTCCCTGCTCCTTGCCGCGGCCGGTTTTCGCGTCACCATGTTCGAGAGCGATCCGGTCATCGCCGCGCTGCTGCGCGACGCCCTCGCGCGCGCGGCCCGCGACGAGCGGCTCGCGGGGTTCGTCGGGCGCATGGAGCTCATCGAGTGCGACAGCATCGCGGCGCTGCCCGCACTTCCCGACTCGCCCGACGTGGTCTATCTAGATCCCATGTTCCCGGAGCGAAGCAAGAGCGCGGCGGTCAAAAAGAAGTTCCAGCTCCTCCATCACCTTGAGCGCCCCTGCGCCAACCAGGAGGAGCTCTTGCGCGCGGCGCTCGAGGTGCGCCCGCGCAAGGTCGTCGTCAAGCGTCCGGCGAAGGGCCCCTATCTGGCGGGCGTCAAGCCGAGCCATTCGATCGTCGGGAAGGCGGTTCGATACGACTGCCTGGTCCGCGGTTAGCCGCTCCCCCCCCGCGCATCTAGCCACGCTGTCGCAGGTAGAGGACGCCGAAGCCCTCGATATCGAGGCTCCCCTGCAGCTCCATCTCCCTGTCGCCCGCATCATCACGGACCCCGTCGAGGGCGGGCGAGCTCGAGACGAGCGTCTCGAACGTCCCGTGCAGCGAGTCGTCGTGGAAGGTGAAGGGCGCCTCGTCGGCGTTGACCGCCACGATGACCCGCTCTCCCTCCACCGTCCGCTCGAAGAGAAGCTGCCGGTTGGTGATGACCACGTTTCGATACGAGCCGTGGCACAGCGCGCGAGAGCTGCGGCGCACATGGTTGAGCGTGCGGATGAGGGAGGTGAGCTCGTTGGGGCCCTCGCCGCCCTCCCATCCGATCGCGGGGGAGGAGAGCCCGTCCCTGGGCGCGTCGATCGCGGGCCTCAAGGGGATGTCGGCCTCATAGCCTGTGCCCTTCGCGCCGAGCTGGCCCCATTCGCTGCCATAGTACAGGCAGGGGATACCCGGCATGCCGAAGAGGACGCCGTAGGCGGCCCTCAGGTGCCGTTTCTCGGTGAGGATGCTCGCCAGACGCGAGACATCGTGGTTGTCGGCGAAGCTGACGAGGTGCTTTCCGCGGTAGATGCACCAGGGATCGCCCCCAAACTGGCGGTGCAGCGAGTGGGCGATCTCGAACATGTTCATCGAGTTGAAGCTCGAGTGGAGCCCTTTGTAGCACTCGTAGTTGGTGCAGGAGTCGAGCATCCCGTCGTTGACGATGAGGTTGTAGTCGCCATGGAGGACCTCGCCGATGAGGGGGAATCCGTCGCCCTCGCCCTCGCGTCCCAGCTCCTCGGCGACACCGCGCAGCGCGCGGACGAAGTCGCGATCAAGGCTGTAGGCGACATCGAGGCGCAGCCCGTCGACGCCGAGCTCCCGTTTCCAGAAACAGACGGAGTCGAGCAGGTGCTCCACGACAGCGGGATTGCGCAGGTTGAGCTTGACGAGATCCTGGTTCCCCTCCCAGCCCTCGTACCAGAACCCGTCATCGAAATGGGTGTTCCCCTCGAAGCTGATGTTGAACCAGTCCTTATACGGCGAGTCCCACTTGCGCTCCCTGACGTCGCGAAAGGCCCAGAAGCCGCGTCCCACATGGTTGAGGACCGCGTCCAGGATGACGCGGACACCGCAGCCGTGCAGGGCCTCGACGGTCTGGGCGAAGTCCTCGTTCGTCCCCAGACGGCAGTCGATCTCGCGGAGGTCGCGCGTGTCGTAGCCGTGGGTGTCCGACGAGAAGACGGGGTTGAGCAGGATCGCCCCGACGCCGAGTTCTCCAAGGTAGGGAGCCCAATCGATGAGCGAGCGGATGCGATGCTCCGCACGTTGGCCCTCAGCGGCCCCCTCGTCGCCCACCGCGGGTGCCTCGAAGGGGCAGTCGAGCATCCCCAAGGGATAGATCTGGTACAGGGTGGTGTCGAAAACCCACATGGCGGCGCATCCTTTCGATCGTGGGCCCATGGGGCAGCCATCGCGCCCGGCCCGCTCACAAGGATAGCGCCGATCCCGCCTCGCTCGGTGCGATCGATCGTCCGGCGGTCGCGAGCTCATCGAGGAACGGGGAGCTGCCGTGCGCCCCGGATCCGGCGCGCCCTACTGGGCGTCGGCGGCCGCGACGCCCAGTATCGAGCAGAGGATGCTGATGAGGATGGATCCCACGAGCGCGGGGAGGAACCCCTCGATGGCGATGCCCACCCCGAGCAGGTTGACCGAGAGCCAGCTGGCGAGCTCGAGCATGAAGCTGTTGACGACGAGCTGGAAGATGCCGAGCGTGAGGCAGGTGAAGGGGAGCGAGATCAGGGTCACGAGCGGTTTGACCCAGAAGTTGACGAGCGAGAGGAACAGGCCGACCCCGGCGAAGCTCAGCCATGCCTCGGTCGGTCCGAAGGGGGCGATGCCGGGGACGACGAACGTGGCGATGGCGATGGCGATCGAGGTCAGAAGCCAGTTGAGAAGGAAGCGCATGGCGGATCTCCTTGCGCGCCGCAGGGGCGCTATCATTAAGGGACGTGATGGATCGGGGACGCCCGGTGCGCGAGCGCCCGGGTTCGTCTCTTCTTATTCCCGCATCGAGCGACATCCTATCCGCTCGTCGGGATCTCGATGGGATTGGGGGTCCGGGATGGGGCGGGTCCATGACGAGCATGGGGGAGTGGGAGGCGCCGTCCCCGCGTCGGCTCCCGACGGATCCCGCTCGATCTCGCTTTTCGTCTTCAACACCGACGTTCATCTGCATGCCTACGCCGGTGACGGGGAGGACGGCGCGGATCCCGATGTGGTTGCGCGCTTGGATCGCGCTCTCGTCGCCTGCCGAGACCGCTGCGTCTTCTTCGAGCACGCATTCTCGCGCACCCGTCCAGAGTCGGACATATCGCGCGCGCATGCCCTGGCGCCGCAGCCGGTGCCGGTGTCGCCCGAGACGGCGGACCTGGTGCGCAGGGCATTGGGGTACTGCGAGCGCAGCCGAGGGCTCTTCGACATAACCATGGGCACGGTGACGTCGCTGTGGGACTTCCATGAGTCCGTGGTCCCGAGTCGCCTGGCCCTCTCCCGCGCCCTGCCCCATGTCGGGTTCGAGCGCGTCGTGGTCGAGGAGGGCGAGGGGGGAGCCGCGCTCTCGATCTTGGACGAGTGCACGATCCTCGATCTGGGGGGAGTCGCCAAGGGGTATATCGCCGACGACCTCTCCGACCTCATGCGAGCCTCCGGTGTCGGGCGCTTCGTGGTGAACCTCGGCGGCAACGTGCTCGTCAGGGGCGGGAGGCCGGAGGGCCCGCGAAACCGTGCCGGCGCCCCCTGGCGCGTCGGCGTCGTGAACCCGCGCGATCCGGCCCACCACCGCGCCATCGTCGACATCGTCGAGGGCTCCGTGGTGACGAGCGGCATCCATGAGCGCTGTTTCCATAAGGGCGGCGTCGCCTACCACCATATCCTCGATCCGCGCACCGGCATGCCGGCTGAGAGCGACGTGGCGAGCGCTACGATCATCGCCCCGCGATCCATGGATTGCGATGGGTTCTCGACCACGGCGTTCATGCTCGGCGCCCGCGACGCGATCGATTTCATCGAGGAGCTGGAGGGCATCGAGGCCGTGGTGATCGATCGGGCTGACGAGGTCCGCTGGACCTCGGGCATCGGCGAGTCCCTCTCGCTCATACCGACGCTGCCGAGATTCTAGGCCCGCCCGCCGCGCGCCGTTTGTCAATGGCGATTGCATGCAGTACTTTATTGTGGTGGTGTGTCCCTTCGCTTGCTGCGATAATCGGTGGGCTGTGAGCGGGCCCTCCCCGCCCGTGCGGGCCGGCTCGGTTTTGATGACGATTGGATGGTGCCATGAATATAGAGAAGATGTTCGACCGCCCCGATGTGGAGCAGCTCGTCCATGCGTTCCTCCTCCTCGAGGACGAGGAGGAGGTCAAGGCGTTCCTCACCGATCTGTGCACGCCCCGCGAGATCTGCGATTTCGCCCAGCGCCTTCAGGTCGCGCGCTACCTCGACGAGGGGGAGCCCTACGTCGAGGTGCAGGCCCGCACCGGTGCGTCCTCGACCACGGTGAGCCGCGTGTCCAAGGCCCTCAACGGCGAGTACGGCGGCTACCGCAAGATCATCGTCAAGTTCGAGGACGGGCGATAGATCCCTTGCGTCTGGATCGGGGCGCGGGCCGATCGCATGGCGCGTGTCCGGGCGATGGCGTAGGATTGGTTCATTCGGCCATCGATGATCCGGAGGCGGCATGGCGCTGATCGCTATAGGGGCGCGCTCTCGGGCGCACCTCATCAAGAAGGAGATCTCCCTGCTCGAGGAGGCGGTGCGCGAGCATGGTCGCGCGACGCTCGTCGTCCCCTCCCTGGTCGAGCGCGACCTCGCCCGCGCGGCCCTCACCCGGGCGGGCCTCACGCTGGGCGTCGCCGTGGCGACACCGACATCGTGGATCGACGATCTCTGGGCGCTCGTGGGCGATGGGCGCCATGTCGTCACCTCGATCGAGCGCCGCCTCATCATGGCGGACGTGGTGCTCTCCGCCCCCGATGGGGCCCTCGATCCCCTGCGTGCGAATCCCGGTACCGTGCGCCTGCTCTCGCGTATCGCGGCCGATCTGCTCGCCGATATCGTCCCGATGGACGAGGGTGCACGGCCCGCTCCGGAGAGCGAGGCCGAGTCGGTTGTGTTCTCCCTCATGGATCGCTATGCGGAGGCCCTGGCGGCCCGTTCGCTCATCGAGCGCTGTCAGGCGTCCCATCGCATCGCCCGCTCCCTGCGCGCCCACCCGCTGGCATCCACCCGCTTCGTGGCCATGCGGGATGTGTCCACCTTCCCCTCCCACCTGATCCGGCTCATGGAATCCGTCGCGGCGAGCGGCGAGGTCGCGCTCCTGCTCGATCCCGACGCCGCCGCCCTTCGCTCTTCCCTCCCGATCGAGCGCTCCGAGGGGTTCGGCGGGGCGTCGTCGGACGCCATCGTCGATGATCTCTCGGTCGCGCCATCGTTCCTCGAGGTCGAGGGGCCCCATGCGAAGGCGCGCGCGTACGCCGACGTTCTGGCGGCCGCAGCTGATGACCCCCTGGGGGTCGTCGTGGCGTCATCCGACCCCGGGATGCTCTTCGACGAGCTGGCGCCCGCCCTCGCCGCACGGGGCGTCCCCGCCGAGGTGGAGCGTCGCGTGGGCTTTGCCAAAACGCATGTGGGCCGCGTCATCACGAGCCTTGGGGACCTGGTCGCGCGCATGCAGGACGCAGGGGAGGAGGTCGCGCGCTCCGCGACCTGGTGGCCCGCGCCCGAGCTGTCCGACTGGCTCCTTTGCCCGCTCTCCGGGGCCGACGCGGCCACGGCGCGCGCGCTCGACAAGAAGCTGCGCTCCAGCCGATCCCTCACCCCCCAAGCGGTGCTGCGTTCGCTCCAGAGCGCCCAGGGCCGCATCATGGCCGCGCGCGCCAAACTCGCGTCGGACCATCCCTATGCCGGTGTGCCCTGCGTGTGCGCGGACGTGTTCTCGCTCCTGTGGCAGGGACGGCCCGTCTCGGCGCTCAAGAGCATGCTCTCGGTGGCCTCCGCCGTGCCCGCCTCCGCGTTCGGAAGCGCCGACGGGGCCGTGCGCGCCCAGGTCGAGGCGGCCATGGCGACGCGGGCCATCGAGCTTCTCCACGAGACCGCCCGCTCGCTCGACATCCCCCAATCGGTGGCCATGACGGCCCTGGACACACTCTTCGTCCCGATTGGGCAGAGGGTGGAGGTGCCCGCCCGCCCGGAATCGTCGACGCGCGCGCCCATCCGCTTCATGGGCTTCGATGACGCCGCGCTTCTCGAGGCCGATTCGATCGGCTGCCTGTTCATGGCCGATGTCGGTGCGGATTCACTGCCGCTCTCGCGTGAGGAGGGGGCGCATGTCACCCTTGCCGAGCGGCTGGGCGCCGCGAGGGCGGTGCTCGATGCCGCCTCGGTCGTCCGGGGCTGGTTCCACCGCGCCCTCGGCGCCCCGCGCTCCTCGTGCCACCTGGCCCGGGTGACGCATGACGGCCAGGCCCGTGACCGCTATCCCGCCGCCATCTGGACCGAGCTCGCCGCCTCCCTGCGTGCCGCGGGCGCGGAGGCGTCCCCGGTCTCGATCGGCGAGGGCGAGATCGTCCGCGACCTCGATCCCTCGGCGGGCGAGGGGATGGGAGTCGAGCGCGTGCGATGCCTGCCCCCCCAGACGCTCGACGCCGCCGCGATCCCCCATCTCGTCCTCTATCGCCGCGCGTCCTCCGACCCATCCGCCCCGCTCGTGCCCCGCCAGCTCTCCGCCTCGCAGATCGAGGGCTACGTGGGCTGCCCGCTCTGCTGGTTCATGTCGTCGCGGGTCCGACCGCAGACGATCGACGCGGGCTTCGGGAACATGGAGAAGGGGAACTTCGTCCACGATGTGATGCACCGCTTCCACGCCGAGCTCATCGAGTCGGGGGTTCCCCGCGTGACGGAGGGCAACCTCCCGGAATGCCTCGATCTCCTCCGCGAGGTGTTCGCGAGCGTGCGCGGCGAGCACGAGCGGGGAAGGACCTCGAGCTCGGGCGCCCTCATACCCCATTCCGCCCTCGAGCGCGTCCAGGTGGACGAGATCCTGCCGCAGCTCGAGGCGGTCGTCCGCTACGAGGCGGGCGCCCTCCTGCCGTTCGCGCCCGCGTATCTCGAGCATTCCTTCAACTCCGAGGGGATCGAGTACGCCGGCAGGCCGCTCGGTGGGCGCATCGACCGCATCGATGTCGATGCCGAGGGGCATGCCATGGTCATCGACTACAAGCACCGCTCCGATGTGACGGCCTTCAAGCTCAAGGACCCGACGGTGCCTCGCCGCGATGGCACCGTTCCCGCCGACGATCCCGATTGGATCCCCGAGCACACGCAGTCGCTCATCTACGCGCAGGCGATCGGTCGATCGTCCTTGGGCGTCCAAGCGCGCGGAGCGCTCTACTTCACCACCAAGGGGTCCTCTCCGGCGATGCGCGGCGCGGTGTCGGCCGAGTACGCCGAGGTGGAGCCCGGAGACGGCCGGGTGCCCGGCCTTCGAGCCGGCTTCCCCGACGAGGGGGCCGCCGGGACGATGCGCTTCGACGAGCTGCTCGACCGCGTCGAGGATGCCATCTCCCGTCGTCTCGATGCGCTCGAGGCGGGCTGCGTCCGCGCTTCGGCGAAGCCCGGCGCGCGATGCGCCTTCAACCACGATCTTGGATTCGAGCGGAGGGACGCGTAACCCATGGACCTTTCCACCCTCATGCCCCAGCAGCGCGACATCGTCCGCACCCTCGACGGGAGGCTCTTCGTCTCCGCCGGAGCGGGGTCGGGCAAGACCTTCACGCTCACGCGGCGCATCCTCTGGGCCCTCTCGCCCGAGTCGGGCCCCTTCATCCATGGGCTCGACGAGGTGCTCGCCATCACCTTCACGAAAGACGCCGCCGCCGAGATCCGCGAGCGCGTCCGCCGCGCGCTCCTGGACGAGGGGATGTCGGAGGTGGCGCTTGAGGTCGACGACGCCTGGATCTCGACGATCCACGGGATGTGCTCGCGGATCTTGCATGCCCATGCGCTTGAGCTCGGCCTCGATCCCGAGTTCTCGGTCCTCGAGGATGCGGCTGCCTCCGACCTCATGGATCAGGCGGTTGATCGCGTCATCGATCGATCCCGCGGCGGCCTGCGCGACCTGCTCTCGTGGTATCCCCTGGTCGCCGAGATCGGGGCGAATGGCTCCGAATCCGGCGAGAGCGTCCGCTCGCTCGTGCGAACCCTCCTCGACAAGGCCAGCGCCTCCCGTCACGGCTTCGACGACGTGAGGCTCGTTGGGGGCGGCATCGACCTCTCCGGCCTCATGGATGCCTATCGCCAGTGCCTGGATACGACCCCCAAGGCCGCGGAGGTCGCGCGCGCCGCGCTCCAGGCCCTCGAGGCCTTCCTCGCCGGGCCCCGCACCAGAGAGGACCTGGCGGCATGTATCCTCGCCTGCGACATTCCCCGTGCGAGCAAGGCGCTTCCCAAAGAGCAGGTCGCCCTGCTCAAAGCCGAGGCGGCCGACGCTTTCGTCAACGCCTACCTGGCGTGCGGGTCGGATGCCCTCGACGAGCTCCTCTCCCTCGCCCGCGATGTCTTCGATGAGTACGTGGCGCTCAAATCCGAGCGCTCGGTCCTCGACAACAACGACCTCCTCCGTCTCACCTACGAGGCCCTGCGCGATCGGGAGTCGATCCGCCGGATCTATGCGGGGCGCTTCTCGCTCGTCATGATCGACGAGTTCCAAGACACCGACCAGCAGCAGGTGGACCTCATCGAGTTCCTGACGGGGGAGGGGGGTCGGACCCTTTGCACCGTCGGCGACGCCCAGCAATCCATCTATCGGTTCCGCGGTGCGGAGGTCGAGGTGTTCCGCCGCGCGCAGCGCGAGGCCGAGGCGCCCGCCGTGCCCGGGAGGGGCGCCTCGGGGACCGTGGTGGAGCTCGTCAAGAACTTCCGCAGCCATGCGTCGGTGCTCGAATACGTCGCCCGCGTCTTCGATGACGCGAACGGCGGGATCATGCCCGGTTTCCTCAACCTGCTCCCCCATGAGGGGCGCGCCGACGGCCTTTGCGCCGACGGGGCCTCGCGCCGGCAAGCGGTCCTCGTCGCAGGCGGCACGATCGAGGAGCGCACGGAGGCCAAGGCCCGTGCCATCGCGCGGCGCTTCGCCGCGCTCGCCGCCGCGGGGCAGCCGGTCGGCGACATGGTCCTGCTCCTCGGCGGCATGCCCCGCGCCGGCGTCTACGCCGACGCGCTGCGTGCGGAGGGGCTCGACTGCGTGATCAGCGGCGGCTCCGTCTTCGCATCGACCGTCGAGGCCAAGACGGTCCGCGCCCTCGCCCGCTCCCTCGCGAATCCCGCTGACGCCGCCCAGGGCCTCGCGCCCGTCCTGGCCTCCCCGCTCTTCTCGCTCGGTGCGCAGGAGTTCCTCGCGCTCTGCACGACGCTCGACCCCGTGACGGGGGAGACGCGGCGGCGCAACGTGGACGCCGGGCTCATGTCCCGCGAAGACGCCCCCGGCTTCGGCCCGCTTCCCCTGCTGGACCGTGCCCGGACGGTGATGGGGCGCGCCCTCGGGCGCGTGGGCCGCGACCGCCTGTCGGACATCGCCCGCGATGTCGTGAACGAGTCGGGATGGATGGTCAGGCTCGCCGCGCAGGGCCCCGAGGGGCGCGCGCGGGCGGCGAACGTCCTCAAGGCCCTCGACGCCCTCGCCTCCGCCGAGGCGTCGGTGGGCGATGCCCCGCGCCAGATCGCCCTCGCGTTCGACCGCTTCCTTGCGGGCAAGCAGGCCCCCGGCGCCCTCAACGAGGAGGGCGGCAACGCGGTCCGCATCATGACGGTGCATGCGAGCAAGGGGCTCGAGTTCCCCATCGTGGCCGTCTCGGAGTGCTTCGGCATCCGTCCCAACAAGGCGCGCATGCAATGCGCCCGCGCCGAGGACGGGACGCTCTCCGTGGCGTTCCTGCCCTCCCGCTATCCGAACGGGCGGGCCTCCGACGGATCCTTCGTCGATGGCGAAGAGCTCAGGAAGCGCTTCAAGCGCTTCCTGACGGGCGGCTCTGCCGGCTCCTGGCTCGACCTTGACCTGGCGGATGACGTTTGCGCGACCGGATCGGCCGCCGAGGCGTGGCTCGCCATGCGCGCGGAGGAGGATCGGCTCTCGCTCGAGGAGCGGGCCCGTCTCCTCTACGTGGCCATGACCCGCGCGCGCGAGGTGTGCCTTTTGGCCATGGATGCCGGGACGAGATCGGGTCGGGTGCCCGAGCTCGCACTCGATCCCGATCGCGACCTCGTTCCGAGTGTGCTCGAGCGCATCCTGCCCGACCGCCCCGATCCGCTCTCGTCGGATCGCCTCGTGTTCGAGGACTCCCGGTCCGGGGACTTCGAGCTCGTCTCCCTGTGCGACTTCGTTCACCAAGGCCAGACCCACGCCGCGTCGGTGCCGGGAGGCGAGCCGTCGTCCGACGAGGGGGATGTCCTCGCCCCCGTCGACGAGCCCATGGACTCCTTCACCTTGGCGAGCCCCGCCGCGCTCGACTATCGCGTGGTCCCCGCCTTCCCGCCCCGTCGCCGATCCTATAGCTATTCCTCGATCTCCGCTGCGCTCCATGCCGCGCAGGAGGATCGCGCGGTCGTCGATGCGATGGGGCCAGGGGAGATGGGCGGGGCGTCGTCGGCGTCGGATCCGGAATGTGTCGCCCTGGAGCCCGCTCCAGAGGATCCGACGGCGCTCGGCAGCGCCTTCCATGCGGCGGCGCAATGGATGGTCGAGACGGGATGTGATGACCTCCCCGATGAGCGCCTCGATGCGCTCTGTCGGTTCTGGCGCGTCTCTCCCGGCCAGCGCTCGCGTCTGGTCTCGGCTCTCGCCCGCTGGCGCTCCTCGTCGGTGCGCGCCGAGGCGCTCTCATGGCCCCTCCTGCGCGCCGAGGTCCCCTTCCATTCCATCGGCTCCGACGAGCTCGCCGCGCGCTTCGGGGAGTTCGCCGAAGGGGCGATCGACCTGCTCTGCACCGATCCGGACGATATTTCGCGCGCGTTGGTGGTCGACTACAAGACAGGCGGCAGCCCGAGGGAGGATCCCGCGCGGCTCGAGGAGAAGCACGCGCTCCAGGCCCGGGTCTACGCCGACGCCTTGCGCAAGGCAGGGTTCGGAGGCGTCTCCCTGCGCTTCGTCCGCGTCGAGGTGCCCGATCCGATCCATCCCGACGAACCCCAGGTCGTCTCGTTCGAGTTCTAGCGAGGGCTGTCCGCTCCCTGTCGTGCTTTTCGGGACATGGGCCGAGATGCGGGGAGTGTCCGCGCGGTGCGGTAGAATCGAAGGCCGTTGGAAGATCGTCAAGGAGATCGTTCATGGCCTTCGTTCACCTGCACAACCATTCCGAATACTCCATGCTCGACGGTGCGACCCGTATCTCCGACATGGTCAAGCGCGCGGTCGATCTGGGCATGCCGGCGGTGGCCCTCACCGACCACGGCTACATGTACGGTGTTCCCGAACTCGGCCTCGCCTGCGACGCCGTGAACCACGGGACCCCCGAGTACAAGACCTGGAGCCACGACAAGTCCTTCCTCGAGAAGGGACGCCGGGACGAGCTCGAGGCTCCCGACCCCGAGGTCGACCCGCGCGCGCATGCCCAGTTCCTCCGGGACATGGCGGCCTGGGATGAGACTGGGAGCCTGGAGTCCACCAAGCCGCCCCTCGTCATCAAGCCGATCTTCGGCTGCGAGGTGTACTTCACGCCGGACGAGACGCTCGCGCGCGACAAGAAGCCCGAGCTCTACCACATGGTCTTGTTCGCGAAGAACGAGACGGGTTACGTCAATCTCATGCAGGTGGTCTCCGAGGCCGCCGTCGAGGGCTTCTACTACAAGCCGCGCGTGACCCTGGACAACCTGAGGCGCCATCGAGAGGGCCTCGTCGCGAGCTCTGCGTGCATCGCCGGGATCATCCCCAAGATGATCGACCGGGGGGACCTCCCGCGCGCCATCGAATGGGCGGAGACGTTCCGCGATCTCTTCGAGCCCGGGGACTTCTACATCGAGATCCAGGAGCACGGGATCACCACCGATTCCGGCATGACCGACGAGCAGATGGATCGCCAGCTCATCCAGATCGCCGAGCAGGTCGGCGTCAAGGTCATCGCCACCAACGACTTCCATTACCTCACGCGCGACGATGCCCCGATCCAGGACGTCATGATGTGCATCGGCATGAACTCCAAGGTCGACGATCCCAACCGCATGCGCATGCAGGGGTCGGAGTTCTACATGAAGACCGAGGAGGAGATGCGCGCGCTGTTCCCGTATTGCCCCGAAGCCTGCGACAACACCGTCGAGATCGCCGAGAAATGCAACGTCGAGCTCGACTGGGACAGCATCATCCTGCCCAACTACCCGCTGCTCGACCCCGGGGAGACGCATGAGAGCCAGTTCAGGCGCGAATGCGAGGAGGGGCTCGCCAAGCGCTACGGCGATGATTGGGACGGGCGCTCCATCAACGGCGTCGACATCCGCGAGCGCTTCGAGTTCGAGTACAAGGTCATCTGCGACAAGGGCTTCGCCGCCTACTTCCTCATCGTCGCCGAGTACGTGCGCTGGGCGAAGCAAAACGGCATCGGCGTCGGCCCCGGCCGCGGATCGGCCGCGGGCGCGCTCGTCGCCTACGCCATGGACATCACCACATTCGACCCCCTGTCGAACGGCCTCATGTTCGAGCGATTCCTCTCGCCCGAGCGCACCGAGATGCCCGATATCGACATGGACTTCGACGATGAGCGGCGCCTCGAGGTCATCGAGCACGTGAGGCAGCTCTATGGTCCCGAGAAGGTCACCCACGTCATCACCTACTCCACCATCAAGGCCAAGCAGGCCATCAACGACGCGGCGCGCGTCCTCGACTATCCCGTCTACAT